>JALYXB010000226.1 GCA_030947305.1 Actinomycetota bacterium | reverse complement strand
GGGCCCCCGCTGGCGCGCGCAGCGAGTCAGTAGGGGATCCCCTCAGCTCCACCAACGACGAAGGACCAGGGCAGCGCCTGCATCTGGCGAGGCGGGACCTGACCTCACGCCGCCGTAAGCTAAGACTCAGGGCAACACCCCACACACATGCCACGCCGGCCGTGGGACGTCGGGTGTGCCGGTGAAGGGTCGGCTTCTGGGACGCTCCTGCTCGCCGGTGACTGACGGGTCGACCCGTCCAAGACCTCAGCCTGTTCTACTATGCTCCGATGAGTTCGAGTGCGGACCTCACTAGCTGGACCGAGAATCTACGACAGCGTCTCGACGATCTTCTTGGCGAGTACCGACACGCTCTGCTTGCCGCCCTGGAAGGGCTGTCGGAGGAGGAAGCACGCTCACGTCTGGTTCCCTCGAAGACCACGCTGCTCGGGCTGGTCAAGCACGTTACCTACGTGGAAGGGGTCTGGTTTGACCAGGCTCTGACCGGCCGTTCCTACGCGGAGATTGGCATCGCCACGACCCCCGACCGCTCGTTTACCCTGAGACGGGCCGACACCGTGGCATCGGTCTCTGCGGCTTACGAAGCTCGAGCGGAAGCTTCCCGGCAGGCAGCCGGGCAGCTCCACCTCTCTGTCGTCGTCGACGGTCGAGGCGAGCGTCCGGTGTGGGCGTTGTACCTGCAAGTGCTGCGTGAGCTCGCCCAGCACGCAGGGCACGCCGACATCCTGCGAGAGCAAGTCCTGGCCCAACGGAAGAGCTAGACCTTCCCCTTCCCGGTCGAACCTCCCCCTCGCGGTGCACCGATTCGACTGGCCAACGTCTCGAAGTCGCGCACCTCGACCTCGACCTCGACCTCGACGTCGCTGAGTCGTAGCTCTTCGATATCGAGGCGGTGCTGAACGCGGCGGAGTACGGTGTCGTCGATCTCGCCGGTGTCCGCAGTCCGATGACCGCCTCGCGCTTCGCCGCGATCATCGCCCTGCGCGCGCCGATGCCGTCCGCGAAACACGCCGCCTAGCCGGGATCCGTACCGCGGGCCGGTTTGGGCACAGTCCACTCGACACCATCTCCAATGCGCCCCCACCGGCTGCTGGTCTGGAACGGCTGCCGTCGCCATACCGAGGGTGCCAACCCGCGGCTCGTCGTGTGCGATGCCTTCTCAGATCGGTGACTGAGGACGAGGGGGGCGCAGGGCTTGCAAAGTGGTCAGGTAGAGCAGGCGGCGTTCCCGGAGCGCGTCCGCACCTGAACCGGGGGCGGCGATGAGGGTGGTGCGCGGACGGGCCACCTCGACCAGTTCGGCGTCGGAGAGCAGTCCTGCAGCCTGGGCGGCGAGCAGCGCGGCGCCGCGGGCTGAGGCGCCGGGCACGTCGACCGCGTGCAGTCGGGCATCGAGCACATCTGCGAGAAGCGTCCGCCAGGCGGGCTGTGTTGTGCCGCCGCCGGCCAGGCGCAGTTCCCGACCGGTGGGCGGCACGCCGGGCAGGGCGTCCAGGCCGTCGGCGACCGCGAAGGCAACGCCTTCCAATGCGGAGTAGAGCAGCGCGTTCCGGTCGTGCCGTGGATCCAGCCCGGTCCAGGACCCCCGCAGCTGCGTGTCCAGATAGGGGGTTCGCTCTCCGACCAGGTGCGGCAGGAAGATCGGGTCTCCCTCCTGCGGGCCGCGGTCGGCCGCCGTATACAACTCGGCCCAGTCGGCCCCGAGCAGCCTGCGCACCCAGTCCAAGCTCTGGCCGCCGGTCAGCCCGGCGGCCATGGCGTACCAGCCGCCACGGGTCGCGCTGCGGTAGAGGTGGGTCACCGGATCGAGCCGGTCGGCGACCGACTGCGCGGTCGGGGCGTGCACGACGGTAACGATCTGCACGCCGGTGCCGATGGTCAGCTGCACCGTTCCTTTGTCGAGGACTCCGGAGCCCAGGGCCGCGGCGGCCGAGTCGCCGGCTCCGGCCGCCACCGGGATCCCGGCCGGCAATCCGAGCTCGGCCGCTGCCCGCGGCCGCAGCACACCGGCCGTGGCTCCGGCGAACGGCAGTACCGGCGGCAGTAGTTCACGCCGGATACCCACCGCGACGACGATGTCCTCGTCCCAGTCCTGAGCCAGCACGTCGTACAGCAGGGTGGCCGAGGCATCGCTCGGCTCGGCCGCGAACTCGCCGATCAACCGGGCCCTGATCCAGTCCTTTGGTTGCAGGGCACACCGGGCCCGGGCCACCACGTCCGGTTCGTGTAGGTGCAACCAAGCCAATTCGGGTCCGGCCATGCCCGGGCTGAGCGGGTTGGCCAGCCGGGATCTGACATCATCGGGCAGTGCGCGGTAGACGTCGAGTTCAGCCTCGGCGCGGGCGTCGGCCCACAGCACGGCCGGGCGGACCGGTGCGCCGTCGGCGGAACACAGGACAACGCCGTGCATCTGGCCGGACAGGCCGATGCCGGCCGGGGCCCTTCCCGGTATCGCGGCCAGCACCTGCGCCACCGCAGACTCGATCGCCCGCCACCAGCGGTGCGGGTCGGTCTCGGCCCATCCCGGGTGCCGACGCTCGACCGAATACTCGGCCGAGGCCTGAGTCAGCACCGCTCCGGCGAAGTCGGTGAGTACCACCTTCACCGAACTGGTCCCCAGGTCGATACCGAGCAAAGTCGTTGCGCTGCTCATGCTGTCGACTGATCCGCTTCCGTAGGTGGGAGGGCGAGGTGGCGGGCGTCGCGGGGTCAGATGACGATGATGACCTTGTGGGCGTTGGAGTTGTTGGCCACTGTATCCAGCGCTTGTCCGTAGTCCTGGAGCGGGAAGCGGTGGGTGATGATGTTGTCGGTCCTCACCCGGCCAGCCCGTAGCGCGGCGATGGCGGCGCCGAAGGATGTCATCTCGGCGAAGGAGCCTCTGATGGTGATCTCCCGCCGGAAAACGTCGTAGGGCGAAAACTGCACCAGGTCCGCCTCTTTGCTGACGCCGTAGATCAGGACGGTGCCGCCGTTGCGGGTCAGCGGAACGCAGATGTTGCCGACCTCGACCGCGCCGGTCGCTTCGACCACGATGTCGTAGCCGCCGTCGGCGCCGGCGGCGTCGCGGAGCAGGGCGATGTTGCCGTCCGGGTCGCCCCTGTTGATCAGCACGGTTCGCGTGGCCCCCAACGCCAGAGCGGTGTCCAACTTTTCCTGGGTGGGGCCGGCCACGGTGACGGCGGAGGCGCCGCCGCTAGCGATCAGCTGGGCCAATAGCTGCCCGGTCGGGCCGGCGCCGATGACCAGGGCGGTGGCGCCGGGCCGAACCTGCAGCGTTTCCAGCCCGTGCATCGCGCAGGCGGTCGGTTCGGAGAAGACGGCCGCGTCGATCGGCAGGCCCTCGACCGAGAAGACCAAACCTTGAGGGACGCAGGCGTATTCGGCGAAGAAGCCGTTGACGTTGGCGCCGAGCCCCTGACCGTTCCCGCACAGGATGGTGCGGCCGGACATGCAGTAGTCGCACCGTTGGCACGGCACGTTGGGGTTGACGGTGACCTGCTCGCCGACGGCGACCCGGGTCACGCCGTCACCGATCGCGGACACCGTGCCGACCATCTCGTGGCCGGGGATCAGCGGGAAGCGGGCGCCGAACTCGCCGAGGTGGATGTGCAGGTCGGTGCCGCACACCCCGACCTGGATCACCTTGATCAGCACCTCGCCCGGCCCGGGTTCCGGGGTCGGAATCTCGGTTATCTGGTAGATGGTCGGGGCGTCGTACACAACAGCCTTCATGAGGTCCTCCGAAAAGTGGGATACCGAGTGGCACACTATGTCATCGTTGTCAGGCGTCAGGGTAAACGTAAACGACTCTGACACCCTTGTCAGACGGGGTGGTGACAGATGGGCGCCGACCTGGTCATCGTGCGCGTGGTCGCCGGGTCCACCGCCAGGAGCGCCTACACCGGTGGTGGACGGGTCGTCGAACAATTTGCGGGCGACCGAGACGGGCAGCGTGAACGCAAACAATGCCCTCGCACCGATCGCGGCCGATGTCACCGCCTGATGGGCGGCGTAGACGACGGTCACCAGCACCGGGATACCCAACGCGACCAGCCGCGCCGCCGCCTGAATCCTGTCCTAGTTGCCGGTTGCTGTTGAGACCCGCGCGCGGTCGGCGGCGCCGTCACATTCTGCGGTGTGCCAGTGCCGCGCGGATGCCTGCGACGTAATCCGCTGGTCTTTCCCAAGCGTCGAAGTGGCCCCCACCCGACGCTTCGACCCACGATTGGACGTTGACGAAGCGGGCGGTGAACTCCCTCGGCGCGTTGACGATGTCGGCTGGGAACAGGGTGAACGCCGTGGGTACGTCGATGGCCCCGGGTGGAGGTTCGCGGTCTGCGTACGGGGCGAAGGACGTGCCGATGGTGCCGGTGACCCAGTACGCGGTGATCCAGTTGAGTACGTCGCCGCGGGTGAACACTGTCTCGAGGTCGCCGCCGCAGTCAGACCAACGGTAGAGCTTGTCGACGATCCAGGCGGCCAGCCCTGCTGGTGAATCGCCGAGCCCGATCGCCAGGGTGTTGGGCATGGTCGACTGCTGGTGGTTGTACCCACCTTCAGCGGTGTGCCAACGATGAACGCGCTCCAGGTACGCCGTTTCGGCGGCTGACAGATCCGCGGGCGGATCGTTCAAGGCGTGGTGGTGTGACAGGTCGGTCAGGTGCAGACCGACTACCTGCTCCGGGTGACGGGCGGCCAGCGCTTCGGCTACGTCGGTTCCGACATCGCCTGCGGAGACCACGTAGTGGTCGTAACCCAGGTCGGCCATCGCGGCTGCTACGGCGGTGGCCATCGCCGCAGCTGACATGCCGGGGTTGACGGATGGCAGCGCGAACGGGTAGCCCGGCAAAGCGGGGACGACGACGTGGACGTCGGTGAGCATCGGTAGGACTTTTTCGAACCGCAAGATCGAGTCGGGCCAACCATGGAGCAGGACGACGGTGGCGGCATCCTCGGTCGCCGCTCGCTGCTGTATGGCCCGTATGGGCGTGTCCGGGTGTCCAGCCACCACCCAGGGCAGCGACCGCACCCGATCCTCGACCACCCGCCAGTCGTAGTCGTCAACCCAGGTAGCGAGCAGGTCCTTCAGATAGGCAGGGTCCACGCCCAGCGACCACCCGTGGGCCGCTGGCAGATCGACCAGGCGGAACTTGCCGATCCGTGTACACAGGTCGCCAAGAACCGACGCATCGATGACGGGCGGGGGCGAGGGTGAGATGCCCGACCGCGCCGCCGATGACGCGGGCTGCGCGCTCCTCGATTCCCTGTTGACGGTCATTGGGTGGTCCCTCTTTCGGCCTTTCGTTGGTGGAGTGACGCTGCGCCGTTCGCGATACCCGGCGGTGGCCGCGGCCAATTCCCTAGCGGCAGCCAAGTGTTTGAAGGCGGTGGCCGCTCGCTACTGCCACACGGTGAATCGTGGTCTCAAGTGTTAGACGGCACGCCGTCTCATTGTCTTGCCAGGACCGACGTTCCGGGATGTGGCCGCGCCGGGAGGTGGGAGCCGGCCGGATTCCCGGTCGATGAACGCGATGGGCAGCAGCACGCTGCGATTGAGTGCCGGTTCGGGTTTGTTCAGGCGGCGGAACACGCGGTCGGCGGCGGCCCGGCCCAGCGCGGACGGCTGTTGGTCGACCGCGGATATCGACGGCTGCAGCGAGCTGGCCATCCGGAAATCGCCGAAGCTGATCATCGCCAGATCGGTTCGCCGCAGCTGATGGGTGGCCGGGACCACGCGGGTCGCCACGGCGCTGCTGGCCAGCAGCAACGCCGTCGGCGGCGCGGCCCCGTCAAGCAGCCGGGTCAACGCCGCTCTGGCAGCCTCATCCGAATCAAGCACGGCCACCTCGAAGGCATCTTCGAGTGGAAGGCCGGCGGCGGTCAACGCGCTGCGGTAGCCCCGCACCCGCCGCTGCACGGTCACCGCGGCCGGCTCCGGAACGAGCACGGCGATCCTTCGGTGCCCGGCCCCCACTAGCTGCTCCACCGCAGCGGCGGCGGCGGCCTCATCGTCTTCGATGACGCTGTCGGCGACCAGGTGCTGCGGCGGCCGGTCGATGAACACCACTGGCACCCGGCCCACCCAGGGCTGCAGGTAGCTGTGATCTTCGCTGACCGGGGCCACAATGAGCCCGGTGATACGGCGCAGCAGCAGCCCCTCCACCGCGGCCCGTTCCTGCTGAGCCGTCTCACCCAGGCTGGTCACCAAGATCGACATGCCCTGAGCGCGGGCCCGGAACTCGATGCCCTGCACAATTTCGGCGAAGAACGGGTCGCCCAAACTCGGCACCGCAACACCCAGCGCGGTGTCCCGCCCGCTGCGCAACATCCGGGCCGCCGTGTCCACCGCATAACCCAACGCTGCGACGGCCTCTTCAACCCGCCCGCGGACGTCGGCGGAGATGTAGCGGTCGTTGTTCACCACCCGCGACACGGTCTTGACCGACACGCCGGCCCGATCGGCCACGTCCCGCATCGTCGGCACCCTCCCCGCCGCCGTTGCAGCGGATCTTCCCGGTGAATCAGACGGTGGAGGCACGGAGCAACACCTTGACGTGGCGACCGCTCGACGCCTCGGCGAACGCCTCCGCGGCCTGGTCGATCGGGAACTCTGCGGTGATGAAATCGGCCGGCCGGACCAAACCCTGCTGGAGCATCGCGATCGACTCCGCGTAGTCGTCCCGGGTGTAGGTCGCGCTGCCCTGGATCCGCACCTGCAGGTCCTGGATCTCCGGGAGCGGCACGGTCACCGGCCCGGCCGGCACCCCGACCACGACCACGGTGCCGCCCTTGACCGCCATCCCAATCGCCTGATCAACCGTCGCCTGCACCGCGACACAGTCGAAAACCACGTCCGCGCTGGTACCCAAATCGGCTCGCACCGCCTCGACGACACCAGGGGCCGCGGAATCGAACACCGCGTCCGCGCCCAACTTCAACGCCAGATCCCGCTTCGACGCGAGGGTGTCAGTCATCGCAATCCGCGCCGCACCGTGCAGCCGGGCCGCGGCCAACGTCAGCAAACCGATCGTGCCAGAGCCCAAAATGGCCACCGACTTATCCGACAAGTCCGGCCCGGCCAGCCGCGTCGCATGCACCGGCGTCGACAGTGGCTCGATCAACGCCGCCTGCCGATCGTCCAGGTCCTCCGGCACCAGCACCAGCCGATCAGCCGGAATCGCGAATGCGTCCGCCATCCCACCGGTCGGGGCGGTGCAACCGAAGAACACCATCGTCGAACACAGGTTGTACCGACCGTCCAAGCAGTACTTGCAATGCCCGCACGCCAGAATCGGCTCCACCACCACCCGCGCACCCACCGCCACATCCACGCCGGCGCCGACGCTGTCAACCGCGCCCACCACCTCATGACCCGGGTGATAGGGCAACGACACAAATGGATGCCTACCGTGGGAAGCGTGCACATCCGACCCGCAGATCCCGACCGCGCTCATCCGGACCACCACCTCACCGGCAGCAGCCACCGGCGACGGCGCATCGACCAACTCCACCTGCCCCGGCGAAGTCACCACCACCTCACGCACACCCATACCAACCAACCTCTCGAACCACCAGCACCCGAACTCTCATGACTCGGATGTCTGACATGGATATCAGGATCAGTATGACATCGATGTCAGAAGATGGCAACGCTAGATATCTGCGACGGTTAGGTTGACCTAGTAGGCCGTAGTAACCGGGCATGAGCGTGACCTTCCTGATCACCTCTCTGACCATCGTGGCCACGCCCGGGCACAGGTTCGCTTTACACGATCGCGGCCGGCCTGTCCCGCGGTACCCCGCGCGAGCGTGAGGCCCGGCCCGTCCGAACTTCTGGTGATCATGGCGAGCAAGCGGTGGAGCTGCGCCGGCTGCTCGAGCGTTCGGCGGTGGCGAGTTCCTGACGATGGACGCCGCCGGGCCAGCTGGACCACATCGCCCAGACCGAACAAGAATGCCTCGCCGACAGTGAGGTACGCGAGCGACGCCGGCTAGGAGCTCGTCGCGGAATGCCGTCAACCGAGGGCCGCAGGTCCGGTGGACCCGCGCACGACGAGTTCGGTGGCGAGTTCGACGTGCAGCGCGTCCAGGCGATGGCCGGCCAGCAGCCGGACCAGCAGGCCAACGGCGATGCGGCCCATCTCCTGCAGCGGTTGACGAGCAGTCGTCAGCATCGGGCGGGTCGCCTGAGCCAGGTCGATGTCATCAAAACCGGTGACGGAAAAGTCTTCGGGCACCCGCAGGCCCCACTGGTGAGCGGCAGCCAAGGCGCCCACCGCCACCTTGTCGTTGAATCCGATCAACGCCGTCGGCCGGTTCGGCAGGTCCAGCAGTTCGCAGGCGGCCCGGTAGCCGAAATCACTGGTGGGCTCGCCATGGCGGATCAGCTCGGCGTCGGGCAGTACACCGACATCGGCCAGAGCGGAGGAGTGGCCGGCCAGCCGTGCTTGGCCGGCCAGCCAATTCCGTGGACCGGCGATCACTGCGATGCGTCGGTGACCGAGGCTGGTCAAATGGGCTGAAAGACTGCGGGCACCGGCGAAGTGCGCCGCGGACACCGCTGCAATCTCTGGGGGCAGCTGCGTGCGAGGGTCCACCACGACGAACGGGAACCGATGTGCGCGAAGCGCTGCCAGCTGGTCGCCGGGTTCGGGTGGCAGCACGAGAATGGCCCCGCTGATGCCAGGCAACTCGGGCAGGGTGGGCAGCACGGCGCTGTGCTGTGCGGTCTCGCCCGCATTGAGCAGCAGTCGGAGGCCGTGCAATTCCAGTGTCTCTGCGATGGATGAGACGATCAGGCCGAAATAGTCAGTCAACAGGTAGGGGCACCGCAGGTATATGACGCCGTCCCGCGCGGCGGGTGGAACGGCGCGCGGTCCCGGCGCGCGGTCGCCGAGTTGGGCAACGGCCCGTTGCACCAGATCACGGGTGTGCGGGGCGACGTGTCCGCGGTTGTTGAGCACCCGGGACACGGTGGCGATGGACACGCCGGTCTCTGCGGCAACATCGCGGACAGTCGCACCCCGGCCGAGCTGGCGGCTCATCGGTCGACCAACTCGATTTTCGCCCCGTGTTTCACCGCGGATGCCTTAATCGGTTCGCCATTCCCATTGACAGTCTGATGCACGACTGGTTCCCTTCTTGTATCGGAAACAACTGTCAGTGTTTCAGTTTGTTACATGCCGGCACAAGAGATACCAGTTCCCAGGTCACCTGCAACCCGAATTACCGACCTCGACGAAGAGGACAGCAATGCTCACCACGCGCACTGTCACCCGCGGTTGTGTTGTCGCCACTGCGGGCGCCCTATTCCTGCTGGCCGTGGCTGCGCCGTCCGCGTCAGCAAAGTCACCAGGCCAGGATCGGCCGGGCAACCACGGGCCGGCCAGTCCGACGGCCCATGTCTGGATCACCACTCCGGACGGACAGCACAAGCTCACCGACTCTGGGACGGTCTCGTTCGGGGCGGCGGCGCCGGCGCACGAGACGATCACCGTCGACCCCACGCGGACCTTCCAGACGATGACAGGATTCGGCGGCTCGCTCACCGACTCGACCGCAACGGTGCTGTCCGGACTCTCGCGCACGGCTCGGGATGCCACCATGCGCCAGCTGTTCGATCTGCGCACCGGCGACGGGCTGAACTTCCTGCGGCAGCCGATCGGTGCCTCCGACTTCGTCACCGACGCGGCATACACCTACGACGACCTGCCCGCCGCCGCCACCGACTATCTACAGCGGCACTTCTCCATCGCGCATGACGAGAAAGCGATCCTGCCACTGCTGCGTCAGGCACGGCAGATCAATCACCACATCACCGTGATGGCCACTCCGTGGAGCCCGCCGGCGTGGATGAAGACCGGTGGCTCCCTGGTCGGCGGCCAGCTGATCAACGACCCGAAGATCTACTTCTCCTACGCGCTGTATCTGGCGAAGTTCGTCCAGGCCTACCAGCGGGCCGGCGTCCCCATCGACTACCTGTCGGTCCAGAACGAGCCGCAGAATCGCGCCCCGTCGGGCTATCCCGGGACGGATCTGTCCGCAGCACAAGAGGAGAAGGTGATTGCCGTACTCGGCCCGATGCTGCGGCTCGCCGGACTCCACACGAGAATCCTTGCGTACGACCACAACTGGGCTGAGCATCCCGGCGATATCGCCACCACGCCGCCGAACGAGGTGCAGGACACCAACAACTATCCGCAGGAAGTGTTGTCCTCGAATGTCCGCCGGTACGTAGCGGGAACTGCCTACCACTGCTACTACGGGGACCCGAGCGCGATGACGGTGCTGCATAAGCAGTTCCCCACCAAGGACATCTTCTTCACCGAATGTTCGGGCAGCCAATCCAGTGACCCGACGCAGACGTTCTCCGACACGCTCAAGTTCGACGCCCGCACGCTGGAGATCGGGGCGACCCGGAATTGGGCGAAGTCCGTCGTCAACTGGAACCTCGCTTTGGATCCCAGTGGCGGCCCGCATGTGGGCGGATGCGGCACCTGCACCGGCATTCTCACGGTGGCCGCCGACGGCACCGTGACCCCGGATGCCGAGTACTACGCCCTCGGTCACCTGAGCCGGTTCGTGCTGCCGGGAGCCATTCGCATCGCCAGCACCTCATTCGGTACCACCTCGTGGAACGGCCAAATCATGGATGTCGCGTTCCGCAATCGTGATGGTTCGACGGTGCTGGTGGCGCACAACGAGAATGACAACCCGCAGAGCTTCTCGGTGAGCGAGAACGGCCAGAGCTTCGACTACACGTTGCCCGGCGGTGCGCTCGCGACATTTGTCTGGCGGTCCGCTCCACGCCCCGCTCCCGCCCTCCGAATGGTCGACCCGACCGGCTGGACCGCCACCGCAAATCCCAACGGGCCCAACGATCCTTGCTGCTCCGGCGACGTCGCCAGCCACGCCATCGACGACGACGCCTCCACCCGGTGGTCGACCGGTGCAGGACAGACCGCTGGCCAGTTTCTGCAGGTTGACCTCGGACACGGCCAGCGCGTGCGGCAATTGGTGTTGGACACCGGCGCCGGCACCGGCGACTACCCGCGCGGCTACACGGTGACCGCCAGCCCCGACGGCACCCGATGGACCACGGTGGCGTCCGGCGCCGGTAACGGACAACTGACCACGGTTGAGCTCTCCGGAGCATCGGTCCGATACCTGCGAGTCACCCTGACTGCCATTAGCGACAGCTGGTGGAGCGTGGCCGACGTACGCACCTACGTATCGAACCGCGCCGCCGGGTAGTCAGCGGGCTCTGAATTCTTCTCTGCTGACAGGCCGCGGTTGACCCGCTCGCGAACCAAGTGGCAAGTCAGCCGGGCATGCTGGCGCTGTGTGGGCCAGCGTCTATCGGAGGGCATCTGTCCGCTGCTCGGCGGCGCCCGGTCGTTGCTCGCCGGCGCGGGGCACATCACGAATAGATCAGCGACTGGCGGGTCGCCGGCGATCAATGTACCCGGGCCCGTAGGTTGCTCCCGAACAGTACGAAGGGGGTCATGTCGATCACGGAGCTACCGGGACGCGATGATCGGCGATGGTGGCAACGACGGTCCGGCCGGATATTGCTGGGCATCTGCGCCGTCGCCGCGTTGATCGTCGTCGGCCGCTTCGTCTCTGCCACACCGCCAGCACCGGCAGCCTCCGCCACACTGCCAGCACCTGCAGCCACTGCCACACCGCCAGCACCGGCTGCTGCCGGCGCCCCTGTCGTCAACCCAGCCGCAGGCTCCGCGGCCGCAACCACGACCACTGTCCGCGAATCGGCTGTCACCGTTACCAGGGCCGCGCGCAGGTCGGCGCCGGCTGTCACGACGCGAACCCGAACAGCAGTCCCATCAACAACTCTTCCGGCCGTCGTCGACTCGACACCGCCTCAGGCACCGACACCGCCTCAGACACCGCCTCAGACACCGACGGCAGCTAGACCGCTGCCGACGTCTGTCCACGAGTTTGCGACGGCGCCGTCGTCCCGGGCGGCGGGCAGCCGGGTACCGCGCTCGCGGCCGCCGCAACGCTCACCGTGAAGGGCCGCGGGCCGATGACGGACTACAGCCGGGCCCAGTTCGGTCAAGCATGGGCCGACACCGACCGGAACGGTTGCGATCAACGCAACGACATCCTGCGTCGCGACCTGGCCGGTTTGACCATCAGGGCTAACACCCACGGCTGCACCGTGTTGACCGGCGTTCTGCAGGACCCGTACACCGGCGGCACTATCAGCTTTACCCGAGGATATGTCACCAGCTCCGCCGTCCAGATCGACCATGTCATTGCCCTCGGCAATGCCTGGGTGACCGGTGCCGCCCGTTGGTCACCGACCACTCGTGAGCAGTTCGCCAACGATCCGCTGGAGCTGCTTGCCGTGGCCGGCACGGCGAATCAGCAAAAGGGTGACGGCGACACCGCCACTTGGCTTCCGGCGAACAAGTCCTATCGTTGCCAGTACGTTGCTCGTCAGATTGCTGTGAAAAGCAACTATCACCTGGCGGTGACCACCGCCGAGCTGGCCGCTATGCGCAGAGTACTGGCGACCTGCCCGCTACAGGCTTTACCGACGTCAGCCTTCATTCCGCTGGACATCGAGGACGTTGCTACCGCGATCCAGCGGCCCGCGGCGACCCGTCGATCGCCTCAGCGGCTCGGCCCCGCGGAACCGACGACCACGACGACCACCGCCACACCGGCCACCAGCGAGGTGTACTACCAGAACTGCTCAACTGTCAGGGCCGCAGGTAAGGCACCGTTGTCCGCCGGACAACCCGGCTACCGCACCGCGCTTGACCGCGACCGCGACGGCATCGCCTGCGAGAAAACCTGACCCCACCAGGGAACAGGCGTGGCTTAGTCGAAAGCATCCCCACGTTCCGATAGATCGATTACTGAAAACGATTCGATAACGGCACGGTATGAAATGCGGCATTCCGGGCCCGTGGGCCTATGTTCGTGCCAGGAACATTCAGGGTCCCATTGGCGCGGCGAGTGAGAGCTGGTCGCGCCTCCCAACGA
>JALYXB010000225.1 GCA_030947305.1 Actinomycetota bacterium | reverse complement strand
CTGAACATCTCGCTGAACGTGATGACCTGGGTAGGCAGGGTCGGTTCATTCGTCCTGCCGATCCTTGCCTACGTGATCGCCTATCGAATCTGCCTCGGCCTGCAGCACTCGGACCGGGCCGTTCTTGAGCACGGCATCGAAACCGGCATCCTCAAGCGGCTGCCCAGCGGTGAATTCATCGAGGTCCATCAACCGCTCGGCGCGGTGGATGCCCATGGCCATCCGATCCCGCTTGAGTACCAGGGCGCATCCGTGCCCAAGCGGATGAACCAGCTGGGTTATGCGGGCAAGGCTGTCAACGGAGTGATCCGCGTCAAGGACGAGACGGGCCTGATCCACCATCTGGCGACCGACGCTGCGGGTACCGATAGCCCCAGCACCGATGGCCACACCACCAATGGCCACACCACCGACGGTCACAGCACCAACGGCCAGAGCACGAACGGCGACGCCGCTCGCCCCGCGCTGACAAGCGGTCGACACTCCGATACCAGCGGTCACTGACGAGTCCGGCGGCGGCCGGCCACCCCCGTTACCCGTTCGCTATCCCGCTACCCGCACCCTCGACGTCGACGGAGGCGTCGAACGGGGAAGAGATGCGCTGGTTGCTGCGCGAAGCCCAGTCCCTGATTCCGATCAGCACCATGACGAAAAAGATGCCATAGACGATTCCAGAGAAGTACAGCCCCGACGTCCAGGCCAGCGGCACGCCGACCAGGTCGACGGCCAGCCAGACGAACCAGAACTCCACCACGCGGCGCGCCTGAGCGTACATGGCTACCACCGACCCGACGAAGATCCACGCATCGGCGAGCACCAGGTGCCACGGCGCGCCGGGATAGAACGACGCGTCGGAGGCCTTCAGCAGGACACCGAACGCCAGGCTGCCGCCGATCAGCACGCCCAGCAAGGCGATCCGTTGTCGCCAGCTCGCCCAGCGCACCGTGATGGTGCCCTCCGCTGCCTTGTTCTTTGTCCACCTTGACCAGCCCCAGACAGCCCCAAGGACGATCACCACCTGGCGGGCGGCGTTGCCGGGCAGGTGCGCGGACAGCGTCGCCGACAGCAGCAGCACAGAGCCGATAATCTGTACGGGCCACGCGAGGATCAACCGTTTGAGGGCCAACACGACGGTGGCCAGGGCGAAAATGTTGCCGACGAAATCGGACCACTTCACCTGCAACCCGAACAGCTTGAAGGTGGTATTGAGCCATTCGAAGGTATGCACAGATACTCACTCCGATCGACGAGCAGGTGTGACCGGCCGCCCCGCCCGTCGGCTCGTGGCGGCCGGCTGAGTGCGACCTAGTCGGGCTGTTCGTCCAGCCACAGACAGAAGGGGTGGCCGGCCGGGTCCAGCAGTACCCGAACATCATGCTGCGGTTGGAATTCCGCCTGCTGGGCGCCGAGCGCTAGCGCGTCCTGCACCGCGCTGTCCAGATCGGTGACGGCGAGGTCCAGATGCAGTTGCATTTGCTGGTCCCCGTCGGCGGCCGGCCACACCGGCCGGACGTAGGACTCATCGGACTGGAAGGCCAGGTAACCGGCACCGTCAGCAGGAAGGAGCGTCACCCACTCCGGGTCGTCGGTGCCCAACGACCAGCCCAGCAGACTCAGGTAGAACCGCGCCAACACTTGGGCATCGGGGGCATCCAACACGACACTCCACCGCGCTGCGGCCGTGCGTCCTCGAATGGCCATCGTTGCGATCAGTGAGCGGCCGGCCGGCGGTGGTATTCGAACAGCAGCCCCGACACGCTCAACAGCAGGAAGCCGACACCGATGATCATCAGCCAAACCAGCAGGAGGGCGGTGGCAATAGCGAACAGGGCTGCCGACGCCGCCAACGTCACCGGCCAGTACGAGCCCGGCGAGAAGAAGCCCAGATCTCCCGCGCCGTCGGCAATATCGGCGTCGTTCCTGTCCTCCGGCCGCGCCTCATCCAGCCGTCGACCGGTGAAGGCGATGAACGAGCCGATGATCAGCGTCAGACCACCGGTCAGGATCAGCCCGACAGTGCCGACCACCTCACCCTTGGACCAGACGCCGTACAGGATCGCCGCAAGCAAGAAGAACCCGGTGAGGCCGAGGAAGATGGTGCCCTCGACGCCCATACCCCTGGCCGGTTTGCTACGCCGGTGATCGGGGCTGGATTCCGGCGCCGGTGTGTGCAGTTCGTTCGACATCAGCGACCACTCCCGAACGGGTTCTCCGACGATGTCTTGGCGGTCCTCTTGCTGTTGAACGGATAGGTGGTGGTGGAGTGCGGGGTACACAAAGCGGCGCAGCTCGGGTTGTCCTTGCCGGCCTGGGTCAACGCGGCAGCCAGCGTGTACGGCTGCGAGGTCTGCGGGTTGATGGTGGCGCGCAGCTTGAGGTAGTCGTTGTACACCGTGTCGGGCACCCCGCGGACCTCGAAGTTCATCGCCGAATGATAGGTGCCGCACAGTTCCGCGCACCTACCGACAAATGCGCCCTGGGTGTCGACCGTCACCTGGAACGCGTTGTCGGTCTCGTTCGCTTGCGGGTCGGGGAACACATCCCGCTTCTCCAGGAAATCGGGCACCCAGAACGAGTGGACAACGTCACGAGACCGTAGATGGAACTCGATCACCTTTTTCACCGGCAAGACCAGGATGGGGACCTCTTCGGTGGTGCCGATGGTGTGGATCTCGGTGGTGTCGTACCAGGAGGCATCTCCTGCCTGACTGGGCAGCGCATTGGGAACCTTGGTCTTCTGGTAGCCGAAATCCCAATTCCACTTGAAGGCCGTGACGTCTACGGTCACAGCGGGATCGGGGACCTTGGCCAGCACCTTGTTATCCACGGTCACCGTGAAGTAGAAAAGGACGGCCACCAGCACGAACGGGATGGCGGTGCAGACAAGTTCGAACGGCAGGTTCTCCTTTGTCTGCTTGGGGTACAGCGGGCCGCCGGACCGCTTGCGGTAGGCGATGAATGCCCAGAACATGGCGCCCCAGACGATGACGCCGATTACCAGCGAGGCGATGAAGGTGGCGGACCAGAAGTACTGCATGTGACGACCCTGCGGCGTGACGCCCTCAGGCCAGCCGAAGCGAGGCAGGTCGGACATCGAGCAACCGCTCAGCATCAAGCCGGCGACTCCCAGCCCTGCCGCCAGTGGAAGTCGCCGCACCGTGCCAGACCGCGCCACGAGACCGCCCTTCCTCGCCGACCGGAATCCGGCCAATGTTGTTCGCACCGCTCGCGTGCAACCGACCCGCTGAGATTACTTCACCCGGGGCCGACCGTGGCTACCGGGGAGGCCCGGCGCGCCAATCGGAAGGGTGAGGGTTCTCGGTGATACTGGGGGCCGTCCCCCGGTCCCGGTGGGCCGGCTTCGAACAGGAAATGGTGAGCACTCGCGTGTGCGGACTGATGGGGTTCATCTCCACCGACGGAACGGCGGCCAACCGCGTCGATGACGTAGCGGCCGGCCTGCCGTTGTGCAGGCACCGCGGGCCGGACGAGCCGGGCACCTGGCACGACTCGCAGGTCGTATTCGGCTTCAACCGGCTGTCGATCATCGACATCGAACACTCCCAGCAGCCACTGCGTTGGGGACCGCGGGAGACACCTGACCGTTACGCCATGGTCTTCAACGGCGAGATCTACAACTATCTGGAACTTCGGGCCGAGTTGGCCGTGGACTTCGGCGCCGAGTTCCGCACCGAGGGTGACGGCGAAGCGATCGTCGCCGGCTTCCATTATCGCGGCGCCGACTGGATCTCCAAGTTGCGCGGCATGTTCGCCGTGCTGATCTGGGACACCCAGGACAAGCTGCTGTTCGGCGCCAGAGATCCGTTCGGCATCAAGCCGCTGTACACGGCGACGACCGCCGACGGCATCGGATTCGCCTCCGAGGCCAAGAGCCTGCGGGCGCTGACCGGCACGGCAACGGTCGACAGCACAGCGCTGCAGCACTACTTGGTACTGCAGTACGTGCCGGAGCCGGAGTCAATGGACGCGCAGCTCCGTCGCATCGAGTCGGGAACCCATTTCACCGTCCGCGACGGGGAGTTGACAGCGAAGCGGTATTTCCACCCGAGGTTCACCGGAGCGCAAGTCCGCACCGCCGCCGACCGGACGGACCTTTACCAGCGGATCGCCGACGTGATGGACGACTCGGTCGCCAAGCACATGCGGGCAGACGTCACCGTCGGCTCGTTCCTTTCCGGTGGCATCGACTCCACCGCAATCGCCGCGCTGGCCAAGCGCTACAACCCGAACCTGCTGACGTTCACCACCGGTTTCGATCGGGACGGCTACTCCGAGGTCGACGTGGCCGCCGAATCGGCCAAAGCCATTGGAGTGGAACACATCGTGAGGGTGGTGACCGAAGAAGAACTCACCTCGACCCTCCCGCTCATCGTCTGGTACCTGGACGATCCGGTCGCCGATCCAGCGCTGGTCCCGCTGTATTTCGTGGCGAACGAGGCCCGCAAGCACGTCAAGGTGGTGCTGTCCGGCGAAGGCGCCGACGAGCTGTTCGGCGGCTACAACATCTACCGGGAACCGGCCAGCCTGCGTCGGCTCACCGGCCTTCCCGGCGTCCTGCGCAAGGGCCTGGCAGCGGTGGGAAATGTTTTGCCGCAAGGCTTTCGGGGCAAGGACATGCTGCGCCGAGGAGCGCTGGATCTGGAGCAGCGCTACTACGGGAACGCCAGAATCTTCCGCGAGGAGCAGCTGGCCGGCCTGCTGAAGACCTACTCCGCCGGCACCTCGTTCCACGACATCACCGATGGTGTGTACGCCGAATCCGTTGGCACTGACCCGGTTTCGCGAATGCAGCATGTCGACCTGTTCACCTGGCTGCGCGGCGACATCCTGGTGAAGGCCGACAAGATGACGATGGCCAACGCGCTCGAGTTGCGGGTGCCGTTCCTGGACAAGGAAGTGTTCGAGGTCGCCCGCAGCGTTCCCGAGTCAGAGAAGGTGACCCCGAAGACCACCAAGCTGGCGCTGCGCAAGGCAATGGAGCTGATCGTCCCGCCGCACGTGCTGAACCGGCGCAAACTCGGCTTCCCGGTGCCGATCAGGCACTATCTCGCCGGCAACTCCTACGAGTGGGCCAGGGACATCATTCTGGCCGCACAGACCGATTCCTACATCGATCCGCGGGCCGTGCTGGCTCTGCTGGACGCGCACAAGGCAGGCGATGCCGACCACTCCAGGCGGATCTGGACGGTGCTGGTGTTCATGCTGTGGCACGGCATCTTCGTCACCGGCCAGATCACGCCGGAGATACCGATGCCGAGCTACCCTGTCCGGCTCTAGCTCCTCTGTAGGTAGCGGAAAGTTGCCATGCCGCGCGGGGGCTACGCGGCGTGTCGCGACAGTGTTGCGCTACCTAGCGGTGGTTACCAGCCGAAGGCGGTACCGATCTCGGCCGCAGCATCAGCGCCGTAGGCACCGACCAGCCGCACCCGCGCATCATCGATCGCGAAAAGGTGCTCCTGGGTGCCTGCGGTTTCCAGCACCAGCGTCGCCATCAGGGCACCGAGTTGGGCGGATCGCTCCAACGACAACCCCTTCGACCTGCCGGCCAGGAAACCTGACCTGAAGGCGTCGCCGACGCCGGTCGGGTCGACCTTGCCGGTCTCCGGAACCACCGGCACCATCAGCGGATCGTCGCCGGCAGCGGCGATCTCGACGCCGCGTGCGCCGTGCGTGGTGACGCGGTAGTGCACCTTCTCCAGCAGCTGTTCGTCCGACAGGCCGGTCTTGCCCTTGAGCAGGCCAAGCTCGTAGTCGTTGGTGAACAGATACTCGGCGCCATCGATCAACGCAAGCGCCTGGTCGCCGTCGATAGTCGCCAGCTGCTGCGATGGATCGGCGGCGAAGACATAGCCGTACTCGCGGCATTCCTTGGCGTGCAACCGCATCGCCTCCGGATCGCCGGCGCCCAACACGACCATGTCGGTTCCGCCGACGGCCTCGACGACCCGCTTCAGCTCGATACCGGACGACCTGGACATCGCCCCGGAATAGAAGGATCCGATCTGGTTCATCTGACTGTCGGTGGTGCAGACGAACCGCGCGGTCTGCACGTCGTCAAGGCGCAGCAGGTGCTCGCAGTTCACACCGTGCTCGGTGAGCCAGTTGGCGTAGTCGGCGAAGTCGGCGCCGACCGCGTCCACAAGCACGGGGTTCAACCCGAGCTGCCCCATCCCGAAGGCGATGTTGCCGGCGACCCCGCCGCGGTGCACCACCAGATCGTCGACCAGAAACGACAGCGAGACCCGCTCCAGTTGATCTGGCAGCAGCGAATCGGTGAACTTCCCCGGGTAGTGCATCAGATGGTCGGTCGCGATGGACCCGGTGACGATGATCGGCACGGACAGCTCCGAGAATGTGGGGGCGATGGTCTATTTTCGTCGGCGACACGCGCGCTCAATCGCGCACCCGGGCCGCGCCGACCCTACCGGTAAACGCTGGGGAAACACCGCACCACCCGTCGGCCGGGGCCGGACGGGTGGTTGGCAGTGATCCGGCGGCGCTGCTCGATGGCCACCGGCCGAGCAGCGACCGCTCAGTGGAAGCTGTCGCCGCAGGCGCAGGAGTTCTGGGCGTTGGGGTTGTCGATGGTGAAGCCTTGCTTCTCGATGGTGTCGACGAAGTCGATGGTGGCACCGTCGAGGTAGGGCGTGCTCATCCGGTCGACGGCCAGCTTGACGCCGGCGAAATCTACCAGCGCGTCGCCATCGAGGTTGCGGTCGTCGAAAAACAGCTCGTAGCGCAGGCCGGAACAACCGCCGGGCTGAACGGCGATCCGCAGCATCATGTCGGGGCTGCCGTCGCGATCGAGCAGCGCCTTGGCCTTCGCCGCTGCCGGCTCGGTCAGCGTGACGCCGTGCGCCTTTTGACTCGTCGCGGATTCGGCGGTGGTGTCGGCGGTCGTCATGGCGATTCCCCTGTCCTTCATTGCTGAGCTGTCATTGTGCTGAACTGCCCGTCGGGCTCCGTGCTCATCATCGATGATGCCACGCCGTGGCGTCCTGCTCGACCCAACACGGACCCGTCCCCGAATGTTCCCTGCGTGAATGTTCCCTGCGTGCCGATCAGCCGGCGGGCGTGGTCCAAGGGCCATCCGAGCCTGGCTTACCCTGAGGTGGTGAGTCTCCTGCGGCGCGCCGGCAAAGTATCCCTGGACAAATCGGACGAGTCCACCGATTCGGCGACGATTGCCGAGGCGGAGTCGGCGAACCGGCCGGGGGCCAAAGGCCGTCCCACCCCCAAACGACGGGACGCCGAAGGTCTGCGCCGCGGCCCGATCGCTCCCCCTCCGATGACCCAACGGGAGGCGGCCAAACGGTCGAAAGAGGGTGCCAAGTCCCTCACCAAGGCCGAGCGTAAGGCGCTGTCGGCCGAGCGTCGCGAGCGGATGAAGCGCGGCGACGACGCCTTCCTGATGTCAAGGGACAAGGGCAAGGTCCGCGCCTGGGTGCGGGACCAGGTGGACATCCGTCGCAACCTGGCCGGCCTGCTGATGCCGCTCGCGGTACTGTCATTCGTGGTGTTGCTGATACGAAACCCGCTGGTACAAACGTTCGGCCCGGTCATCCTGATCATTGCCATCCTGGCGGCCGTCGTCGACGGCACCGTCTTCGGTCGCCGATTGGCCAAGGACGTCAGGGCGGAGTTTCCGAAGGGCGACGGCACCAACCTGTCCAGCACCGGGAGGGCGCTCGGTTTCTACGCCTTCAATCGCGCCATGATGCCGCGCCGCTGGCGAGTGCCGAAGCCGCGCGTCAGCAGGTAGCGGG
>JALYXB010000208.1 GCA_030947305.1 Actinomycetota bacterium | reverse complement strand
TCTTGATTGATCATCAACCGGCAGGCCTGAGCCCCGCGACGGAGGAGCCGGTCTGATCAGGCTCCGTCGCGGCGGCTAAGAAGCAGGCCGAAACCTGTGCGCACCACGAAGCCGACTGTACTACCCCGGCGTGAGGGCGTGGCAGCGAGGGCCGGTGACTGAATCGTTACCAGCAGCGTTTTTTCAGTCGCTGTTTCCTGGCGTTCATGGCCTACAGTGTTCCCCGACCGGATACCAAGAAGTCGTCGAGTGTACACATGCGCCCAGCATCGGCCGTGCTCTTGAAGTTCCTCCGGGCCGTGCTGCCCGCCGGCGATCACGGGTGACGATCGGTGGCCGGCGCGCCACTGGTCGACAGCCCGACCGTCACTGTTCCCAGCAGTCCGGGCGAGGCCTCGGGTGCGGCCCCGGTAGTCTGAGGTCTCCGTCCGCACGGTCAGAAGGGCGCAACAGAACCCGTGAGCCTCGTCGTCCAGAAGTACGGCGGCTCGTCCGTCGCTACCGCTGAGCGGATCAAAAGGGTCGCCGAGCGCATCGTCGCCACCCGCAAGGCAGGCAACGACGTGGTGGTGGTGGTCTCTGCGATGGGCGACACCACCGATGATCTGCTCGAACTGGCGAAGCGGGTGGCGCCGGTCCCGCCGGCGCGTGAACTCGACATGCTGCTGACCTCTGGCGAACGCATCTCCAATGCGCTGGTCGCCATGGCCATCACCACGCTGGGCGCTGAAGCCCGCTCGTTCACCGGATCGCAGGCGGGCGTCATCACCGATTCGGCGCACGGCAAGGCAAGGATCATCGACGTCACCCCTGGCCGGATCCGGGCTGCGCTGGATTCCGGCGCGATCGCCCTGGTCGCCGGCTTCCAGGGCGTCAGCCAAGACACCAAGGACATCACCTCGCTGGGCAGGGGCGGCAGCGATACCACCGCGGTGGCGCTGGCCGCCGCCCTGCAGGCCGATGTCTGTGAGATCTATACCGACGTCGACGGGGTGTTCACGGCGGACCCGCGGATCGTCCCTAACGCCGCCAAGCTCGATACCATCAGCTACGAAGAGATGCTTGAGATGGCGGCATCCGGTGCCAAGATATTGATGCTGCGGTGCGTCGAATATGCCCGTCGGTACGGCGTTTCGGTGCACGTGCGCTCGTCGTACTCGGACCGGACCGGCACCATCGTCACCGGCAGCATCGAGGAGATCCCCATGGAACAGGCAATGATCACCGGCGTCGCGCACGATCGCAGCGAAGCAAAGGTAACCGTGAGCAAGGTGCCCGACCATCCAGGCGTGGCCGCAAAGGTGTTCCGCGCGGTCGCCGACGCGGAGGTCGACATCGACATGGTGGTGCAGAACATCTCCGCCGGCACCGACGGCCGTACCGATATCACTTTCACCGTTCCGAAGTCGGACGGACCGAAAGCCGTTGCCGCGCTTGAGTCCCGCAAGACCGAGATCCAGTTCGACCAGGTGATCTACAACGACCATGTCGGCAAGGTCTCGCTGATCGGCGCGGGTATGCGCTCCCATCCAGGGGTGACCGCGACCTTCTGCGAGGCGCTGGCGTCGGCCGGGGTGAACATCGACATCATCTCCACCTCGGAGATCAGGATCTCTGTTCTGGTGCGCGATGTCGAGCTGGACACCGCGGTCAGGGCGCTGCATGACGCGTTCGACCTTGGCACAGATGAGCCGGCCGTCGTCTATGCCGGAACCGGGCGATGACGATGGGGGACAACGGTATTTCGGCGAACGACCTGAACATCGCGGTGGTCGGGGCGACCGGCCAGGTCGGCGCCAAGATGCGAGAAGTGCTTGCTGCCAGACACTTCCCGGTCGCTTCGATCCGATTCCTCGCCTCGTCACGGTCGGCGGGAACGTCGCTGCCGTGGGCAGATGGCTCCGTCGTCGTCGAGGACGCAGCGACTGCGGCCGTCGACGGCTTGGACATCGCGCTGTTCTCGGCCGGTGCCTCCACCTCCCGCGCCCAGGCCCGGCGGTTCGCCGACGCCGGTGCTGTGGTGATCGACAACTCCTCTGCGTTCCGAATGGATCCCGCCACGCCGCTGGTGGTTTCGGAGGTCAACCCGCAGGCTGCGCTGGACGCGGTCGCTGCCGGACAAGCTGCCGGCACCGGCACGATCATTGCCAACCCGAACTGCACGACAATGGCCGCCATGCCGGTGTTGAAGCCGCTGCACGACGAGGCCGGCCTGGAGCGGCTGGTGGTCGCGACCTATCAGGCCGTATCTGGTTCCGGCCTGACCGGCGTCCAGGAGCTGGACGGGCAGGTGCAAGCGATCGGTGCGGATGCGCCGAAACTGGCCCATGACGGCTCATCGGTGCCGATGCCCGCTCCGAAGAAATACGTGGCGCCGATTGCCTTCAACGTGATCCCGCTGGCCGGTTCACTGGTCGACGATGGATCGGGCGAGACTGACGAAGAACAGAAGCTGCGCAACGAATCCCGCAAGATCCTTGATATCCCGGCGCTTGCGGTGGCCGGGACCTGCGTGCGAGTGCCGGTGTTCACCGGGCACTCGTTGGCGATCCACGTCGGGTTCGCTCGGCCGCTGTCCGTAGAGCGGGCCACCGAACTGTTGTCGACGGCACCCGGCGTGGCGCTGGCCGAGGTGCCGACCCCGCTGGCCGCGGCCGGCGCAGACCCGTCCTATGTCGGCCGGATCCGGGTCGACCAGAGCGTGCCGGCCGGTCGTGGACTGGTGCTGTTCGTTTCGAATGACAACCTGCGCAAGGGAGCGGCGCTCAACGCCGTGCAGATCGCCGAACTGGTCGCGCCATTGTTGCGTTGAGCGCGCCGCGATGGCGTTGAGTGCCGGCAGCGCATTGCGGGCGGCCCACATCATGTTGATCATGGCTCTCAGCCCGGAAAGCGCGGGGTGTGTCCGGTTTGCCGGGCTGGCGGCCATGATCTGTGACCAGTCAGGGTTACCGACCCCGCAAGTGGACGCGATCGGCCTGTGGTCTAGCGGTCGACGAGTGCCTCGTCCCAGCGTTTGTTGATCTCGTTGACGGTTTGGTCGGCGGTCTGTCGTGAGCTGTCGACTCGGATCCCCGGTTGGTCGGTCCAGCACCGCAGGTCGGCGTCCAGATGCTTCCAGATCTCGAAGACGTGCTTGTGGCGGCCGGCGTCGCGTGTACCGACCACGTCGAGCGCCGGAGCCAGCACTATGAATCGCAGCGGACCGCTGTGCAACAGGGTGCGGTATGGCTCCAGCCCTACCGGCCATAGCACTACGTCGTCGATGACGACCTGGAAACCGTTACCGGCGAACGAATCTGCCAGCAATGCGATGTTGCGGCGCCGCAGTTCCAATTGCTGGGCCGCCTCCTCGGCCGGTTCGCCGCCGGGATACAACAGTCCGTTGACGATGAACTCCTCGCCGATCTTGTCGCCCTCCAGGTGCACCGATCTCGGCCACCGCTGCGCGAGGATCCGGGAGACGGTCGACTTTCCCGCGCCCGGGATGCCGGTCACGATGCTGATCACCGTTGCGATACTACGACCGGTGTCGCGCGCCCCCGGCGCTGGTGACCGGGACAGATTGCGGAAATTCGGCCGCCAGTTGCGTTGATTCGGCTGCTGTCGCTCCACTCACCCATCTGGCGTCCCATTTTCAGGGGCCGACGTCCGGGCTACCGTTCGTGGTCATGAGAGTACGTGCGGTGGCCGCTGCGTTGCTGGCCGTCGCGATGGCGGTCGCCGGTTGCGGCCATCCGTCGTCGGTGGGCGGGGCGGGTACGTCGTCGACCGCTCGGAGACCACCAGCCACGCAACACACATCATCAATGCCGGCCTTGAGGTCGTCGGCGCAGCGCCCGAGCGCCACTTTCAGGGCCAGCACCGTTCCGGCCGACCCGAGTGCATCCCGCGGCGCAATGACCAAGACCAATTTGTTCAGCAGCGCCGGGCCGACGACCCGCAGTCGGACGGCAACCGAGTCGGCAGTGTCGGCGACGCGTACATCAACAGTGACGCGTACATCAACAGCTCGGCAAAGGGTTCCGGCGCCCTTTCGGTCAACGGTCACCGCGATCGACGCGACACTGGCTGATCGGATGAGGTCGACCTACCGGGCCGGCTGCCCTGTCGCACTGTCGGAGCTTCGGTACCTGACGTTGAGCTATCACGGCTTCGACGGGAGACGGCACACAGGCGAGTTGGTGGTCTCCGCCACGGTGGCCAGCGATGTGCTGATGGCATTTCGGACGCTGTACGACGAGGATTTTCCGATCCGATCAATGCGGTTGGTGAGCGACTTCGACGGTGGTGACAACGCCTCGATGGCCGCCGACAACACCTCGGCCTTCAACTGCCGCCGCATCACCGGGGGGAGCAGTTGGTCGGAGCATTCCTACGGGGACGCGGTCGACATCAATCCGCGGGAGAACCCGTATCTGTCCGGCGGCTCGGTGCTTCCGCCCGCCGGGATCAAATTCGTGGATCGCCCCGACGCCCCTGGGGTCATCCATCCGGACGATCTGGTGGTGCGGGCCTTCACCGTTATCGGGTGGACCTGGGGAGGCAGTTGGTCCAGTCCGGTTGACCTGCAACATTTTTCCCGCAGCGGCCGGTAGTCGCCGCGGCGAAGGATTACGACCCGGTGGTCTGGTGGTGCGGATCACCAGCACCCGCCGGCGACCAGCGAGCGGTGGGCAGGAAGGATCGACCAGATGAGCGTGCGCCTGGTGGGTATCGGTGGCTCGGTGGATTCCGGGTCGCAGTCAGATGCCGCGTTACGCGCCGTGTTGGCCGGTGCCGAGCGGCGCGGTGCCAGCGTCCAGGCGTTCACCGGTCCGGGCATCGACTTTCCGCCGTACTTCACCGGCGTTCAAATCCCCGCTGCGGCCGGGGATTACATCGATGCGGTACGTGTCGCCGACGCGGTGGTGATCTCTTCCCCCGGCTACCACGGCACCATTTCCGGTCTGGTCAAGAACGCTCTGGACTACCTCGAGGAGCTGCGGGCCGACAGCCGCCCTTACCTGGACGGCCGGCCCGTTGGGCTGGTGGCGGTGGCAGCGGGCTGGCAGGCGACCGTGAACACGTTGGCCACCCTGCGGCAGGTCGCCCACGCACTGCGGGGCTGGCCGACACCGTTCGGGCTGACGCTCAACACCACCGTCACCAGGTTCGCCGCCGATCTGTCGACGGACGCCGACACCTCCCGCTCGGTTGACCTGATGGCCGGGCAACTGGTCGATTTCGCGAGCAAGATGGGCACTAGCAGCGCCAGCGGCACCAGCAGCACCAGCAGCCCGAAGCCGTAGGCGACCGATGCATTGCAGCTGCATTCCAGTAGGGCACAAGAACCGGCAAGGAGGCCGAAATTCCGATGGCTGCACAGCACACCGACGCCAGCGATGCGGTGATGAAGGCGCGCGATTTCCTGATGGCGAACCGAACCGACCTGGCAGCGGCCATCGACGGCTTCCGCTGGCCGCACCCGTCGGAATTCAACTGGGGCCTCGAGTGGTTCGACGTGATTGCCCAGCAGCACCCGGACCGAGCCGCCCTGACCATCGTCGAGGAGGACGGAAGCAGGACCAGCAGCAGTTACGCAGCGATGTCGCAGCGATCCGACCAGCTGGCGAACTGGCTGCGCGGGCTCGGCGTGCAGCGCGGCGATCGCATCATCTTGATGTTGGGCAACCAGATCGAGCTGTGGGAAGTGATCCTGGCGTCGATCAAGCTCGGTGCCGTGTTGATACCGGCCAGCACGCTGCTGACGGCGGCCGACCTGCGGGACAGAGTGGATCGTGGGGCAGCCAAATTCGTGGTGGCCCGCGCCGTCGACTCGCTAACCTTCAACGGCGTACCGGGTGACTTCACCAGGATCTGCGTCTGCGGACCAGCGGACGCGGTCCCGGACGGGTGGACCTGCTATCGCGATTCCGCTACCGCCGCAACGACTTTCGAGCCGGAGGGTCGAACACCGGCAGATTCAACGATGTTGTTGTACTTCACCTCGGGCACCACTGCACTGCCGAAACTGGTCGAGCACACCAACATCAGTTATCCGATCGGACACCTGTCGACGGTCTACTGGATCGGCTTGCAGCCCGGTGATGTGCACCTGAACATCTCGTCGCCAGGGTGGGCAAAACACGCCTGGTCCAACGTCTTCGCGCCTTGGCTGGGCGGTGCGACGGTATTCATCTACAACTACACCCGGTTCGATGCCGCGACGCTGATGCGGGTGATGGCCGAGAATCATGTCACCACCTTCTGCGCCCCTCCCACCGTCTGGCGAATGCTGATCCAAGCTGACCTGTCGCAGCTCAAGACACCACCGCGGGAGGCGCTCGGGGCCGGCGAACCGCTGAACCCAGAAGTGATCGACCAGGTGCGGAAGCACTGGGGCGTCACGATTCGGGACGGCTTCGGCCAGACCGAGACGACACTAGCCGTTGCGAACACCCCTGGACAGCAGGTGAAGGACGGCTCGATGGGCCGGCCGCTGCCTGGCTATCCGGTGGTACTGGTTGACCCGGCCACCGGCGAACTGGCGGATGAGGGCGAGATCTGCCTCGACCTCGACGCTCGCCCCCTCGGGCTGATGACCGGCTACTTCGCCGACCCGGAACGGACCGCTGAGGCCATGCGGGACGGCTACTACCACACCGGCGACGTTGGTTCCCGGGACACCGACGGCTATATCACCTACGTAGGGCGGGCCGACGACGTGTTCAAGGCGTCGGACTACCGGATCTCGCCATTTGAGCTGGAGTCCGTGCTGATCGAACATCCAGCTGTCGCCGAGGCGGCGGTAGTGCCATCTCCTGATGCGCTGCGGATGGCGGTGCCCAAGGCCTATGTCGTGCTGGCACAAGGATTTTCGCCTGATGCCAGTACCGCAGGCGACATTTTGGCCTACGCCAGGGAGCATCTGGCGTCGTACAAGCGGATCCGCCGTTTGGAGTTCGCCGACCTTCCCAAGACAATCTCGGGGAAGATCCGGAGGGTGGAACTGCGGGCCAGGGAGAACGAGCTGCACGCCGACGGCGGCCAACTGCCCGGGGAGTTCACCGAGGGATCCACCGCAGGCTCTGTCAGCGATTAGCCTTGCCCGGCGCCGTTTCCCAGTTCCACCGCGCTCGTGCGCGGCGGAGCTACTGCTCCGCTCGTCGTCGAGACTGCCGGTAATTCATCCATTGTGGTGGCGGCCCAACACATCCAAGGCGAAACCGACCATCACGGCGGCCTGTCGGATGCGCTCATCGACCACTTTCGAGCCGTGTCCTGCGTCGAAGCGGTAGACGGCATAGTCGGCGCCACGGCGGCCGAGTGCGTCGAGGTAGTTGTTGATC
Source organism: Actinomycetota bacterium (assembly GCA_030947305.1). Lineage (GTDB taxonomy): Bacteria > Actinomycetota > Actinomycetes > Mycobacteriales > Nakamurellaceae > Nakamurella. Next base: position 4,241 of record JALYXB010000208.1, on the reverse strand, counting down.
TGCTCGATGGGGCACCGTGGATCGTTGGCACCGGCCAGGATCAGCACCGGCGCCTTGACCTGGTCGATCCAGCTCAGCGGCGACGAGTCGGCGTACTTACCGGGCAGTTCTTGCGGCGAGCCACCGAACAGCGCCCTGTCGTAGGCACGCAGCGGCTCCATTTCGTCGCGGTAGGCCGCCGGGTAGTCCGCCAACGGGACCGCCGCCACCCCGGCCAGCCATCTGCTCGGTTGGGATCCGAGTGCCAGCAGGGTGAGGAATCCGCCCCAGGATCCGCCGGCCACGATGCAGGCGTCGCAGTCAGCAATACCGAGCTGGGTCAGCCGATCCTGCACCGCGGCGATGTCGGCCAACTCGGTGTGGCCGACTCGTGCCGTCAGCGCGTCCCGCCAGTGTGAGCCGTAGCCGGTCGAGCCGCGGTAGTTCACCTGTGCCACCGCAAATCCGGCATCGAGCCAGAGCGCCCTGACCTCGTCGTAGCGGTCCTCGTCGGCAGCGGCCGGCCCACCGTGCACCAGGAAAACCGTGGGCAGCGCTGTGTTTGTGCCGCCTTCGATGTTGGGCGCCGGTGCCGCCTGAGGCACCGACAGGAAGACGTGAATCTTGCCACCAGGACCGTCCACCCACAGGTCAGTGAGCGCAGCCGAATCAGGCGCCACCCCGCCGGTTGGTGTCAGCAGATCCGTGGTGGCAGAAGGCGGATCGCCGTCGACCGGCCCGAGCCTGCGCAGCTTGGCCGGATGTACTGCACTGGACACCCGATACCAGACGCTGTCGTCGTCCCTGGTGAGAGCGGCATCGATCATTCCCTGGTCGCTTCGCAAGGTGGTCAGCGCCTTCGAGCCAAGGTGATAGCGATGCAGGGTGACCCTTCCGGCATAGGTGTGCGTCACCAAGATGCTGCGGCCGTCGCGATAGAAACTTCCGGACAGCTCGCCAGGTAGATCGATGTCCAGCTCCTGCTCATCACCGGATGACGTATCCCAGATCAGCAGCTCGTCACGGCCGCGCCGCTCGTGGCAAACAAGCAGTCGTTGATCACCGGGAAGAGGGGCGAACTCAAGCGGTGCAAGGCCTTTTCCGGGTGCGTCGTCAAGCTCCGCCGTCACCCGGCCGTCGTCAACGCTGATCGCCCGGAGCGAGGGGTATCGCGAATCGCCGTGTTCGGAATGGGACAGCACCCAGATGCGCTCGTCGCAGGACAATGCGCCGACACTGCCGTCATTCTCGTGTCGATAGACCACCTCGACGTCCTTGCCGCTCCGAGCGAGGTGAATTCTGGTCCCATCGTCGTCGGTGAAACCGGCCAACACCAGGCCCTGCCCGACCTCAAGGCCAGCCGGGTATCCGGGCGGCACTCCTTGCAATGCTTCTCCGGCCGAACCCGGTGCTGCGCCGAATGGCTGCGCCATCCACCGGCCGAACTCGTCACCCGCCGTATCGCCGAACCACCACATCCCCTGACCGTTCGCCGACAAAGTCCCCAACGTTGTCCCGTCCGGGCGATCCGTGCACTGCAGCTGCCGGCCCGAGGCCACGTCCCAGCAGTAGAGCTCGTGGCGGCCGGAGGAGTTCGAGACGAACACCGTGCGGTCCTGGAAATCTCGGGCCGGATCGGGCAACGAGATACGGACTGCGCTGAACCTGGCCTTCCACCGCTGCTCGGCAGCCGGGTCCGGCAGCAGCGGGTCGTGAATGCTGGCGGCCGGGTGCTGATCGGCCGGCTCCGATTGCTCCGAAGCGCTGACGTTGGTGCGTGAGGGTTCGGCCATGAGGGTCCTTTCGGTCAGGCCTGCGCGCACACTTGGCGCGCTTGGCCCAAGCCCTCGATCTCCACCTGCACGACGTCCCCGACCTGCAGATACGGGAACCGCCCAGACAGAGCGACACCTTCCGGTGTCCCGGTATTGATGACGTCGCCCGGTTCGAGAACGGCGTACTGCGACAAGTGGTGGACGATGGTCGGCACGTCGAAGATTAGGTCGGCTGTGTTCGAGTCCTGCCGTGGCTCGCCGTTGACCCACGACTGAAGGCGCAGGTTGGATGGATCGACCTCGTCTGCGGGAACCAGCGCCGGTCCGAGCGGATTGAATGTTTCGCAGCATTTGCCCTTGGACCATTGGCCGGCGGACTGTTCCAGCTGGAATGCTCGCTCCGAGACGTCGTTGGACACCGAATAGCCGGCGATGTGCTGCCAGGCGTCGTCGACGGAATCCAGATATCGTGCGCGGCTGCCGATGATGATCGCCAGCTCGACTTCCCAATCGGTCTTGGCTGATCCGCGCGGAATCAGCACCGTGTCGTTAGGGCCAACGACGGTGTTCGGTGTCTTGAAGAACAGCACCGGGACGGTAGGCGGTTTCGCGCCGGATTCGGCTGCGTGCGCCGCGTAGTTCATCCCGATGCACCACACCGCGTGGGGCCGGGCGACCGGAGCGCCGACCCGTTGCCCGGCGATGTCGACGACAGGCAGGGTCTCCAGCGCGGCCCGCACCTTGCTGATGCCGCCGGCAGCCAGGAAGGCACCGTCGATGTCCGGAGTGAGCGAGCCGATGTCGTGGGCCACCCCGTCCACGACTGCCACCGGCCGCTCGCGACCTTCTTCACCGATCCGTTGCAACTGCATTGGTGGTCCTTTCTCGGGTCAGTGTCGAGCCTTGTCTCGCATTGATGATCGCAGCAGGACGATCCGATGAAATACTGGGCCGGTGAGCGCACCCATCGCCGGCTGGTATCCCGATCCCGCTCCGAGCAGCGGCGGTGGCCCGTCCATGCTGCGCTGGTGGGACGGTTCGGCGTGGTCCGAGCATCGTCGACCTGCCCAGTACGCCGCACCCACTGCCGCCGCCCCCGGAGCCGCCAGCTCCGCCGGTGCGGCGAGTGCGCAGTACCCGGAAGGATCCGAGTACGGCGGCCGGGCCCGCTTCGGCTCGACACCACGACCGCCAGCAGAACCAACGGCATCGGGGTCGGGCGCCGGCCAACAGAGCCAGTTCCAGCCGCAGCCCAGCCAGTTCCAGCAACAGCCGGCGCCGTCGCAGCCGGCGCCCGCGGAACCTGTGCCCCAGCAAGCACAGTCCCGGCAGCCTCAGTTGAGCGGTGTCCGTTCGCCCTATACCGAGCACGTAATGGCCGTCTCGCAGAAGCGCAAGATCATCGAGCTGACCAATGAGTACGACATCTACGCCCAAGACGGTGTGGTGATCGGCAGGGTCGTGGAGGTCGGACAATCGGGGCTCAAGAAGGCCTTCCGATTTCTCAGCGATCTCGATCAGTTCATGACGCACACCCTTGAGGTACGCGACAGCGCCGGGCAGGTGCTCATGGTGTTGACCAGACCGGCCAAGATCATGAAGTCGACGCTCGTCGTCTCCGCACCGAACGGCGCCGAGATCGGAAGACTGGTGCAGCGCAACATGTTCGGCCGAATCCGATTCGGTCTCGAAGCTGCCGGTGGCGAGGTAGGTTCGCTCAATGCCAAGAACTGGATTGCCTGGGATTTCCAGCTGCAGGACCAGTCAGGGACGCCGATCGGCCGGATCACCAAGACCTGGGAGGGCATGCTGACCACGGTGTTCACCACCGCCGACAAGTACTTCGTCGAGTTGGACCCGACCCTGCAGGAGCCGCTGAAGTCGCTGGCGATCGCCGCCGCGTTGTGCGTGGATACCGCCCTCAAGCAGGACTCTCGAGGTTGGAACTGAACGGTCCAGCCGCCGATCGGGTGCTGAGCACCGTGCCGGATCCGATAGACTCTGCTGGTCCTTCGGGGTGTGGCGCAGCTTGGTAGCGCGCTTCGTTCGGGACGAAGAGGTCGCAGGTTCAAATCCTGTCACCCCGACCAATGGCACAAAGAGCCCCTGAACTGCGGAAACGCAGCGTCAGGGGCTCCTTGCTTTTGCCCGGCATGCCAGATTTATGCCAGGAACTCCGCGCTACGGACCCACTTTGGGGGTCTGCAGAACCGTGCGGGGCCCCCCTCATCGAAGGGATTTCGCAATGCACGACATGACCATCTGCCCAATCGAGGAGGCCTCTCTGGGCAGTGAGACGCGGCGCTTCAGCGATGGCCGCGAAGCGCCCCTCGCACCCGGTGGTAAGCGGCGCTACTTCCTGTCAAGGAACCGGCTGTCGGGGTTCAGGGTGAGATTGCTGCGCGTATGGCGCCCGTCATGATGTTGATGGCTTCGAGATCGGTTAGACGTTCGGTTAAGCAGAGCGATTCCCACGTACTTAGACGC
>JALYXB010000206.1 GCA_030947305.1 Actinomycetota bacterium | reverse complement strand
CGGTCGTTCCGCGTTCCGGAGCGGGCTGTTCACGATTATCTGCAAACGGCTTTCAACGACGTCGGCTGAAGAATCCGAGCACTCCTAGTTGCTCCTGCCAATAGTGGAGATCATCACATCGGTGCGGCCGTGCTTGGCTGCCCCATGCGGCCATGGCGCGGGCCCATTGCTCCCTATCCCCTCTCGCGGTGGGAATCCGGCCTGATCGCGGCCGGTAGACTCGCCACAGGCTTGAAGTAGTCGGCCTGACATCCACGGCTCAACGAGTCGGCATCCAAGTCCGCAGACCGTGCGGCATCTGTCTAGAGGTTGGGAACACATGGGCTCTGTCATCAAGAAGCGTCGCAAGCGGATGGCCAAGAAGAAGCACCGTAAGTTGTTGCGCAAGACCCGCGTCTCACGTCGCAAGGCCGGCAAGTGACCGCTGCTCGCTGTTGATCAGAGGGCGTCGCTAGCCAGTTGGGTAATGCCGACAAAGCATCGAAGTTGCCGAACCCCCGGACGTCAGATCCGGGGGTTCTTGGTGCCGGCGACTGCTGGTGGTGTCGATCGACCCCGCCGGTACGCCTTCCGTCCGGAGGCCGTCGGCAGGCACACTGAAGGTCTGACGACGGGAGGTGCGCTTGTCCGGATCGGTGGTGCTCGTCACCGGGGTGACGCGGTTCCTCGGCTCGTCGCTGGCCGGCCGCCTTTCCGCTCTCCCGCAGGTGGACACGGTGATCGGGGTCGACGCCGCATTGCCGGACGCCGACTGCCGGCAGCGGATGGGGACGGCCGAGTTCATCAGGGCGGACATCCGTAGCCCGCTCATCTCCACGGTGATCGATAGGGCCCGCGTCGACACCGTCGTGCACGCATCGGCATCGGCCAGCCCGTCCAGTGCCGCGTCCCGCACGATGGCCAAGGAGATGAACGTGCTCGGCAGCATGCAGCTGCTGGCCGCCTGCCAACGCGCACAGCACGTCAAGCATCTCATCGTCCGATCCACCGCCGCGGTGTACGGCGGCTCGCCTCGTGACCCCGCCGTGTTCACCGAGGACACCCAGCCGCTGCAGATCCCGATGTCCGGCCCGGCTCGCGACGCTGTCGATATCGAGGGCTATTTGCATGGCTTCGCCCGTCGTCGCCCCGACGTGCGGGTGGCGATACCGCGATTCGCCGAGATCATCGGGCCGACCGTGCAGACGCCACTCACCAGGTATTTCTCGCTTTCTCCCGTGGTGCCGGTGCTGATGGGCAGGGACGCGCGATTGCAGCTGGTCCACGAGCAGGACGCCGTCGAGCTGATGATGCACCTGGCATTGGGCGACTATGCCGGCACCGTGAACGTCGCCGGCGAAGGAACGATGACCGTCGACCAGGCGATCCATCGGGCCGGTCGCGTCCCGCTGCCGATGCCGGCCGGCGCCCTGGGCTTGCTCGGCAGGGTATTGCGGAGGATCCGGATCGGCGGGTTCTCGCCGGAGCAGGTGAAGCTGCTGGCGCCGGGTAGGACGCTGGACACCAACCGGTTGCGCACCGACGTCGGGTTCACCCTTCGTTACTCGACCGAGCAGGCCTTCGCTGACTTCGCCGCCGGGCTGATCCCGGCCATCGATGCAGCGTTGGCGCGGAACGTGGAGGGCCTGCTGCTGCGAGCCTTCGGTGCAGATGCTCGGACGCGACCGGCGGCCGCCGAACCGGACCGCCGGCAACGGCGGCCGCACCTGGTCAGCATCGACGGCGAGAAGTTGGCAACGCGATGACGGCGCGCAAGACGACCCTTCCGGCATCGGTGTCGTCGGCACCCGCCGAGGAATCGGCGTCGGCCGACGGCGCTGTGGCAGGCGACTGGCAGCAGTACTTGGCAGGCGCGCTGGCCTTCCTGCGCCGTCGACTGACCGGCGACTACACCGTTGACGAATTCGGCTACGACGCCGACTTCGCCGAAACGGTGGTGCTGCCGCCGCTGCGGCTGCTGTACGAACGCTGGTTCAGGGTGGACTTGCTCGGCATGGAGAACGTACCGGACAGCGGCGGGGCGCTGATCGTCGCGAACCACTCAGGAACCGTCCCGATGGACGCCGCGATGCTCACCGTCGCCACCCACGATCACCACCCGCTGCATCGGCCACTGCGCACACTGGCGGCGAACCTGGTGTTCGACACCCCGGTGATCGGACCGCTCGCCAGGAAGGCGGGTAGCACGCTTGCCTGCAATCCCGACGCTGAACGGCTGCTGCAGTCCGGTGAACTGGTGGCCGTCTTTCCCGAGGGCTTCAAGGGTGTCGGCAAGCCGTTCCGTCAGCGGTACCGGCTGCAACGGTTCGGCCGCGGCGGCTTTGTTGCCGCCGCCCTGCGGATGCGAGTGCCGATCATCCCGTGCTCGATCGTCGGTGCCGAGGAGAGCTATCCGCTGATCGGCACCGTCCCCCAGCTGGCCAGGGCACTCGGACTCCCGTACTTTCCCATTACCCCTACCTTCCCGCTCCTGGGCCCCCTCGGGGCGATTCCGCTACCGTCGAAGTGGCTCATTGAGTTCGGTGAGCCGATCAGAACCGACCAGTTCGACGAAGGCGCCGCCGACGATCCGATGGTCGTGTTCAACCTCAGCGACCGGGTGCGGGAAACCATCCAGCAGTCGCTGTACCGGCTGCTGTTGCAGCGCGGCCATCCTTTCGTCGGCTGAAGGACGGGCCCTGCCCGGGTGGCTGTGCGCATTGTGCAGACTCAGAGGTGTCCGGTCAGCCGGCGATCAGGTACCTGTCGGCGACCAGATACCAGCAGCCGTCGATGGCCAGCAGTGCCGCTGCGGCCGCCAGCCCGGCGTTCAGCAGCCGCGTCCGTAGCCGAGCACAGCGCGACCAGAACCGATCGAAGCGGGACACCACCCTATTGGTGCCCAGCTTGACGGCGGCGATCAACAGCGCGATCAGCACCGCCTGCGAGCAGGCGGTCCAGATCAGCTGCCCGACGACGATGGCCGTCACACTGTGGCTGCTGCCGCCCAGCGCGACGTTGGCCAGGAACACCGGATCCGGCAACCAGGCCGCCACCATACCGACGCCGAGCACGCACTGGCCGATGGCTCCGGATCGGCTGGGCCGCTCCCGTCGTTTCGGGGATTCCTTGCGGCGCAACCGGAATGCCAGCCAGCCCAGCAGCACCAGCGCGGCTGCGAGCTCGATCAGGGCCGGGCCGATCCCGGTGCGCAGCAGCTGGTGCCAGGACACTTTCTGAAGTGCGTCGGTGGTGGAGAGCGCCAGTGCGATGCCCAGTACCGGAGTACCGAGCAACACGATGGTGATGAAATAGCCGACGTGCCTGGTCCGCACTCCGGCCAACACCGAAGCCACCGCGATCACGGCGCACAACGGATCGAACCCGAGCACCGCAAGGCCGATCGTCGAGAACAGGAAGCTGGACGTCACCGCTGCTGATCTCCTCGCAGGCCGGGCTTAAGGCCACCACCGATGGCACCGCCGGCGCCGGTCAGCAGGATCCGGATGAATCCAGAAGGTAGCAGCGGCGGGTAGCGGTCAGCTCAGCGCCAACACCGCATAGGCGGCGAGCCAGTGCTCCGCTATCCAATCGCCACCGACCTCCGCAGGTAGCGACGCATCGAGATGGGCCTGCCTGGCGCTGGCGGCCGCAGTGCGGTCGGTCACCGGGCTCGGACATGTTGTGCCGCAACGAGTTCGGGTATTCCTGCTGGACGGCCGAGCATCGCTTGCGCGTAGGCGCGTGCGACGGTAGCAAGTGCGGTCATCGGTCGATCCCACTCTCCTGCCGGACAGGGGTGAGGGCAGTCGGCAAACTAACACTGCGGCTGGTTGCAGGCGTCAGCGCAGTTTGCGTCGCACAGCCATCCCGCCGGCGACGGCGCCGGCCACTGCGCCGGCCCCAAGTACCGACGGCACGCCGATCCTGGCGGCCTTGCGGGCGGTGCGGAAATCCCTGATCTGCCAGCCCCGCCGGCGGGCGACGTCGCGCAGCTGGCTGTCGGGGTTCACAGCCACCGCAGTGCCGACCACCGACAGCATCGGCACGTCGTTGGCCGAGTCGGAGTAGGCGGTGCAGCGGCGCAGGTCAAGTCCCTCGCTGGCGGCCAGTGCCCGCACTGCGGCAGCCTTCGCCGGCCCGTGCAGCAGTTCACCGACCAGCCGACCGGTATAGACGCCGTCCTCGGTCTCGGCGACCGTGCCGAGGGCGCCGGTCAGGCCCAGCCGGCTGGCGATCAGCTGGGCCAGCTCCACCGGCGTTGCCGTCACCAGCCACACCCGTTGCCCGGCGTCCAGGTGCCTGCGGGCCATCTCGATGGTGCCCGGATAGATCTTGTCGGCCATGGACTCGTCGTAAATCTCCTCGCCCATCGCCAGGATGTCCTCGACCTTGCGGCCCGCCACGAACGACAGCGCCTCCTGCCTGGACTGGTTGACGTCGTGCATGTCCTCGGCACCGACCATCCGGAATTTGAGCTGCCTGGCAGCAAAGCGCACCAAATCGCCGGTGGTGAAAAAGTTCCTGGCCGCCAGACCCCGCACGTAGTGATAGGTCGAGGCGCCCTGCATCATCGTGTTGTCCAGGTCGAAGAACGCGGCGGCCGTCAGGTCGGTGCCGGGTGCCAGCGACCCTTCGTCGGCGTGCGCAGCCTGGAACGCCGCTTCGGCTGCAGCCTCGCCGGCAATCTTCGCGCGCGCGGCCCGCTCGCGCGGGGTTCCCCTGCCGAGCCGCACGTCACGCCTCCCGCCCTCGAGTTCCGCTACTGCCATCAGGGTAACGACCGGCCGTTGCCCGCAGCGCACCCGCGAGCCCGCGCGGCGCTAGGGTCTTATCGAGGCAGTGCGCGGGCCGCGGTGCCAGGCCGGCGGCGGCACCTGACATTGCGCTGACGGCAGCACCGACACCAGAGGGCCCTGACCATGACGACACCGCCGGACGGCAATATTGCCGATCTGGTCCGTGCTGCAGCTGCCAAATTCGGCGACCGCCCTGCGCTGATCGGCGACGGCAATGACCGCAGCTGGGCGCGGTTGGACGCCTCGGCAGACGCCGGTGCCAGCTTTCTGGCATCGACCGGCGCCCGACCGGGCGACCGGGTGCTACTGGCGCTGCCGAACTCGGCCGATCTTGCGCTGGCGTTGATCGCGGTCGCCAGGGCGGGCCTGGCAGCGGTACCGGTCGATCCGGCCCGCAGCGACACCCAGCGGGTGGCCGGCAGGGTGCAGGCAACGGTCGGCATCGCCGTCGATCACGCGCACGGTCTGCCGATCGCCGTTACCCCGGTTCAGATTGCCGAATGGTGGACGGCGCAGTTCCCGAGGTTCGAGGCTGTCGGCGGGGGCGAGCAGCTGGCCCAGCTGGCCAGGGCCTCCCGCAGCGACCGGGCGGTGATGATCCCGCATCGCGCAATACTGGCCGCCGTCGCCGCCGTGCTGGCCACCCCGGGACTTGGCCTGCGGATGGAGGACAGGGCGCTGCTGGCGTTGCCGCTGCATCACCTGGCGGGCTTCGTCACCGCGTTCTTGCCGATGACGGCCGTCGGCGGCGCCGCGGTGCTGCCGGCCAGTCAAGCCGCCGATACGGCTGGTGCGGCCGGCTCGACCGCCGCGGCCGGCGGGGTCGACAATCCGATGCTGCTGGCGATCCGACGTCATCGGGTGACGATCCTTCCCGGCTCGCCGCCGGTATATCGGCAGCTGCTGCGGGCCGACGGCGCCGAGCGGGCACTGGCCTCCGTCCGGCTGATGACCTCCGGTGCAGCGCCGCTGCTGCCAGAGGACTTCTCGGCGGCCAGGGCACTGACCGGGCAGAGCGTCTGGGAGGGCTACGGCATCTCCGAATCGACGTCGGTGATCGCCACCTCATTGATGACCTCGCGCGCCAGGCCAGGATCTGTCGGCCTGCCGGTGTCAGGGCTCGAGCTGCGGGTGGTACCGGACGTCGAAGCGGAGGAGGAGCAGTCCGACACCCTCGCCGATGTCGGCAGCATCGGCGAGGTCGGCCGCATTGCCATTCGGGGACAGATGCTGTTTCTCGGTTACTGGCCGGATGCCGCCGATGGACCGGCCGCCGACGGGTGGTATCTGACCTCGGACGTCGGGTACGCCGACGATAAGGGCGAACTGCATCTGGTGGACAGGGCAGCGGACGCCTTCGTGGTTGCCGGCTTTACCGTCTATCCGCGGGAGATCGAAAGGGTACTTGCCGATCATCCCTATGTGGCGGAGGCCGCTGTTGTCGGATACCCCTCCGCGACCGGAACGGTAGTGGTGGCAGTGATCGCGCCCCGGCCGGGCAAGCATCCGACCGATGATGATCTTGCCGAATTCCTGGCCGCCCGACTGCCTATATTCAAGCGCCCAACCGCTTTTCAGCTGGTACCCGAGCTGCCGCGGACCGAGCTCGGCAGGGTCGACCGACCGGCGGCGCTGGCCGACTACGCACAGGTCACCGGCATCGACCTGACCGGCCGACCGGGACCAGGGCTGGCCCCTGTGCCCACCGAGATTCCGGCACCTGCGGTCGCGGAGGGGACCGCCACCGGTCAGCAGCACGATCACGCCGAGACGGCTGACACAGCAACGGTTCCGGACGCCGCGAAACCGCCCGAGACACCGGCTGTCGAGGTTTCGCCGGAGGTGGCAGCACCGCTCGACCAGCTCGGCAAACGACTGCCGTCGGCGGGGTCGCGTGGCGGCCGCGGTGCCAAGGACAGCGAGGAGGACCTGTTCGGTGACGACTACAGCTGACTCCCTCGCAGCGATGATGCGTCTCACCCCGACCCGGCTCACCGATCTGTTGGCCGCGCCGCCGGTTTCCAGGCCGGAATCAGCCCAGCTGATGCCTACGCTGTTACCGAGTCGATGACGGCGCCGTATCGATCAACAGCGGCCGGGTCAGCAAGATCGACGAGGCTGACGATCACCTGATCCACCCCTACGGCGACCAGCCGCTCGATCCGGCGGGCGTGTTGTTGCACGGTGCCGGCGTTTATTGCCCTGGCGTGCCGTTCGGCCGAGACGCGCGGCGGCCGGGTCGACTCGACCAGCTTGCCGACGTGCGCCGGATCGTCGCCGACCAGAACCGTCGACAGGTGTGAGATCGAGATTTCGGAGGGGTCGCGGCCGATGTCGCGGCAGTGCTGGTGCAGCACAGAAACCTTGTGCGCCACGGTATCCGGGCTGCCGAACAGGTTGCAGGCGTCGGCGTACTTCGCCACCAACCGCAACGTCCGGCGTTCGCCGGATCCACCAACCATGACGGGGATGTGCTGCTGGAGCGGCCGCGGGTAGCAGGCGGTGTCCGGGATGTGCAGCACCGCGCCATCGAATGGTTTCTTACCGGCTCCCCAGAGCCGCGGCAGCAGTTGCAGCGCGTCCTCCAGAAGGGCGTAGCGCTCTTTGCGGTCGGGGAACGGCCAGCCGTAGCCGTGGTGTTCCTCGGCGTACCAGCCGAGCCCGAGTCCGCAGTTCACCCGGCCGCCGGAAAGTACGTCGAGGGTGGCGACGATCTTGCCGAGGTGAGCGACGTTGCGATACGTCACCCCGGTCACCAACGTGCCGATCCGTAGCCTTTCAGTGCAGGCCGCCAGGTAGCCGAGCGTCGTCCAGCTCTCCAGCATGTCCGCCCAGGACGGCCCCATCATCGGGATCTGCCGGAAGTGGTCCATCACCCAGACGCTCTCGAAGCCGGTGACCTCTGCTCTGCCGGCCACCTCCCGCAGGTGCGCCGCTATGCCTGGCGGGCCGCCGGCCCAGCTGAACTGCGGAATCTGCAGGCCGAATGTCAGCCGGCGGACTTGAGCCGCACCGATCATCCCCCCGGAAGCATTGCCGCTCTTGGGTTTCGGCGTTGGCTGGTTGCTCAGCAGTTGGGCAGGTACCAAGTCGGCCCGCTCGTCGACCGAGACCCGGTGGTGCTGGTAGAACGGCTCGCCGAGCACCTCTGCGATCACCCGCGGCCAGTCGGCGAGCTGGCGGGTCAGCACCGCATCCGGCACTTTTGGTGTGCGGGCATTGTTCTGGCGGCGCACCCTGGTCAGTGGCACCTCCAGCAGCACGGCGATACTAGGAATGTTGTTGTCGGCAGCCAGCTTTAGCCACCGCTGGCGGCGGGTGGCGTCGTTGCCGAGGGAGTCGACGACGGTTGTCAGGCCCCGCTTCAGTCGTTGCTCCACGATGGTGTCAAGCAGGTCGAAGGCCGCGGCCGACGCCCGCAGGTCGTGTTCGCCCTCACCGACCAACGCTCGTAGTGCGTCACTTGAGACCACGTAGTCAGCGAGCTGCTCGGCCGCCCAGCTGGACTTGCCGGACCCGGCAGGGCCGACGAGCACCACCAAGCACGGTGACGGCAGCTCGAGCATCACAGGATTGTCGCACCGGGCTCGTCAGCGACGGTCCGGTCCGGTCCCCTTCGACCGGGCTCCGGATCAGCCGCCGACAGCACCCTACGGATCACCCCAAGCGCGGTGCGCAGCGAGCCGTCCTCAATGCCGGCGTAGCCGATCACCAGCCCGAAGTGCGCGTCCGGAGTGGACCTGGCCCAGTAGTCGCTCAGTGCACCAGTCAGGATTCCGGCAGCCGAAAGGTGTTGCTGCGCAGTAGTTTCGCGCTGTGAGCTGCCCGCGTCGGACCATTCGATCACCGCGTGCAGGCCGCCGTCCATGCCGCGCACCGTCACGCCGTCGATCCGGTCCAGAGCCTCGGCGACGATCCGCCGCCGGCGTCGGTAGTCTCGCCGCATCCGCTCGGTGTGCCTGCGCAGTCCGCCGCCGGCCAGGTATTCGGCCAGCGCCCGCTGTACCAGCCCGGACAGGGTGGGGCCGACGTCAGCACGGAAGGCAAGAACTCCTGCGCGTAGCGGATTCGGTAGCAGCAGGAATCCGGCGCCCAGCGCCGGCGTTACGGTCTTGGAGAACGACCCGAGGGTGACGACCCGTTCCCCGCCCGGTGAGTCGCGCCTGTCCAGCGCGGCCAGTGCCGGAAGGGGTGCGCCGACGTAGCGCAGCTCGGAGTCGTAGTCGTCCTCGACCACCACCGCGTCGTTGCGGGCCGCCCAGTCGAGCAACTCCAGCCGACGGGTCACCGTCATCGACGCACCGAGCGGGTACTGATGGCTGGGCGTCACCATCACCAGATCCGGCCTCGCGGCCGCGGCATCGAGCTGTGGCACCACTAGACCGGCGCCGTCCACCCCGACCTCGACTACGGTCGCGCCCAGTCTGCGCGGCACTTGATGCAGCGACGGGTAACCGGGATCCTCGACGGCCACCGTCAGTCCTCGACCACGACGCGCGCTCAGCACCTGCAAGACGGTGGCCAGGCCGTCCCTGGCGCCGGCTGTCACCAGCAGCTCGTCCGGCGAAACCAACACCCCTCGCATCTGCCGCAGATGCGCAGCCAGCTCGGCGCGCAACGCCGGCAATCCCGCTGGGTCGACCGCACCGGCGCCAGGGTCCGCAGCGGCGATCCGCCAGGCCTGTCGCCAGGCGCTGCCGGCCACCGCCCGCACATTGGGCCGACCAGGTCGCAGGTCGACGAGGTCTCGATCGCCGGCTGAATCGCTGGGGGGTCTGCTTGGCACGGCGGGGGGCGTGCCTGGTCGTTCCCTGTTCGCCGGGTGCACCAGCGACAGCTCGGGGTTCACCACCGTGCCGGAGCCGGCCAGTGCCGTCAGGTACCCCTCGGCAATCAGCTGATCCCAACCCGCGACGACGGTCCCCCGAGCGACCCCGAGCCTGGTCGCCAGCGGCCGGCTGGCCGGCAGCCTGTCTCCCGGTTGCAGCACACCGGCGGTCACCAGCTCCCGGACCGCGTCGGCGATCTGCACCGGCAGCGGCGCACCATCGGCGCGCAGGCTGATCTGTAGGTCTATTTCGGTGCGGTCCATAGTGTCTGCCCCGATCAGCGTCGAAGGTAAGTGGTCCAGAGCAAGTATCCGTTGGTGGCTCTTGGAATGATCCACTATCCGCGGCATGATGGCATCATGACCGATCTCGTGACCTCCACGCCCACCGCCCACTCCCTGTCCGAGCCGCAGCCGCCAGCCACCGGCGGCGACTTGGTGAAGCGTGGCCTCGCCGAGATGCTCAAGGGCGGCGTGATCATGGATGTGGTCACCGCGGAACAAGCCAGGATCGCCGAAGATGCTGGTGCGGTCGCCGGGATGGCGCTGGAGCGGGTGCCGGCCGACATCAGGGCCCAGGGCGGAGTTGCCAGGATGAGCGACCCCGATCTGATCGAAGCGATCATTGCCCAGGTGTCCATCCCGGTGATGGCCAAGGCCAGGATCGGGCATTTCGTCGAGGCCCAGGTGCTGCAGCATCTTCAGGTCGACTACATCGACGAGTCCGAGGTGCTCAGCCCCGCCGACTATGCCCATCACATCGACAAGCGTCCG
>JALYXB010000167.1 GCA_030947305.1 Actinomycetota bacterium | reverse complement strand
ATGCTGTGGCGTTCGACGATGTCGACGTCGAGATGCTGCGGCCGCGGCCAGTGCGCGGCGCGGACAAGTATTCGGGCGGGGTGCTCGGCGTGGTTGCCGGGTCGGACCGTTATCCGGGTGCGGCGGTGCTGGCCGTCGGGGCTGCGGTGCGGCTGCGACCGGGACTGGTGCGGTACGCAGGTCCGGGCGCGGCGGCCGTGCTCGCCCGCTGGCCGGAGGTAGTGGCTGCCGCGGATCCGGCCGCGGCGGGCCGGGTACAGGCGTGGCTGGCCGGCCCCGGAATGGGCACCGACGGTGCGGCGCTCGCCCGGCTCCGGACGGTGCTAGAAGCCGACGTTCCGGCTGTGATCGACGCCGATGCACTGACCATGCTGGCCGCCAACCCGACATTGCTTGCCCGCCGCAGCCGACCGGCGGGCGATTCGGGCGACGAACCTGCCGGCACCGTGTTGACCCCGCATGCCGGCGAGTTCGCAAGGCTCTGGCCCGACCTCGACCCGCTGGATCGGATCGCCTCCGCCCGCAGGGCTGCCCGAGAGAGCGGCGCCGTGGTGTTGTTGAAGGGGGATCGCACGGTGATCGCGGCGCCGGACGGTCGGACGGCGGTAAATATGTCCGGTTCCGGTTGGCTGGCCACCGCCGGTTCCGGCGATGTGTTGTCCGGCGTCATCGGATCGTTACTGGCCGCTGGGCTGGATGCCTTCGTCGCGGCAGCAGTCGGCGCGCGGTTGCACGGTCGGGCCGGCGAACGCGCGCAGGCTGCCGGCTATGCCGGTGCACAGGCACTGTGGGACTACCTGAACTGATACATCGGCCGTCGTATCAAGTGGGGCTGTCGTCCGGGCGTGGAGCGAAAGTGACAGAGGAATCGTGACGAACCAGGTGCGCTGCGAGGCGATCGTCGATCTGGCGGCGATCCGGGCGAACCTCACCGCGCTGCGGGCGCTGGTCGGTCCGGCAATCGCGGTGATGGCCGTGGTCAAGGCTGACGCGTACGGTCACGGCGCCGCTGCGGTGGCCCGCGCCGCGGTCTCGGCTGGGGCGGACGCATTGGGCGTGGCGACCCTCGACGAGGCCGTTCAGCTCCGGCAAGCCGGCCTGACAGCGCCCCTGGTCGCCTGGCTGTGGGTGCCCACCGAGGATCCCGGTCCGGCACTGGCAGCCGGGGTGCAGATCGGCGTCAGCTCGCTGGCCCAGCTCGATGCGGTGCTGGCCGCCGGCCGGCAGCTGCCGGCTATTCACCTGAAGATCGACACCGGATTGGGCCGGGGGGGCGCCGCCGGCGCCGATATTGCGCCGCTGTTGGCGGCCGTCGCGACTGCGGCTGACGCGGGTCGGTTGAAGCTGGCGGGTCTGATGAGTCACCTGGCCAGCGCTGACCTACCCGGCGACGAGTCGGTGGCGGAGCAGACCGCCGCGTTCGCCGCCGCGCGAAGGGCGGCGGATGCTGTCGGCCTGCGACCACAGTTCAACCATTTGGCCAACACCGCCGGCGCCATCGGGCACCCAAACACCAGGCTGGACCTGGTGCGGATAGGCATCGGCCTGTACGGCTTGAGTCCGGTGCCGGACCATGTTGGGCTGCGGCCGGCGATGACTGTTCGGGCGACGGTGTCGCTGACAAAACGAGTGCCGGCCGGGCACGGTGTCTCCTATGGTCTGACCTATCGCACCGCAGCCGAGACAACCCTTGCTCTGGTGCCGATCGGCTACGCCGACGGGGTGCCGCGAGCGGCCTCCAACGCCGCCGAGGTGCTGATCGGCGGGCAGCGCCGGCGGATTGCCGGCCGGGTCGCGATGGACCAATTCGTGGTCGACTGCGGCGACTCGTCGGTCCGGGAAGGGGACGACGTGCTGCTCTTCGGTCCCGGCGATGCTGGCGAACCGACGGCGCGGGACTGGGCCGACGCCTGCGGCACCATCGATTACGAGATCGTCACCAGGATCGGCCCCCGTACCCCCCGGCGGTACATCGGGCAGGGAGACTGAGCCGGTGGGAACCTTCGGCAAGATGGTCGGCGCCGCCTCGGTGGTGACCGGTGCAGTCGGAGCTGTCGTGGTGAGCGGGGTAACGGCCCAGCGCCGCGCCGTCAGTCGGTATCGAGAGCTGACGGCCAGCCCCGACATCCCCTACGACACCCTGCCGGCCGATCGCAGCTATTCGGTGGCCTCCGCCGACGGCTTGGCGCTGCACGTCGAGGAGGTGGGACCGGCCGACGCCCCGCTGACGGTGATCTTCGCGCACGGTTGGACGCTGCGGCTGGGTGCATGGCACTACCAGCGCATCGGCCTGGCCGGCCCGGGCTTCGGCGATCCGTCGGCCGACGAAGACGCGTCACTGGCCAGGCTGGTCTTCTTCGACCAGCGTTCGCACGGCAGTTCAGGCAGGGCGGGAGCGGGGCGCTCGACGATGGTGGCCGTCGCCGCCGACCTGGCTGCGGTGATCGGCACGGCCGCACCGACCGGGCCGATCGTCATCGTCGGGCATTCGCTGGGCGGAATGGGCCTGATCGGTTTGGCCGCCGCCGACCCGGCTCTGTTTCGTGAGCGGGTAGCCGGAATCGCGTTGATCGACAGTTCCGCACGATATAGCACCAAGAAGGGCTCGCGGCCACCGCTGCTGGGCGGCAACACACTAGTCAGGGCGGTGACAGCCACCGCATCGCGCTACCCGCGGCTGTTCGAACGCGGCCGTCCGGCAACCAGGGAGGCGGTCTGGTTACTGACCAGGAGTTTCGGGTTCGCCGGGCACGACGTGCCGACTCATCTGGTCGACTACGTCGACGGCATGATCTCGGCCACTCCGGTCGAGGTGATCGCCGATCTGCTGCCGATGATCATCGACCACGACGTGACGGCGGGCCTGCCGGCGCTGGCCGAGCTGCCGGCTGTCGTTATCTGCGGCGAGGCCGACAAGATCACCCCGCCGAGCCAGTCGAGGGCGTTGGCAGCCGCGCTGCCGCTGGCCGAGCTCACCATCGTGCCCGGTGCCGGGCACAACGTGATACTGGAACAGCCGGAGCTCACCAATATCGCCCTGCGAGAGCTGTTGCAGCGAGCCGATGTTCGAGCCTCCGCAATCCGGTCCAGTGGTCGGAAAGCCGGCGCCCGCGGTCGCAAGACGTGAGCGGGCAGCTCCGCGCGCAGTTGGAACTGCCGGAGTTGACGGACACCCTTGCCTTCGGCGCCGCCGTCGGTCGCCGGCTGCTGGCCGGCGATCTGGTGCTGTTGTCAGGCGATCTCGGTGCCGGAAAGACCGCTCTCACCAAGGGAATTGCCGTCGGCATGGGAATCTCCGACACCATCACCTCACCCACCTTCGTGTTGGCCAGGGTGCACAACGGTCACTTCGGTGGGCACCCGACCACCTTGGTGCATGTCGATGCCTACCGGCTCGGGGGTGCCCCCGAGCTGGATGATCTGGACCTTGATACCGACCTGGCACGAGCCGCTGTCGTCATCGAGTGGGGCGACGGGATCGCCGATGCTCTTGCGCCGGATCCGTTGCACATCAACCTGATCCGTCATCGCGACGACAGCCGCACCGCAACCCTGACCGCCGCCGGCGGCCGCTGGCGACCGCTGTTCGAAGAGATTGCCGTCGTCGATTGAGCGGCTACCGGCGGGCCGGCGTGGAAGCCCGGACGGCGAGCTCCAGCGGCACCGACCGGTACACCACTTGGCCGGGCTCTCCGCTGGTGTCCAGCGCGAGATCCGTTGCCAGCCGGCCGATGTCGGCCAACGGCAAGCGCACCGTGGTCAGCGGCGGCCGAATGTCGCGCAGCATCGGCACATCGTCGAATCCGGCGACCGCGACATCTCGCGGCACCTGGTAGCTGTGTTCGGCCAGCGCGGCCATTGCGCCGATGGCCATCACGTCGTTGACGGCGAACACCGCATCCACCGAGTCCACGTCGAGTCCCTGCTCGAGCAGCTCGGCCATCCCGACATAACCGCCGTCCCTGGTGAACTGCGAGGCCAGCACGTGTTCATCGGGCAGCTCCACCCCGCAGGCCTCCAGCCCCGCCCGGAATCCGGATAGCCGATCCTCGCTGGTGGCCAGGTTCTCCGGCCCGGCAAGGACGGCAAAACGCCTGTACCCCAATGAGTACAGCAATCTGGCGAGCCGATCCGCGCCTCCGGCATTGTCGATCACCACCGAGTTGACACCCGGCATCGGCCGGCCGATGGCCGCCACCCGACCGCCGGCGGCGACGAACTCGGCTATCTCGGTCGCCAGCGCGTCGTCTGCGTCCGGGTCGGCAAATCGGGGGCCGGCCAGGATCACCGCTCTTGCCTGCTGCCTGCGCAATTCGGCGACATGCCTGATCTCGGTGTCGGGGTCTCCGCCGGTGGCCGCGACGGTGACGATCAGATCGTGCTGCGTCGCGGTGGCCATCACCCCGGAAGCGACGGAGGCCGCGAACGGGTCGGCGATGTCGTGAACGATCAGACCGACGGAACTGGTGTGGCCACGCGACATCGTCTGCGCGGCGGCGTTCGGTACATAGTGCAGCGAGGTGGCAGCGGCAAGTACTCGTTCGGCCAGCTCAGGGCGGACGCTGCGGCCGGCAGCGCCGTGTAATGCGCGGGAAGCGGTGGCCAGCGACACACCCGCTGCCCTGGCCACGTCGGCGAGCGTCACCGCCGTTGTTGTTTCCATGGTTGCCTCTCTGCGCCGCTGCCGTCGGCCCACCGTAGCCGCAGGTGCTGTCCGCCGTCGGTAAAGTTGAGGCATCATGTTGCTGCTCTCCCTGGACACTTCCACCGCTACCGTCACCGCGGGGGTGGTGCGTGTGCTGCTCCCTCGCGAGATCACCGCCGGGCCGGCGGAGGCCGGCGCGGAGCTGCCGGTGCGGGTGCTGGCCCAGCACACCGCCGACGAGCCGTTCGCCCACGCCGAGAAGCTGATGCCGCTGGCCGAGGATGCGCTTACCGAGGCCGGTGTGACGCTGAGGGCGCTGGACGCCGTTGTTGTCGGGCTCGGGCCAGGTCCGTTCACCGGGCTACGGGTCGGCATCGCCACCGCCGAGGCCTTGGGCGATGCGCTGGACCGACCGGTTCTCGGAGTTCCCAGCCACGACGGCGTGGCGCTATCGCTATCCATCCACCAGCCCCCAGGACCGTTCCTGGTGGTGACCGACGCCCGCAGGAAAGAGGTCTACGTCACCGCGTACAGCCACCTTCGCCACCGGATCGGTGATCCACAGGTACTTGCGCCTTCCGTTCTGCCCGATTGGATCGCCTCCCTTGCCGCCGCGCCGGTGGCAATCACCGGAGCCGGCGCCGCGCTGGCCGGCCTGGACCTGCCGTTGTTGGAGCCGGGAACCGCCTCGCTCGGATTGGTCAGGGCCGCCGGCCCCGCCCTCGCCACCGGGGCGGTTCCTGGGCCGCTCACCCCGCTTTATCTGCGACGACCGGACGCTACCGAGCCGACTGCTGGCAAATCGGTGCTGGCGTGAGTGGCGGCGATGCAGCGCAACGGGATCGCCCCCCGGTGCAGCTGGAGCCAATGCGCTGGTGGCACATCGACGCCTTGGTCGGCCTCGAAGGATTACTGTTCCCCACCGACTCACCATGGACAGCTGAAATGTTTTGGTCGGAGCTGGCTGCCGGCCACCATTATGTGGTGCACCGCAACGGTTCCGAGAGTAGCGAAAGGGTCGATGGCTATGCCGGGCTGGCGATCCACCACGACGAGGCAGAGGTGCAGACCATCGGTGTCCACCCGGACGTTCAGGGCAAAGGGCTAGGTAGAGCCTTGCTGAACGAGCTGTTGACGGTGGCCGGAGACCGGCGGGTGCTGCTGGAGGTCCGCACCGACAACCTGCCGGCGATCGCGCTGTACGAGTCGGTTGGCTTCAGCAGGATCGGGTTGCGCCGCAACTACTATCGGCCCAGCGGCGCCGACGCCTTCACCATGCACCGCCCAGCGCCATCTGCTCGGCGCGGTGACCGGAAGTGACAACATGACCACAGGGGTATCGCTGCCGAGCCTTGGCCCCGGCTCGATCGTCTTTGGCCTGGAATCGTCGTGTGACGAGACAGGCGCCGGTCTGGTGCGTATCGGCAAACCGGACGAAAACGGATGCGGCACTGTCCAACTACTCGGGCACCGGCTTGCCTCGTCGTCGGATCAACACGCGCGGTTCGGTGGAGTGGTCCCCGAGATCGCGTCGCGCGCTCACTTGGAGGCATTGCTGCCGACCGTTCGGGGCGCCTTCGACGCGGCGGGCCTACGCCATGCCGACGTCGACGCGATCGCCGTCACCTGCGGTCCGGGACTGGCCGGCGCGCTGCTGGTCGGGGTGGCCGCGGCCAAGGCCTACGCCGCGGCCTGGGACGTGCCACTGTTCGGCGTCAACCACTTGGCCGGGCACGTGGCTGCCGACACCCTCGAACACGGCGCCCTGCCGTCGCCGTCACTGGCGCTGCTGGTGTCTGGCGGGCACACGCAGCTGCTGAAGGTCACCGACATCGGCGGCCAGATCGAGGAGATCGGCAGCACCGTCGACGATGCAGCGGGGGAGGCCTACGACAAGGTAGCCAGGCTACTGGACCTTGGTTATCCGGGCGGTCCGGTGATCGATCGTCTTGCGGCGCAAGGGGACCCGCAGGCGGTGCGGTTTCCGCGCGGCCTCACCGGCCCCAAGGACAAGCCCTACGATTTCTCGTTCTCCGGGCTCAAGACAGCCGTCGCCAGGCACGTCGAGGGGCTGCGGCGGGACGGGCTGACGGTTCCCATTGCCGACATCTGCGCTTCCTTCCAGGAGTCTGTCGCGGACGTGCTCACCGCCAAGACGGTGCGAGCGGCTCGCGATCTCGGTATCGGCACCGTGGTGATGGCCGGTGGTGTCGCCGCC
>JALYXB010000159.1 GCA_030947305.1 Actinomycetota bacterium | reverse complement strand
GGTTCTCGGCTTCGCCACCCTCACCCTTGTCTTCTCGCCGATGCTGGTGATCTCGATGGTGGTCGCGGTGATTATTACCGCCTTCGTCACCTTCGACGGCGAGTCCGACTGGATGGAGGGAGTGGCGCTGATCGCGGTCTACTTCATCATCGCGGCTGCCTTCTGGTGGGGTTGACGCCAGGGCGAGCCGGTGCGCCAGCAGACCGCACCGGGCTAGTGGTTCGCAACGCTGGCGGCCGTTGCGAATCACTGACGGCGTCCGGTCTGGTGGGGCCGCGTCCGGTCTGCTGGGCGGCGGCCGGGCTTGACGGCCGGCGGGTCAGATCAGGTCCCAGACCTCGATGCTCTCGCCGGCGGCCAGCTCGGTGGTGTCTTCCGGTATCACCAACAGGCAGTCGGCGCCGGCCAGCCAGCCCAGCAGATGCGAACCTGGACCACCGAAAGCCCTGACGGAGCCAGCGATCTGGTCCAGCTGGCCGCGCCGGAACTGTCGCTTGCCGGCAATCGAAGTGAGTGACTCGGCCAGCGGCATCATCCGCGCCGGTCGGTGCTGGTGCGCCGCTGGGTGGCCCATGGCAGCCTTGATCGCCGGGCGCAGGAAGACCTCGAAGGAGACGAACGATGAGACCGGGTTGCCGGGCAGCGTCACCACCGGTAGCTGTCTGCCACCGGTGTCGACCAGCCCGCACCCCTGCGGCATTCCCGGCTGCATCGCGACCTTCGCGAACCTCACCCCGCGATCGGTGAACGCATCCTTGACCACTTCGTAGGCCCCGGCCGACACCCCGCCTGAGGTCACCACCAGGTCGACATCGCCGGTCGCATCCGCAAACGCGGACCGGAACTCGTCCACGTCGTCGGCGACGAAATGCGCAACGGTGGACAGCGCGCCGACCGCGTTGATCGCCGCGGCCAGCATCGGGGCGTTCGATTCGTAGATCTGCCCTGGCAGCAACGGGTTCCCGGGGACGACCAGCTCGCTGCCGGTGGACAGCACCAGTACCCGCAGCGGCCGCCTCACCGGCACGGTCGACCGGCCGAGGGCCGCGGCCAGCCCGATCTGCGTCGGCCCGAGGACCGTGCCGGCGGTCAGCACCACCGTTCCGTTGGCGACGTCGCTGCCGGTCGCGCGCAGATGCCGGCCCGGCTCGGGAGCCTGGTCGATGCGCACCCGCACGGTTCCGGCATCCGTGTGCTCCACCGGAACGATCGAGTCGGCGCCATTCGGGACCGGCGCGCCGGTCATGATTCGGGCCGCGGTGCCAGGCTGGAGCGGGACGACATGGGTCTTACCGGCCGGGATGTCCTGGGAGACAACGAGTTCGATCGGAATTCGGGCAGCCGGCAGGTCTGCGGCCCGAACGGCGTAGCCGTCCATGGCCGAGTTCACGAACGGTGGAAGATCAAGGCTGGCAACAAGATCGGCACCCAGCACCAGGCCGGCCGCCATTGCCAGCGGCGTCGGCTGGACAGGGGTTGCCGGCAGCAGCTCCGCCACCAGCGCGGCATGCTCGTCAACGGACCTCATGTCGCCCTGCTCTCATGGTGCTGTTGTCGCGCCACGGCCGCCGACTCTTGCGTCGATCTCGGCCGCCGTCATCTCGTGGCCGCCGCGGCTGGTGATCTCGCTGACCATCTCATGGCGCTGTTCCAGGGTGCAGATCGCGATGACCGCTCCCGGCGGTAGAGCGGAGTCCAACAACATCCGCAGCCCGGTCAGCTCGTCGACGGCCCGTTTTACCTCGCCCAGACGCGCCTCGGCGGCGCCGCCGGCCCAAAGGTCCTCCATCTCGCCGGGCTGTCGATCCCGCAAGTACTTCGACTTGCCGGCGATCACCATGGTGTCGGCGGCCGCCGCCGCCATCGCGCCCATCGCGTGGATGGCCTCGTCACTGCGATCGCCGGCCGTGGACACCACCGCCGCCAGTGGGCCGTCCGGCCCGCGCAAGGCGCCGGCGACCTCGAGCAGCGATTCCAAGGACGCCTCGTTGTGCGCCAGGTCAAGCACCACCGCGGTGTCACCGACCAGGTAGCTGTTCAGCCGGCCGGCGTTGTGCTCGGAGTCGGATCCGAAGGTCGACAGGCCCCGGCGCACCTGGTCGCGTTTCACGCCGATGGCCATGGCGGCAGCGGTGGCGGCCAACACGTTCTGCACGTTGACCCTGGAGGCCCCCGACAGGGTGAGCGGTACCTGCGCCACCTCGGCGATCCGGACGGGGTCGCTGCCGCGGGACAGCACCACGATCTCGCCGTCGATGATGGTGCTCGCCCGGCCGCCGGCGACCAGCGCCTCCGAGAGGTGAGGGTTGCCGGGGTCGGGGGAGTAGAACCACGGTCGTGCCCTGGTGAACTTGCGCATGCCGAGCACCAGTGGGTCGTCGGCGTTCAGCACGCACCAACCGGTCGGCTTCGTCACCCTGACGATCACTGACTTCACCTCGGCCAGCTGCTCGACGGTGTGCACGCCGAGCAACCCGAGATGATCGGCCGAAATGTTGGTCACCACGGAGACGTCGTTGCTGGCAGTTCCCAAGCCGCGCAGCAGAATTCCACCGCGGGCAGTCTCGGTGACGGCCACCTGGACCGTCGGGTCGGCCAGCACCCTGGCCGCGCCGCCGGGGCCGGACCAGTCGCCGCCGGACACCTCGACGCCGTCGATGAAGATGCCGTCGGTGGAGGACCACCCTGGCACCCGACCGCCGGTCTTCACCAGATGGGCGATCAGCCGGGTGGTGGTCGTCTTGCCGTTCGTTCCGGTCACCGCGATCACCGGGATGGTCGGCCGGATCGGTTGCACGTCGTCCCCGGGATCGGCTCCGGCCACGGCTTTAGTGACGGCGGCCAGCGCTGTCCGAACAGGTGTGCCGGTAGTGATCGCGGCAAAAGCTGTCGCTACAGCGTGACCGAAAACCGTTGCGGTGCCGACATGCCCGAATGGGAAGGCGACTACAACGGTGTCGCCGTCGGCCGGATGTGCGACGGCCGGGATGCGGCTGCGGATCGCAGTGCCGGCCCTGCGGACCAGGGTGGCAGCCAGTTCGGCGACACCGATCGCGCGGGACTCGGAACCGGGCAGTCCCACCTGCACGCCGTGCATCTTGAGTCGGCTCTGCCACTCCAGCATCGCTCCGGCGTCGGCGGCCAACGCCGCGGTCGCGTCCAGGGTCAGCTTGACCGCCGGTCGGGAGAAGTAAAGGTTTGCTCCGGTCAACAGACGCAGCTCGATCGGCCCGGCCGCTGGCGCTGCGTCGGCGCTGGGGACGGCGGCAAGAGGACCGGGTGCCATGGTGCGTCACACTAGGCGGCCTGTGCGGCTGCCGGCCGACCGGCCGCCACGCCGGGTGTGGACATCGGCCAGCCTGGCCGCGCGCCGGGCACGTCGATTCGTCGGTCAGGCCGACACCCGGCCCGGCATCGAACAACCGTCGGTGTCACGGCGCCGGCGGCGCTAGGGTCGGAGCGTGTCGGCGGATCTCACCGGGCAGCGACTCGGCCACTACCTGGTGCAATCGGTGCTCGGCCAGGGCGGGATGAGCACCGTCTATCGCGCCGTCGACGAGCGGCTCGATCGCCCCGTCGCGCTGAAGGTGATCAGCGAAAACCTGTCGGCGGACGAGGAATTCCGCGACCGGTTCGCCGAAGAGGCCCGCGCGGCGTCGGCCATCGACCACGTCAACGTGGTTCCGCTCTACGACTTCGGCGAGGCCGGCAGCTGGCTGTTCATCGCGATGCGACTGGTCGACGGCACCGACCTGGCCGCCGAAGTGACGGCCGGTCCGCTGCCGGAGCGGCGGGTACTGGACCTGCTCGGCCAGGTCGGCGAGGCGCTGGACATGCTGCACGAACGCAGCCTGGTGCACCTGGACGTCAAGCCGGCGAACGTGCTGATCACTCGGAACGAGTCGGTCGGCCGCGAGCACGTCTACCTTGCCGACTTCGGACTCACCAGGCGTGGAACGGCTGGCCATCGGACCGCCTCCGGCGATTTCCTCGGCTCGCCGACCTACGCCTCGCCGGAGCATCTGCGCGGCAATCCTGTCGCCCCGGCGGCCGATCTCTACTCGCTGACCTGCGTACTGTTCACCTGCCTGGCCGGCCGAGCGCCGTTCGTCGGGACCGTCAGAGAAGTGGTGTCCGGGCATCTGCGCGGGCAGGTGCCATCGCTGTCCGCGATCACCGGACTGCCGTCCTCGATCGACAGGGTGATCGCCCGCGGGATGGCCGCCGACCCGACAATGCGGTACCCGAGCAGCGCGGAACTGCTGGGCAATGCCAGGCGCGCGCTCAACTCCTTCGCCGACGAACCGCCCGTCCCGCCAGCGTCACCGGGCTCCGACAGCACCGACGGCATCGACGGCATCGCCGACGGCCCGGACCGCGCCGACCGCCCGGACCGCGACGCCGGTTCCGATCGGTGGGCGGCGGACCCGACCGAGGCAGCGGCGCCGAGAGTTGCCCCAACGCCGGCGGTCGGCAACTCTGCCACCTCCGCTGCCCGGCAGTGGAACATCGGCGCCCCCCAGCCCCTTCTCGGTCGCTCGATCAACGAGCAGGCTCCGATTCGCCGGGACGACAGTTCTCGTTTCGGGGTCGGTCTGCCGGCCGGTGCTGGCCAACCGGCCGGTGCTGGCCAACCGGCCGGGGCCGGTCTGTCGTCCGGGGCCGGCGGGCCGTCCGGGGCCGGCCAGCTGCCCGGCGGCGGCAGCAGAATCGGTGGTCAGGGTTGGCCCCAGCCCGGTTGGGCAGGGCAGCCGGCCGGTCGGTCCGGCGGGCCGCCGGTGGCCGGCCAACGACCTGCATCCCCATTGGGTCAGCGCCAGGTCCCGTCCGGCGATAACCGGCGCGTCAGGCATCGGGCCAGCGGCCACCGGTCCCGCTGGCCGTGGGCGGCGGGTGGGCTGGTGGTGTTGATCGCCGTCGTTGTGGTTCTGGTCATCGCCCTCACCAAGAAGAACCCGGCTGCCCCACCGGCCGAGCACACTACCGGCCAGAGCAGCCTCGACGGCTCACCCACG
>JALYXB010000150.1 GCA_030947305.1 Actinomycetota bacterium | reverse complement strand
TCTCACCGGCTTCACCCCAAGGCGACCAATTTTCGTCGCCACACATCTTGGGTTCCCCGCCGCTGTCCATGCTTCTGCTGTGTCGGGGCCCGGGAGCGTGGACAGCGCTTGGCGCCGCTCCCGGGAGAGTGGCCACGAAGCGGATCCTCGGGCCGCGCTCGACGATACGGAAGGCGGTGGTAGAGCGGAAATCGGTCGCAACCGTGATCACGGAACGGTAACTTTCGTGATCGCATCGATATGTTGGCTGTTTCTGCAGGTCACAGAGATGTCACGGGCCGAGGTTGGGATCGCTCCGGTTGCCGGGGCCTAAATTAAAATCACCCATTCGGGTCAGGGCATTTCGCCGCCCACCCCTGCGACCGCTGCCGACTCTAGTGTGCCGTCCGGGTCCGCCGCGGGTGCAGGTTAGCTGGCCGGACGCTGCGACATCACGGCGTCGGTGGTCACTGCTCACCTCACAGAGGGTTCCGCTAGGACACCTATCGGTATCGACTCGATCTCGAACGCAACACCGAGCCGAGATGCGCTGATCGTCGTCCGTACGCTCGGCCAGTGACCTTCACCGTCGGCTTCGACCTGGACATGACGCTGATCGACCCGCGCCCTGGAATGGTCGAGCTCTTTGATGTGATGGCTGCGGAGACCGGGCTGCCGCTGGACGGCAGAAGCTTTGTCACCCGACTGGGCCCACCGCTTCAGGACGAGTTCGCCCGCTACGGCCTGGAGCCGGCGTTGATCGAAAGACTCGTCGCGCGCTACCGCGAGCTGTACCCGGGCATCGTCATTCCGAAGACGACAGCGATGCCGGCGGCAGCCGAGGCAGTCCGCTCGGTGATCGACAGCGGCGGCCGAGTCGTCGTCGTCACCGCGAAGCTGGGGGTACACGCCGAACGGCACCTCAAGCAGCTGGGTATCGACGTGACTGCGGTGGTGGGCGAGCTGTGGAGTGCTGCAAAAGCCGCGGCCCTGGCCGAGTACGGCGCCGAGATCTATGTCGGCGATCACCTGGGTGACCTCACCGGGGCTCGCGCCGCCGAAGCGTTGTCGGTAGGGGTGGCGACCGGCCCGATCGCCGCTGAAGATCTGGCCGCCGCCGGTGCCGACGTGGTGTTGCCGGACCTCTCGGCCTTTCCGGGGTGGCTGGACACGTACCTGCTGGCCACCGTGCACTGATGGGCAACGCCGGAGCGGGCGCGCTTCGGTCGGCGCTACAGGGATGTGCCGGCTCTGCGCACGCCGAAGGATCCGATGAACAGGCCGACTGGGGCGAGCGCGACGATCAACCAGACCCAGAGCGGAAAGTGCCTGGTTCCGGAGGCGAACAACGCGAGTACCACCAGCAGCGCCGATCCGCCGATACAGAACAGCGCCATGGCGACCCTGAAGATCACTGGCGAGCGGCGCAGATTGCCGGGGCGGCTCTTCGGCCGAACACTGGGCGCATCCCGTGGCGCTGGATTGGTCACCGGCCAAGGATAAGGGCGCGTCGGCGGCGTTCAAATGCGGTCGGAACCGGGTAGAGCACGACAGTAGGCTGATGGGCCGACAGACTGGACCCCGACGTGAGGTAGCTGCTCCGCCGCGATCCCGTCATCGGGACCAACACACTTCGAACAGCAGGATGGGAACGTCAATGCCAAGCGGTCGCGTGAAGTGGTATGACGCCGAAAAGGGTTTCGGCTTCATCGCCCAGGAGGGCGGTCAAGACGTTCATGTGCGGTCGTCGGCACTCCCGGGCGGCGTTGCCGATCTCAAGCCTGGCCAGAAGGTGGAGTTCGGGGTTGCCGACGGTCGTAAGGGCCCGCAGGCGCTGCAGGTGACGCTGCTCGAGGCGCCGCCGTCGGTGGTGGCGGCCAGCCGGCGGCCGGCGGAGGAGCTGCACGGTTTGATCGACGACATGATCAAGTTGTTGGAATCCAAGGCACTGCCCGACTTGCGCCGTGGCCGCTACCCCGACCGCGCCATCGGTGGCCGGATCGCCGACGTGCTGCGTGCCGTTGCCTCCGAGCTGGAGGGTTGAGCCGGCCGCCCGACCGTGCCGACCGCCGGGCCTGGGACTGGTGTCGGTTACGTCAGGCGGGGTCGATCACCAGCACCCAGGTGTGGGTGGCCGCATAGGTGACACCCGTGCCGGTGGCCGCCGCCATCGGGATCAACCCGCTCTGGATCTCCACCCGCAAGAGCTGATCAGAGCGCCCCGGCGGGTGCAGCACATAGTTCCTTGTGGTGTCCGCGGCGAACAATGGGCCGCGTGCCTGTTGCTCCCTGCCCTGCGCGTCCCGGTAGTCGAACAACACCACCCAGGGTGCCTTGCCTACCAGCGCCGGAACGTTCACCGACACCGCGCTGCCCTTGGTCAGCCGCAGTCGCGGTGCCCCCGCATCGCCGCTGTTGACCCGGCAGCTCACCGTCGAGTCGGCGGCATCGGCCGCACACCACAGGCTCGGGTCGACGGTCACCACGGTGCCATCGCCGTACACGGTGACATCCGGCAGCGGCGCGGTGCAGCCGGCGAGCAGCAGCGCGGCCGGTAGCGCAATGGCGCCAACTGCCGACCGCTTGACACAGGCGGCAGCGGAATGACGCCTCACCGAGGTTTGCCGGCCTTGCGGATACCTCGGCGCTTGGCAGCCGGCTGCGGCATGATCGGTTGCCCGCCACCCTGTCGCCTCTGCGCACTTTGTCCAGCATCGGCCTGTCGGTAGGTCTGCTGGTTCGACGCTGTCTGATGGCGCTGTGTCGGCTGGGTCGGCTGGGTCCGGGCGCCGGACTTGCGGTGCACCGCCGCGGCCAGGCCGGGGAGCAGGGTGCGCCCGTCCTTGGCCAGCCAGCTCTGCGCGAGGGCAATCAGTACCAGCACCGTCACCACCGCGAAACCGATCATGTACGCCGGCCGGCCGTGCAAGTGTGCGATGCCGCCCAGCAACAGGCCGACCACCCCGCCGAAGACCCAGGCCAACTGCAGCGCGGACTCGCTCATCCCGAAAGCCGACGCTCTGCTCTTCTCCGGCAGCCGATCCTGGATCACCGAATCGAGGCAGACCTTCGCCAGCGACGAGGAGGTCGAGCCGACAAGGCCGACCACCGCACCCATCGCAAGCCCGGGCAGAGCTGCCGCTATCAGCGTCGTCACCGCGACACCGGCGACCGAGAAGGCGGCGACCTGGTCCGGGTGGGACAACGTCAACTTGGCGCCCAGCGCATTGCCGAGGAAACCACCGGCACCGGCCGCCGCGCCGACGATGCCGAGCAGCAGCAGCTGTCCGAATCCGCTGACATGGGTGTACTCGGTCTTCACCACGAACGCGATGAACAGCGCCAGGAAGCCGGTCTCGATGCGGTTGGCGAGGTTCGCCCACAGGGTTGCCGAGACGATCGGCGGGAAGGTGCGTTGCCTGCCGCGCTCCAGGATCTCGCTGTGGTGGACGGGCACTTCGCCCGCCGTCGACTCCACCCAGGCCGGGATCTTGATGCAGAGGATGCCGCCGGCGACACCGCAGAGCGCCGTCCAGATCAGCGCGCCCGACGAGTTCGACAGGCCGGCAAAGGCGGCGGCGATCGCTCCGGACACGCCGCCGGCCACCAGCCCGAAAACGGTGAGCCTGGAATTGGTCTTGACCAGGGTTATCTGCTCCGGCAGCACCCGTGGGGTGAGGGCGGCCTTGAGCACCCCGAAGGCCTTCGACAGCACCATCATGCCCAGAGCGCAGGGATACAGGATCCAGGAGTGGAAGTTGAACGCCATCACGATCGCCAGCAGACTGCGGCCGAAACTGCAGACCGACAACGCGATCCGGCGGCCGTTCTGTACCCGGTCGAGCAGCGGTCCGATGAACGGCGCAATCACCGCGAACGGTGCCACCGTAATGAGCAGGTACAGCAACACCTTGCTGGTGGACTCGCCCGCGGCCGCCGCGAAGAACAACGTGTTGGCAAGGGCGACCGTCAACGCGGCATCGGTGGCGTAGTTGGCCATTACCGCGTAGGTGAGGTGGGTCAGACCTGACTGGTCCGCGCCATCCGCCGATGCGGCCCGCCGGAACATCTGCACCCCGCGGTTGGTCAATTCCCTGCTGCGAAGCGCTGCGACCCTGGTGACGGTCATCTTTCGCGGGCCCCGCTGGTCGGACATCGCGGCCAGGTCTGGTTCGGTATACGGCGGCAGGTGATCTCGCCGCTGCGTAGGCCGTTCTCCATGCTCCAGTCTCCCGTCGGCGGCCGCCGGCTTGCCTTCGTCATACAGATCGCCGCCGACATCGTAGTCGGCGCGATCGCGCTGACGAGCCTGGCCGCCGGCCTCCGGGTCGGCCGGGTCGCGATGGCCGGGAGGCGAATTCTGCTGCTCTCGGTAGCGCCGGTCGGCCCCGCCGCGGTTCCGCGGATCCTGCTGGCTCGGGCGCGTGGTGGATTGGTCTGCTCGAAAGGGCGGTAGCTCGCCCGGGGGGCCCGGCGGATCCCTGCGGACCGGCCACTGGGCGGGGCCGGCGGCGGGCTGGTGGGGCGTTGCCGGCCGCCGGACCGACTGCGGCTGGGGTGGTTGGCCGGCTCGCTGGCCCTGATTTTGGCGGAGCGGATTCTGCTGAGCCGGCTGATGCGACGTCCGCAGTTGATCGGGCGGAGTTCGTCCGGTGCCGGGGGCGGGCTGCTGGACAGCTGGCTGATCTCGTGGTGGGCCGGCCTGCCTGCCGGCGCTGCCGCGCGGCAGCTCGGTGGTCGGATTGTCGGTGGGGCCGCCGGGCCGTGCCGCTGCCGGTTGCGCGGATCTGGGCGGTTGCGCGGGTCGGGCCGGTGCGGCTGCCTGCTGGCCGGGCCGGTATCGGTCGGCGCCGCGGGGCGGGTGGCCAGGGTCGATCTCCGCCGGCGAGCGCGGGTCGTCCCCCTCACCGAACTCGTCATCCCTTGGCATGTCCTCATCCTGCCGCACGGAGCGAGCGCACACACCAGCCCGCGCACCCCGAGTACGCCGATCCCGATCAGCCGAACGGTCGCAGCCACCGCGGGTTCCGGCCGGGTGCCGTCGTGCGGCATCATGGCGTTCGTGAAGTCCACCCAGCAGAAGCCGCAGTTGGTGCTGCCAGACGATGCCATCGAGCTAGCCAGAGCCGCAGCCGTCGAGGAGGCCGGTGGCGGCGTCGGAGAATTGGTGGGTAGCGTCCCGGACGACGACGTGGCGATCACCGTCTCGTTCGCCGCGGAGCTAGCCGGCTACCTCGGTTGGCATTGGTCGGTGACGCTCGCCGTGGTCCCTGGGAATGCCGTCACGGTCAGCGAAGTGGTGCTGCTGCCAGGTGACGGCGCGCTGCTGGCGCCGGCCTGGGTGCCATGGGACGAGCGCGTGCGAGCGGGCGACCTCGGCGTCGGAGACCTGCTGCCGGCCACCGAGGACGACGACCGGCTGGTACCCGGCTATCTGGAGTCCGACGACCCCGCCGTCGAGGCAATTGCACTGGAACTCGGCCTCGGCAGGGTGCGGGTGCTCAGCCGGGACGGCAGGATCGATATCGCCGACCGCTGGCATGACGGCTCCTTCGGGCCCGCCGACCAAATGGCCGTCGCCGCCCCGGGACGGTGCGGAACGTGCGGCTTCTTCCTGCCGTTGGCCGGCTCACTCGGCGGAATGTTCGGTGCCTGCGGCAACGAACTCGCGCCGGCCGACGGCCGGGTCGTCGACGTCGAATACGGCTGCGGCGCACACTCGGAGGCCGCGGCCTCCGCGCTGCGCCCACTGCCGATTCCCGACGCGCTGATCGACGAACTGGTGATGGATGTCCACCATCGGTTGGCCAACCTTGTCGAGCAGGGCGCAGGTCTGCAAGTAGCTGCGGACGACGCCGAACCGGCCGAAGACCAGGCAACCCCGGTGTGGCCGCCGCCGGAGATGCTGCCGACGATCCTGATGCTCGAGCAGGGACCGCAACCGATAGCCGCGCTGGAGGCTGCACCACAGCTGACGCAACTCGAGCCCGGAACAACGGCCTTCGAGCCTGATGCCGGCCAGGGCTGATCCAGCGGACCCGTACGGCACCGGCGCCCTGCGGTCGGCGGCACTAGCCACCTGGACATCGTCGCCGGCCCGATTCCGCGAGGACGCGAACGCCGAAGAGGCGTTGTCCCGCGGGTACACGGGCAGGGTGCTGGTCGAATTGGCCGCCAACGCAGTGGACGCTGCACGACAGATCGGTGATCTTGCAGCAATCCGAATCTCGTTGCACCGCAGCACTTCTGGTTCCGAGACTGTGCAGGAATTGCGGATAGCGAATACCGGCGCGCCGCTGACGCCGGCCGGTGTCGGCGCGCTGGCCAGCCTGCGGGCGTCCGCCAAGCGGGATTCCGCTGCGATGGTCGGCCATTTCGGTGTCGGGTTCACCGCCG
The DNA here is from genome assembly GCA_030947305.1 of Actinomycetota bacterium. GTDB lineage: Bacteria > Actinomycetota > Actinomycetes > Mycobacteriales > Nakamurellaceae > Nakamurella. Next base: position 1,233 of record JALYXB010000150.1, on the reverse strand, counting down.
TCCTTGCCGTCAGTAGCTCACCCAGCGTGGTCTCCACCGATGGCGGGGTCACCTTCTCGGCGGACCGGACGTCGGAAAGCGTTGCGGCGCTTGGTATTCCCGAACTCGATAGCGAACTCGCCGCCCGTGACGGTGTCGTCCCCACCTTGCGGCTGTGCTGGCCGGTGGCCGACGCCGAACCGGTGCCCACCGGCTACACCACGGAGGTGCGGTTGCCACTAAACAGTGGCCTCGACGGCGATCTGTTGCTGCAGCAATGGGGCCACGACGTCGTCGATCACTTGTTCTGGGCGCTCCCAGGGTTGCAGCAGGTGGATGTCGAAGGCCGCATTGTCACCCGCCGCGTGGTCGGCGATCATAGGGTGGAACTGGACGATAGTGCCGACGGGACAACGGGTTTCACCGTCGTCAACAGGGCAGGAGAACTGCCGGCGGAGCTGCTCGGCCGGCTCCCGGTCGAGGAGCGGGGACGGATCGGATGGCAGGTCAGCTGGGTGCTTCCGGACCATCTTCTGGCCGAGCCGTCAGCGCTGTGTGCACCAACGCCGACGACCGAAATGTTGGGTTTCCCGGCCAGACTGGTGGGCACCTTCGAGGTCGACGAGACGCGCAGGCACCTGGCCAACAGCCCGGTAGACGACTACCTGCTGGACAGGGCGGCCGCGGCCTACCTCGATCTGGTCGGCGCGGTGCCCGCCGACCGACGCGACGAACTGGTTCCGGACAGCGGGTTCCCGGCCAGCGAAGTCGACGGCAGATTGCGGGCAGCGGTGCTGCGTTCGTGGCGGCTGAGTCCGCTGCTTTTGACGGCCATCGGTGAAACCGTGAGCCCGGCCGACGCTGCGATGGTGCGCGGAATCGACGTGGCGACGGCAACGCTGCTGGCCGAGGCAATCCCCGGACTGTTGCCGGCGCCCGAGTCGGCGCGGTCGGCAGCGGCGATGCGCACCCTGGAAATACACGAGCTGACGATCGGTGAGGCGGTCGAGGCTGCCGGTTCGCTGAGCCGGCCGCCGGCCTTCTGGCGCCGGCTGTACGACGGGCTCACCTCGATGGATCCGGCTGCCCTGGCCGGTGTTCCGGTGCCACTCGCCGACGGTCGGCAGGTCATCGGGGTGCGCGGATCCCTGCTGCCGGATGCGTCGGCGGCGCCACTGGCGGCCAGAGCGGCGGCGCTGCTGTCCGGCCTCCGGGTGGTGCACCCCGATGCCGTGCACCCGCTGCTGCAGCGGC
>JALYXB010000148.1 GCA_030947305.1 Actinomycetota bacterium | reverse complement strand
GCGGTCTGGCCGACTGCCACCTTGACTTCGACGGCATGACGCCACGTCTCCAGCGGATCGCCCCATGCCTCGACGGTCAGCGACCACATGCCCTTACTGTCGGGTGTGACGGTGGTCGACCACCGATCGGTACCGGGAATGCCGGCGACCATCCGGTTGAGCGGTCCTGGTGGCGGGGATTTGCTGCCGGCAGCCCCGATCGGACGGAACACCACGTTGGCCGCTACCGCGTCGTGGCCCTCACGAAAAACGGTCGCGCCGACCTCGATCGGGCGCCCGACAACTGCCTTCGCCGGGTAGAGGCCACCGGCGACGGTTGGCGTGATGTCGGTCAATCCGATGCGGGCGGCCACTCGGCAAACGCTACCGTGCACCGGTCAGCCGTGCGATCGTCCGCACCCGGGTCCGGCGCCGTGCTGCGCCGGCCGGTTATCGGCTCGGGGGAGCGTTGGGTCGATTCTGTAGCCGCCGCGGCGCCCAGGCATCACCGCCGACATCGTCTGATAGACCAGTGGCCATGAGCAGCTTCAGGGAGCGAGCCCAGTTGGCCGATGCCTGCGACCCGATGGCCGGACTTCGCGAGCTGTTCGTGCTGCCGGCGGGCGTCATCTATCTGGACGGCAACTCTCTCGGCGCGCTGCCGCTGGCAGTTCCGACAGCGGTGCACGACGTGCTGCATCGGCAGTGGGGTATCGATCTGATCGGGTCGTGGACCAGCGCCGGTTGGTGGGAGGCGCCCGGCCGGGTGGGGGACGCAATCGCGCCGATAGTCGGGGCGGCGCCGGGGACGGTGACGGTGACCGACTCGACGTCGGTGAACCTGTTCAAGGCGGTGATCGCCGCGGCCCGGTTGCGGGCGGACCAGCCGGAACGCCGGGTGATCGTCATCGACGATGCCACCTTCCCGACCGATCGGTACATCGTCGAGGCGGCGGCCAAGCTGCTCGACCTCGAGGTACGTCCGGCCGCCCCGGACGCCACGTCAGCGCTCGACGACTCGGTTGCGGTAGCCGTCTACTGTCATGTCGACTTCCGCACCGGCGTGCTCCACGACCTGCCATCGATCACCGAAGCGGTGCACACCGCAGGCGCCCTGGTGGTGTGGGACCTGTGCCACTCTGCCGGCGTGGTGCCGGTGGGACTTGCCGTCAACGACGTCGATCTTGCGGTCGGCTGCACCTACAAGTATCTCAACGGCGGGCCTGGCTCGCCTGCCTTCGTCTACGTCGCGCCGCGCCACCAGCCGCAGATCGAACAGCCGCTGCCGGGCTGGCATTCGCACTCCCGACCGTTCGACATGCAGCAGGGCTACGCCCCGGCGGACGGAATCGAGCGGATGCGCACCGGTACCGCTCCGATGCTCTCGCTGCTGGCGCTGGAGGCCGCCCTCACCCCCTACGACGGGGTCGAGATGGCGGCCGTGCGGTCTCGCTCGCTCGAGCTGACCCAACTGATGATCGACTTCGTCGGCAGCCGGCTGTCCGACCAGCTGGAGATCGTTACCCCGCTCGAGCAGCACCGGCGCGGATCTCAGGTCAGCCTCCGGCACCCAGCGGCCTACGCCGTCGTCCAGGCATTGATTGCCCGTGGTGTCGTCGGCGACTTCCGGGCACCGGACATCATTCGGCTCGGTTTTGCTCCGTTGTACCTCAGCCGCACCGACGTGGTGACGGCCGGCGAGCGGCTCGCCGAGGTGCTGGCGTCCGGCGACTACCGAGATCCGCGGTTCGCCATCCGCAGCACCGTCACCTGAGCCGGATTTCGCCTGTTCGGCCCGGCTGTTTTAAGAACCGATCATCCTCCCGGTAGCGTTTCCCCGGTGAAAGCCCTGCGCCGATTCATCGTCCGCCCGCAGCTGCCAGCAGCGCTGGTACCTCTCGGTGGCCTGATTCGCAATCTCCGCTGGTCCTGGCATCCGGCCAGCCAAGATCTGCTGGCCGACATCGACCGCGATCTGTGGGATCGATTCGACGGCGATCCGCTCAAGTTGCTGGGCGCGGTGTCCAAGGATCGGCTGCAGGAGCTGGCCGGCAATGAGGATTTCCTGCTGCGGATGCGCGGTCTCGACGCCGACCTGCAGGCCTACCTGTCCAGCCCCCGCTGGTACCAGCATCAGCAACAGACTCGGCCCGACGATCACCTGCCGGGCGGCATCGCCTACTTCTCGATGGAGTTCGGCATCACCGAAGTGCTGCCGAACTATTCCGGCGGACTTGGCATCCTGGCCGGTGATCACCTCAAGTCGGCGTCCGACCTCGGCTTGCCGCTGATTGGCATCGGGCTGCTGTATCGGCACGGCTACTTCTGGCAGTCGCTGTCCGCCGACGGCTGGCAGCAGGAGCATTACCCGACCTACGACGCTCAGGGGCTGCCCATCGATCTGGTCCGCGATGCCGACGGTGCACCTGTGACGGTCGCCGTCGCCATGCCGGACGACCGCACGATGACGGCCAGGATCTGGCGGGCGGATGTCGGCCGCATCCCATTGTTGTTGCTGGACACCGACTTCGAAGCCAACGACGACGAACTGCGGCAGACCACCGACAAGCTGTACGGCGGCGATCAGAACCACCGGATCAAACAGGAGCTGCTGCTGGGCATCGGCGGAGTGCGGGCCGTCCGGGCGTTCACCGAGTTGGCCGGCCGGCCGGAGCCGGAGGTGTTCCACATGAACGAGGGGCATGCCGGCTTCCTCGGCCTGGAACGCATTCGCACCCTGATCGACTCCGGCGAGTCCTTTGCCGAAGCGCTCACCGTGGTGAGAGCCGGCACCGTGTTCACCACCCACACTCCGGTCCCCGCTGGCATCGACAGGTTCCCGGTGGACCTGGTCCGGCTGTACCTGGACGGCGACGACGGCGGCGACAGCAGATTGCTTCCTGGTGTGCAGGTTTCCGAGGTGCTGGGGCTGGGTGCCGAACAGGATTCCGGACGCTTCAACATGGCGCACATGGGCCTGCGACTGGCCCAGCGGGCCAACGGAGTGGCGAAACTGCACGGCGTGGTCAGCAGGGAAATGTTCGCCGGCCTGTACCCGGGATTCTCACCCGACGAGGTGCCGATCGGGTCGGTGACCAACGGCGTGCACCTGCCCACCTGGGCGGCGCGCGAAATGTACGACGTGGCCGGTGACATGGCCGATTGGCAGGATCTGGCGTCAGCGGACGAATGGCCGCACGGCGACCGGGTGTCCAACGACCGGCTGTGGTCGCTGCGCAACACCCTGCGGGACCGGCTGGTGGAGATGGCCCGCGGCACCGTCCGCAAATCCTGGGTGCTGCGCGGCGCGACGGAGCCCGAGCTCGGTTGGACGGCGTCGATTCTCGACCCGAAGGTGCTGACCATCGGCTTCGCCCGACGGGTGTCGACCTACAAGCGGTTGACCCTGATGCTGCGAGACCCCGAGCGGCTCAAGCGGCTGCTACTCGACCCGGAGAAGCCGATCCAGCTGGTGATCGCCGGCAAGGCGCACCCGGCGGACGACGGTGGCAAGCGGTTCATGCAGGAGATGGTGAAGTTCACTGACGATCCGCAGGTTCGGCATCGCATCGTTTTCCTTGCCGACTACGACATGGGGATGGCTTCCGTGCTGTGCGCGGGAGCAGATGTCTGGCTCAACAACCCGATCCGCCCGCAGGAAGCCTCCGGCACCTCCGGCATGAAGGCGGCACTGAACGGCGTGCTGAACCTGTCGATCTCCGACGGCTGGTGGGACGAGCTGTTCGACGGTCGCGACGGCTGGACCATTCCGACATCGGGCGTCGAGGACGAGACGCGCAGGGACGATCTGGAATCGGCGGCGCTGTACGACATGATCGAGACGCGGGTGATACCGCTGTTCTACCACCGAACGCAGGACGACCGCCCGGAAGGCTGGGTGGACATGATCCGGCATACCCTTTCCTACCTCGGGCCACGGGTCCAGGCGACCAGGATGGTCCGCGACTACGTCAACGGCTACTACGGGCCCGCTGCGTCCGCTGCGCGCATCTTGGTGTCGGACCCGGTGCAGGCCAAGGCTTTTGCCGCCTGGAAGGATCGGGTCAGGTGGGCCTGGCCGCAAGTCAGGGTGGCGCAGGTCGACGCGTCCGGTATCGGTCAGGTGCCCTCCCTCGGTAACGTGATGACGCTGCGGGCCTCCCTCGAGTTGGGCGGCCTGTCCGAGGACGATGTGCTGGTTCAGGTGGTTACCGGAACGGTCGACGAGAGCGAAGAACTGTCGAACGTGCGGACCACCGACATGACCTTCATCGGTAATGGCGACGGGCACCTTTTCCAGGCCGAGATCGCTCTGGAGCGCTCGGGCGCCATCGGCTACACGGTGCGGGTTATCCCGCGCAACACGCTGCTCGCCTCGCCGGCCGAGATGGGCCTGGTGGCAACCGCCTGACCGGTCGTTGTCAGGTTCGGGACGGGACGGCTCGCAGCAACAGCAAGGTGTTGCCCGGCACGGTGATGTCCATTTCGGCGGACAGCGGCGCAGGATCGACGGGTGTGCCGTCCGGCGACGAGGTGTCCACGGTGGGCACGTAGGCGGTGCCGAAGGCGCCGTCCGGCAATGTCACCTCGACGTTGTCGGCGCCGGAATGCAGTACCAGCAGCCAAGAGTAGTCAGTCTGGAGTTCGCCGCGTGGTCCATGCCCGCTGACGTCGGCCCCGTTCACCCACATCAGAATCGTTCGGCACTGCGGATCCTGCCATTCGTTGCCACGCATCCGCTCACCGGCGGCGTTGAACCACATCAGGTCCGGCTCGTCGGCGTCCGGCAGACCGGCGTCGGTGCTGTCCTCAGCCGGATGCGGCTGTCCGGCGAAGAACTCGCCCTGATGGAGCGCTACGGCCGTCGACCTGATCTCCAGGGTGCGGCGGAAGAAGGCCAGCATCTGTGCGGACTCCGTGGGAGCGCAAGCATGCCCGCCGCCAGTTGGGGTAAGCCCCGACCAGTCGAGCCAGCTCAGCGCATTGTCCTGGCAATAGGGATTATTGTTGCCGTGCTGAGTTTTCCACAGTTCGTCGCCCATGGTGATCATCGGCGTACCGGTGGATAGCAACAGGGTGGCAGCGATGTTGCGGGCCTGCCGTAGCCGCAGCGACCGGATCCGCTGATCGTCGGTTTCGCCCTCGACACCGTTGTTCGACGAGCGGTTGTTGTCGGTACCATCGGCGCCCAGCTCACCATTAGCCTCGTTGTGCTTGTCGTTGTAGGACAACAGGTCTCGCAACGTGAAGCCGTCATGCGCGGTGACGAAGTTGACCGATGCCCACGGCCGGCGACCGTCGCCGTAGCGGTCCTGCGACCCGGTAAGCCTGAACGCCAACTCACCGACGGTGCCGATGCCGCGCCAGAAGTCGCGAACGTCGTCGCGGAACCGGTCGTTCCACTCCGCCCAATCGACGCCGAACCTGCCGACCGCGTACCCGTCGCCGGTGGCGTCCCACGGCTCGGCGATCAACTTGCGGTTGGCCAGCAATGGGTCGGCGGCGATCGCGGTGAGCAGCGCTGCAGCCGGGTCGAACGGACCGCCATGTGGCCGGCCGAGGACGGGTGCAAGGTCGAAGCGGAAACCGTCCACCCCGAGATCACCCGCCCAGTAGCGCAGCGAATCGGTCACCATGCGCACTGTGGCCAACGACGCGGGGTCAACGGTATTGCCGCAACCGGTGAGATCGATCGAATCGGGCAGGTAGTAGACGGTCGGCGCGAAACCACGCCAGGACAAGGTGATAGGAGCACTCGGGCCACCCTCGCAGGTGTGGTTGTAGACCACATCCAAGATCACCTCAATACCTTCGGCGTGCAGTGCGTCCACCATCGCGGCAAACTCCTCGATCTCCTTCCCGGGCTGATGGGCGTATCCAGGGTGAGGGGCGAAGTAGCCCAGAGATGAGTAGCCCCAATAGTTGTGCCGGTTGGTCGCCACCAGACCCGGTTCCGATGCGAAGGCCTGCACCGGCAACAGCTCGAGCGTCGTCACTTTGAGTTGACGGAGATGATCGATAACGGCCGGGTGGGCGACGCCGGCGAAGGTGCCGCGGAGCTCAGCGGGAACCCCGGGGTGGCTGGCCGTCAGCCCCTTGACGTGAGCCTCGTAGATCACCGTGTGTTCCCAGGGAATGTCCGGCCGGGCGGCGGCAACGCTGACGCCGCCGGCGGTGACGATCCCGAGCGGTGCCTTGCCGAGGGTGTCGACGCCGGCGGCCGACGCGGCCATCAGGTCGTAGTCGGTGCTGTCGACCCTGCGGGCGTACGGGTCCAGCAGCAGCTTCGAGTAGTCGTTGGCGCCCACCCGGTATCCGTACCGCTGTCCGGCACCGACCCCAGGTACGAAGGCATGCCAGCACCCGTTGCTGCGATCGCGCATCTCCCAGCGGCGCTCCTCGCCGGCGGCGTCGACCAGGCAGAGCGCAACACCACTGTCCGTCGACGTGTCGCCGGCGGTCGGTCCGTCCGCGACCACAGAGAAGTTGGTACCCGTATCGGTCACGGTGGCCCCCAGCGGAAAGGGCCGACCTGGAAACGCCGACAGAGTCTCGGGGGCGATCTCGGACGCATGCTGCTCGGACATTGCAGACCATTGTCACGGAGCGAACTCCGCAATCCCGGTCGGGTCATGTCGTCGGCGCGTCCCGGGCGCTGCAGCACGGCCGGCGTGCGGAACAATGGCCCGGTGGCCACCTCTTCCCAGCCGACGATCGCTCCCGGCCCAGACTCGGTGGTCCATCTGTTCGACGTGACCGTGCGCAGGGGTGCCGCGGTGTTGCTGGACTCGGTCCGCTGGAACGTCGACGCCGACGACCGTTGGGTGATCCTGGGACCGAACGGTGCCGGTAAGACCACCATGCTGCAGATCGCCGCGGCTCAGCTGCACCCGACATCGGGGCGTGCCCATGTTCTGGGTGCCCGGCTGGGGGCGGTGTCGCTGGCGGAGATTCGGCCGCTGATCGGGTTGTCGTCGGCCGCGTTGGCCAACAGGGTACCGGCGATGGAGAAGGCCATCGATGTGGTGGTGTCGGCCGGTTATGGGGTGGTGGGTCGCTGGCGGGAGCACTACGACGAGCTGGATTTCGACCGGGCGAACGAACTGCTGAATGCGATGGGGGTGCGCTTGCTGGCCGACCGGAACTACGGCACCTTGTCCGAGGGCGAACGCAAGAGGGTACTGGCCGCCCGAGCGCTCATGACTGATCCCGAGTTGCTGCTGCTCGACGAGCCGGCAGCTGGGCTGGACCTCGGCGGTCGGGAGGATCTGCTGGCCAGGTTGTCGGTGCTGGCCGAGGACCCGGCAGCGCCGGCGACGGTGTTGGTGACGCACCATGTCGAGGAAATCCCTCTCGCTTTTTCGCATGTGATGCTGCTGCGGGAGGGGCGGATAGTTGCGGCCGGGCCCGTCGCTGAGACACTGACGGCTGAGTCGCTGTCCGAGACTTTCGGGATGACACTCGAGTTGCAGAACAGCGACGGTCGGTATTTCGCCCACGCGGTCCGGCCGCTGCAGGTATGACGCCGGCTCCGACTGGTCGACCGGTCGACTCGATCAACGATGCGGTGCACCCCAAGACGCTGCCACCGCAAGGCCGGCCCGCGAACAGCGGCGCCCGCGGGGCGTAGGGCGGTCATGGCGTATCAGTTCTCCCTCGCTGACGTCGGATATCTGACCAGCGCTGCCGGCGCCGACGCCCTGTGCGCAGCCGCGGGGCTGCCTCTCACCGCTGCGACCCTGCTGAACGATCTCACCGCGGCGCAGAAGATCACCTCACAGCACGCCGCCGCGGTGGTCGAGACAGTGCGACTGCGTCGCAGGGCCGAGCCGAAACTGGGAAAGCGGTCTGCTGGCTGGCTGTTCACCGACGAGTCTGTCCAGCAGGCGAGTCCCTGGCCGGTGGCCGAGCATCGGGCGGTCAGGATGGCCGGCAGCGGCGTGCACGATGTGACCTGTTCCATCGGCACCGACCTGGCCGCACTGGCGGCCGCCGGGTGTCGGCCGCTGCTGGGCTCCGACCTCGACCAGGTTCGGTTGGCCATGGCGCACGTCAATGTTCCTGGCATTCCCCTCATCCAGGCAGACGCGCTGACGCCGACCAGCGCGGCCCTGACGCCCTACGCCGACCCGGCCCGCCGGACCGCCGGCGGGCGACGCATCACCAGCATCGACACCGTCCCCTCGGTGGTCGAGTTGGATGCCGTCTACCTCGACCGGCCGCCGGTGCTGCGATTGCCACCCGGTATCGACTACGACGAGCTGCGCCGGCCGGGTGAGGTCGAAATCGTCTCGCTCGACGGGACCGCACGGGAGGCGGTGTTGTGGCCCACCGCGTTCGCCGACGGGGCCGTGCGGCGCCGTGCTTCGGTGCTCACCAGCGCCGGAATCAGTTGGCAGCTCACGGATGTGGATGGCGACGGGGGAGCCGCCACGATGGCGGGGCCGGCAAGCGGCTGGATCGTCGACCCCGACGCTGCGGTGGTGCGGGCGCACCTGGTGCGGCACTATGCCGCCAGACACGGCCTGCACCTGCTCGACCAGCATCTGGCCTATCTCACCGGTGACAGACGGCCGGCCGGGGTCAGAGCATTCGAGGTGCTGGACATCGCGCCGTTCACCGAACGAACGATCGCCGGCTGGCTACGCCGCGACGGCGTCGGGACGCTGGAGATCAAGCAGCGCGGGACGCCGGTGATCCCCGACGAATTGCGCCACCGGTTACGTCCGTCGATGACCAGCGACACCCGGACCGAGGCGACGCTGATCGTCGCCCGCATCGGGGATGCGCCGACCGCCTTCTGGTGCCGGGCGCGGGAGCCGACGTCAACCGGCTGAAACCAGCAGACCCAACTTGCTCAGGGAGCAACCACGCAACGGCCGGCATACGAGCTGCCCCTAGGGTTGGCCCGGTGAGCTTCCAACTTTTGCCCGCCGTCGATGTGGCCGACGGCCAGGCGGTTCGGCTAGTGCAGGGTAAGGCCGGTACCGAAACCCACTACGGGGCACCGCTGGACGCGGCCCTCGCCTGGCAGCGAGAGGGCGCCGAGTGGATCCATCTGGTGGATCTGGATGCGGCGTTCGGCCGCGGATCCAATGCGGCGACGCTTGCCGAAGTGGTTTCTGCGCTGAAGGTCAAGGTGGAGCTGTCCGGCGGAATCCGCGATGACGCCTCACTGGCCGCGGCACTGGCCACCGGCTGCACAAGGGTGAACATCGGCACCGCCGCCCTCGAGGACCCGGACTGGTGCGCATCGGTGATTGCCAGACACGGTGACAAAGTCGCTGTCGGGCTAGACGTCCGCGGCAGCACTCTGGCCGCCCGCGGCTGGACGCAGGACGGAGGCGACCTGTGGGAGGTGTTGCGGCGTCTGGACTCTCAGGGATGCGCCCGCTATGTCGTCACCGACGTGACGAAGGACGGCACCCTTCGAGGTCCGAACATCGAGCTTTTGCAACAGGTCTGCGCGGCCACCGATGCCCCGGTAGTCGCCTCCGGCGGAGTGTCGTCGCTGGCCGACCTGACGGCGTTGGCGGCGCTGCAGTCGGCAGGT
>JALYXB010000147.1 GCA_030947305.1 Actinomycetota bacterium | reverse complement strand
GCGCAACCGGATCTCGCCGTGCCCCTCCAAGTTTGGCTGCCTGGTCTGCATCGCCACCACGTCCGGCAGGTTCGGCCGCAGCTCGAACACCTCTTCGCAGGTGACCACCCGCTCGCGCGGCGGGATGGAGTTGAGCAGGGTGTTGAGCAGGGTGGTCTTCCCGGCCTGGGTGCCACCGGCGACGATGATGTTCAACCCCGCGGTCACCGCCGCCTCCAGGAAGCGAGCGGCGTGCGGAGTGATCGTCTCGCGGACCACCAGATCTTCCAACCCGTTGGCGGCGACCACGAACTTGCGGATGTTGAGCGACAGATGTTCGCGGGTGATGTCTGGGATCACCGCATGCAGCCGGCTGCCGTCCGGCAGCAGCGCATCGACGAACGGGCTGGACAGGTCCAGCCGTCGACCGGATGGTTTGAGCATCCGCTCGACCAGGTCGCGGACCTCGCCTGCAGCCAGCATGGTGGTCGTCAGTTCGGAGTGCCCGTCGCGGGCAATGAACACCTTTCCCGGCTCGTTGACCCATATCTCCTCGATCTGCGGATCGTCCAGAAACCGTTGCAGTGGACCGAAGCCGGCCAGCGAGTCAAGGACGAACTGGCTGGCCGATTCCGGGTCGTGCAGGGGTGGCAGAGTGGACGTCGCGACCCGGTCCTGGTAATCCGCAACCACTTCGTCGATCAGCGATTTCGCCGCTCGTCGATCGGTAACCGGATCCAGTCCGCGGCGCCGGATCAGCTCGCGCACCTCGTCGTAGATGTGGTCGACCGCAGCCACTGTCGGTGCCATCGGTTACCGCCCCTCCCGTCGCCGATTCCCCTCATTTCCACGGACCAGGCGGGCAGGTCCGCGATGTGCTGGCCGAACCGTAACCCGGCTGCACCTCCGTCGCCGTGTTGTCCACATCGCGCCCGGTGCCGGGCCAGGACGTGGGTCCGGATGGTCGACTTGTCGGTAGCGTTTTGCAGGTGCCGACCGATCAGAGCGACCAGCGCGCCGACGACCTTGCTCTTGCCCTGCGGCTGGCCGACGCGGCGGACGCGATCAGCCTGCCCAGGTTCGGCGCTGCCGACCTGAGGGTCGCGAGCAAACCCGATCTCACCCCGGTCTCGGACGCCGACCTGGCGGTGGAGACGGCGATCCGGGCTGTGCTGGCGAGCGAACGGCCAGCCGACAGTGTGCTGGGCGAGGAATACGGCGACACCCGGCCCGGCGCCGGCCGCCGCTGGGTGATCGACCCGATTGACGGCACCAAGAACTTCGTCCGCCGGGTGCCGATCTGGGCCACCTTGATCGGGCTGGTCGACGGCGACCAGATCGTGGTCGGCGTCGTCAGCGCACCGTCCCTGGCCAGGCGGTGGTGGGCGACGGACGGTACCGCCGCCTTCGGCACCTTCAACGGCGGCGATCCGCGTCGGCTGCAGACCTCGGACGTCGCCGAGGTTGCCGATGCCTCACTGGCCTATTCCGACTATTCCGAATGGGACGCCGCCGGTCGGGGTCCCGCCTTCAGGGCATTGGCGGAGCGCTGCTGGCGCACCCGAGGTTACGGCGACTTCTATTCGTACATGTTGGTCGCCGAGGGGGCGGTCGACATTGCGGCCGAGCCGGAGCTGAGCGTGTGGGACATCGCCGCGCTGGTGCCGATCGTCACCGCTGCCGGCGGCCGGTTCAGCCAGCTGGACGGCAGCCGGACCGGACCGGCGCCGGCCAGCGCGGTCGCCACCAACGGCCGGTTGCATGACGCCGTCATCGACGCACTGAATCCGTCGTCGGGGGGATCGCCACTTGACCGGCGCCGCACGGACGGTCCGCAGTGACACAGGGATAACGGTTCTCGCCGGTAGAGTGGGGCCTCGTGATTCATCTGTCGCACGTCTCCAAGAGCTACAAGACCTCCACCAGGCCGGCTCTGGAGGACGTCACCGTCGATGTGGAGAAGGGCGAGTTCGCCTTCCTCATCGGTCCTTCCGGCTCCGGCAAGTCCACTTTCCTGCGCCTGCTGCTGCGCGAGGACGCCCCGGAAAGGGGCGAGATCACTGTGGCCGGCAGTGATCTGAACAAGATTCGCCGCTCCAAGGTGCCGGTGCACAGGCGCCGTCTCGGCTGCGTGTTCCAGGACTTCCGGCTGCTCTCCAACAAGACTGTGGCGCAGAACGTCGGGTTCGCCCTGGAGGTACTCGGCCGGCCACGCGCCGTCACCCGAAGGGTGGTGCCTGAGGTGCTGGAACTCGTCGGGCTGGAGGGCAAGGCGAACCGGATGCCGCACGAACTGTCCGGCGGCGAGCAGCAGCGCGTCGCTATCGCTCGGGCCTTCGTCAACCGCCCGCTGCTGCTGCTGGCGGACGAGCCGACCGGCAACCTTGATCCGGATACCAGCGCCGACCTGATGCTGCTGCTGGAGCGCATCAACCGCACCGGAACCACCGTCCTGATGGCCACCCATGACAACGCCATCGTCGACTCGATGCGGCGCCGGGTGATCGAACTGAACCTCGGCAGACTGGTCCGCGACGAGGATCGGGGCGTCTACGGCGTAGGCAGGTAGCAACTGCGACCGGCGATTCGGCCGGTTCACCACCATCGACACACCACACTGAACCGCGACACGAGCAGCGCACAGCCGCGAGGTTGAGCATATTCGCGGCCGATTTCAGGCAGATTGATGCCGACGAGAGGAACACATGCGAGGCGGATACGTGTTCAGCGAGGTCCTGACGGGCCTGCGGCGGAACATCACGATGACGATCGCGATGATTTTGACCACCGGGGTCTCGCTGGGGCTGCTGGGCGGTGGCCTGCTGGTCGCCCGAATGACCACCCATGCCGAGCAGCTCTACGGCGACCGGGTTCAGGTGGACGTCTACCTCAACAAGGCGGTGTCCCAGGGCGACCCGGACTGCCGTGTTGTCTGCGCGCAGCTGCGCACCGCCATGCAGAACAACCCCGACATCGCCAGCGCCGAGTACCACAGCCAGGCCGATGCCTACGAGCAGTACAAGCAGCAGTACGCCGGTCAGAAGGAAATGCTCGACATCGCCACCAAGGATAGTCTGCCGGCGTTCCTACGGGTCCGGCTCAAGGACCCGGCGAAGATCGCCATCGTCAGCGAGCAGTACGGAAAGAAGCCCGGCGTTCAGTCGGTGAACGACCAGCGCGAGCTGCTGAACAAGGTGTTCTCGATCTTCACCGGGGTCCGCAACATCACTCTGGCGATCGCGCTGATCCAGGCGATCGCCGCGCTGCTGTTGATCTCCAACATGGTGCAGATCGCGGCCTACACCCGACGCACCGAAACCTCCATCATGAGGCTGGTCGGGGCCAGCCGATGGCGCACCCAATTGCCGTTCATGATCGAGGCGGTGGTGGCGGGCGTGATCGGCTCGGTGCTCGCCGTCGGCGGGCTGATCGCCGCCAAGGTCTGGTTGATCAACAAGACCCTGGGTAGCGTGATGTCCACCGGGGTGATCCCGCCGATCACCACCGGCGACTTCATCGTGATCACGCCGGTGCTGGTCGGGGTGGGCGTGCTGTTGGCCGCAGTCTCTGCCTACGTGACGCTGCGGGCCTACGTCCGCACCTAGCCGACCTGCAGGACGGCCCGGATATCGGGTGGCCGCTTCCCGGTAGCCTTGACCGGTTATGGCCAAAACATCCGCACCATCGAAGAAAACCGCGACCGGCAAGCCGCCGGGGCGCCAGCTGATCGCCTCCAACAAGAGGGCGCGGCACGACTACGAGATCCTCGACACCTATGAGGCCGGGATCTCGCTGACCGGAACCGAAGTGAAGTCGCTGCGCTCGGGCAGGGCGTCGTTGATCGACGGCTACGCCACCATCTCCGAGGACGAGATCTGGCTGCGTGGCGTGCATATCGCCGAGTACGCAGAGGGCACCTGGACCAACCACACCCCGCGCCGGGCTCGCAAGCTGCTGTTGCACCGGGTGGAGATCGACAAGCTGGCACTGAAACTGCGTGACGGCAGCGGCGGCCTTGCCCTGATCCCGCTGTCGATGTACTTCCTTGAGGGCAAGGTCAAGGTCGAACTGGCCCTGGGCAGGGGCAAGAAGATGTACGACAAGCGGCAGACGATGGCTGCCCGCGACGCCGACCGGGAAATCGCCAGGTACGCAGGTCGGCGGGCCAAGGGCATGCCAGGATAAATAGGGCCGGCGGTGTCGGAAATCTTAGGTAGGCTGATGGAGTTGTAGTTCAGGAAGTACCGCACGAACCCCCTCGGGGGCGATTGGTCTCGACAGCGGCTGTCGAGTGAGAAGAAGCGGGCCGAGGAAGGCGACGATGATCTCGTTAACCATCCGTCGCAAAACAATTAAGCGCCGACAACAGTCAGCGCGAGTTCGCCCTCGCCGCTTAAGCGAGTAGCGACTCCGTCAGACCGGGAGTGCCTCTGGCCCGGATCCTGGCGCCGACAAAGAGGATCACCACCCGAGCCGGCCACGGACTCGGGTGGGACACCCAACAGTGGCTGGGCCTGTCACATCGGCTAGTTCGCGTGACCGATGGGGCCAAGTAGAGACCTAGCGGACTGCGCCCGGAGAAGGACTCACAACACACCGTTGGACGCGGGTTCGATTCCCGCCGCCTCCACAAAC
>JALYXB010000113.1 GCA_030947305.1 Actinomycetota bacterium | reverse complement strand
GTCATCGACGACACAACCGCGGTTTCCGGTGAACAACCCACGCTCGACGGTCGCGTGTAGATCGCCCCACGGGTCGACGCGATTTCGTCGTGGCATCGGCGCACCGTAGCAATCCCCACCGACATCGACACCGCCACTCCCGCTGACCGCTGGCCACTGTTCGTCCCACACCTGTCCGGCGCTACCCTCCGAACCTGACCTTCGGTCGGCCCGCGCAACGGGCCGATCGGCCCGCGATACAGCAGGAAGGGGTGGCAAGCCGTGGCAGAGCTGCCGGACGACCGGGCATCGCGGTCGTCGAATGCCGAGACTGCGCCGCACACCACCGCGGGAAAGCTCGAGGACCTGAACCACCGGGTTGACGAGGCGATCCACGCCGGGTCGGCGAAGGCGGTCCAGCGTCAGCACGCCAGGGGCAAGAAGACGGCCCGCGAGCGCCTCGAGCTGCTGCTGGACCCCGCTTCGTTCGTCGAGTTCGATGCCTTCGCCAGGCACCGCTCCAGCAACTTCGGCCTGGAGTCGAACCGCCCCTACGGCGACGGCGTCGTCACCGGTTACGGCACAGTCGACGACCGCGACGTCTGCGTATTCTCCCAGGACATGACGGTTTTCGGCGGCTCGCTCGGCGAGGTGTACGGCGAGAAGATTGTCAAGGTGCTGGACTTCGCGGCCAAAACCGGCCGGCCGATCGTCGGCATCAACGAGGGCGGCGGGGCCCGCATCCAGGAGGGTGTGGTCTCGCTCGGCCTGTACGCGGAGATCTTCCGGCGCAACGTGCACCTGTCCGGGGTGGTTCCGCAGATCTCCCTGATCATGGGGGCGGCGGCCGGCGGCCACGTCTACTCCCCCGCCCTCACCGACTTCGTGGTGATGGTGGACCGGACCTCGCAAATGTTCATCACCGGGCCGGAGGTGGTGCGCGCAGTAACCGGCGAAACCGTCACCCTCGAGGAACTCGGCGGAGCTCGCACCCACAACACCCGTTCCGGCACAGCGCATTACCTTGGCACCGACGAAGAAGACGCCATCTCTTACGTCCGAGAGTTGCTGTCGTATCTGCCGAGCAACAACCTTTCCACCGTGCCGGAGCTGGGCGACACCCAGCAGGATCTGGAGACAACAGAGGTCGACCTGGCGCTGGACAGCCTGATCCCGGACTCGGCTAACCAGCCGTACGACATGGCGGCCGCGGTGACGGCGGTGCTGGATGACGGCGAGTTCCTGCAGGTGCACGAGCTGTTCGCGCCGAACATTCTGGTCGGCTTCGGCCGGGTGAACGGTCGCAGCGTTGGCGTGGTGGCTAACCAGCCGCAGCAGCTAGCCGGCTGCCTCGACATCGACGCCAGCGAGAAGGCCGCCAGGTTTGTCCGTACCTGCGATGCGTTCAACATCCCGGTGCTGACGTTCGTCGACGTGCCGGGGTTTCTGCCGGGTACCGACCAGGAGTGGAACGGAATCATCCGCCACGGCGCCAAGCTGATCTACGCCTACGCCGAGGCGACCGTTCCGCTGGTCACCGTCATCACCCGCAAGGCTTACGGCGGCGCGTACGACGTGATGGGATCCAAGCACCTGGGCGCCGATGTCAACCTGGCTTGGCCGACTGCCCAGATCGCCGTGGTCGGTGCCGAGGGCGCGGTGAACATCCTGTATCGCAAAGAGATCGCAGCGACGGCCGACGAATTCGGGGCGGACTCGGCCGAGGTCGCCGAGCTGCGCGCGGGCCGGCAGACCGACTACGAAAACACCCTGCTCAATCCGTACATCGCCGCCGACCGCGGCTATGTCGACGCGGTGATTCACCCGCACCAGACTCGCGCCGAGATCAGTAAGGCACTGCGCATCCTCGCCGACAAGCGGGAGTCGTTGCCGCCAAAGAAGCACGGGAACATTCCGCTATGAGCTCGCGTGACGATGAGGATGTGGCCGCGGTGATTGCGGTACTCGCTGCGATCGCGTCCGGTACGGCTGAACCCGTTGCAGCGCAAGGTCGTTCGCCGTGGGCGGCACCGACCCACCGGCTGGCAGCACCGCAGCCGGGGCCCCGCAGCTGGTGGGCATCGGGGCAGCCGCGATGACCGCCAGGCCACCGTCGACCGTCGTCGTACTCGCCTCGGCCTCACCGGCCCGACTGTCGGTACTGCGGGCCGCCGGCATCGACCCGACGGTGATCGTGTCCGGGGTGGACGAGGCAGCCGTGCAGGCGGCCAACGCCGATGCGGAACCTGGCGACATCGTGGCAGAGCTTGCCTACGCCAAGGCTTCTGCGGTGGTCGCGCTGGCCGCGGCCAGGTTCGCCGACGCGGTAGTGATCGGCTGCGACTCGATGTTGTGGTCTGCCGGGACGCTTGCCGGTAAGCCGGCGGACGCCGCGGCGGCCCGGGGACAATGGGCCACCATGGCCGGCGGTAGCTCCGAACTGCTCACCGGACATGCCGTCGTGCGACTGATCGACGGTGCGGTGACGCAGACAGCCCGAGGCACCGAGAGCACCGAGATCCGTGTCGGCACACCGGATCCCGTCGAGCTCGACGCCTACCTGGCCACCCGTGAGCCGCTAGCGGTAGCCGGATCGCTGACCATCGACGGCTACGGCGGCTGGTTCGTCGACGGAGTGACGGGCGACCCGTCCTCCGTCATCGGCATCTCGCTGCCGCTCACCCGCAGGCTGCTGCGGGAGGTGGGCCTCACCGTCACCGACCTGTGGCGCCCGCAAGCCGACAGCGATTCGACCGACAACGAGTCGATCGAGCACCAAGGGGAAGCTTTGTGAAGACCGTGTTGATCGCCAACCGCGGCGAGATCGCCGTCCGGGTGGCCCGTGCCTGCCGGGACGCCGGGCTGGGATCGGTGGCGGTGTATGCCGATTCCGATCGGGACGCGCTGCACGTGCGGGTGGCCGACGAGGCATTCGCCCTGCACGGCGCCAGCGCCGCAGACAGCTACCTCAACATCGACAAGCTGCTCGAGGTCGCCATCAGGGCAGGCGCGGATGCTGTGCACCCCGGCTACGGGTTCCTGTCCGAGAACGCCGATTTCGCCCAGGCGGTGATCGATGCCGGCCTCACCTGGATCGGCCCCAGCCCGCAGGCGATCCGCGACCTCGGCGACAAGGTGACGGCGCGACACATCGCACAGCGGGCCGGGGCCCCGCTGACTCCCGGCACCCCTGGTCCGGTATCCGGACCCGACGAGGTGGTCGCGTTCGCGCAGGAGTACGGGCTGCCGGTGGCCATCAAGGCTGCCTTCGGCGGCGGCGGTCGCGGACTGAAAGTGGCCCGCACCATGGCCGAGATCCCCGACCTGTACGAATCGGCAGTGCGGGAGGCCGTCGCCGCCTTCGGCCGCGGCGAGTGTTTCGTCGAGCGATTCCTGGACAAGCCGCGACACGTCGAGGCGCAGGTGCTGGCCGATCAGCACGGCACCGTGATCGTGGTCGGCACCCGCGACTGTTCACTGCAGCGCCGGTACCAGAAGTTGGTCGAGGAGGCGCCGGCACCGTTCCTGTCCGATGGGCAGCGCAGCCAGATCCATCGGGCCGCCAAGGACATCTGCACCGAGGCCGGCTACTACGGCGCCGGAACGGTGGAGTTCATCATCGGGCAGGACGGGATGATCTCCTTTCTGGAGGTCAACACCCGGTTGCAGGTGGAACATCCGGTCAGCGAGGAGACCTCGGGACTCGACCTGGTGCGCGAGCAATTCCGGATCGCCGACGGCGAGAAGCTCGCTGTCACCACCGATCCGGTGCCGCGCGGCCATTCCATCGAGTTTCGGATCAACGGCGAGGACGCCGGCCGCGGTTTCCTGCCGGCGCCCGGAACGGTGACCAACTTCGTTCTGCCGGCCGGACCCGGCGTTCGAGTGGACGCCGGCGTCGAATCCGGCTCGGTGGTGTCCGGTTCCTTCGACTCGTTGCTGGCCAAGGTGATCGTCACCGGCGCCGACCGGCCAGAGGCGCTGGCCAGGTCGCGGCGAGCCTTGGCCGAAATGCGAGTGGAGGGCATGGCGACCGTGTTGCCGTTCCACCGCGCGGTACTCGACGAGCCAGCCTTCACCGCTGCCGACGGCACCTTCGCGGTGCACACCAGGTGGATCGAGACCGAGTTCTCGGGCATCATCCCACCGTTCGACTCCCCCGCGGCGGACCCCGAGTCGCAGGTGCCGGCGCGACAGACCATTGTCGCTGAGGTAAACGGCCGGCGGGTTGAGGTCTCGGTGCCCGGCGACCTTGTGCTGTCCGGCAGGTCAGCCGGGAACGCCAAGCGCGCCAAGCGATCCCGGCCGGCGGCGGCCACTGCGGCCAGTACCGGTGCAGTGGTTGCCCCGATGCAGGGCACCGTCGTCAAGGTCGCGGTCGAGGTGGGCGCAATTGTTGCGGCCGGCGACCTGGTAGCCGTGATCGAGGCGATGAAGATGGAAAACCCAGTCACAGCTGGCGTTGCCGGCGCCGTCACCGCGGTGTCCGTGCAGGTCGGCGCCGGGGTGTCCAGCGGCGAACTGCTGGCCACCATCCAGCCCGAGGCCTAGCCGAAGGCGGCTAGCTGCTGGAGTCCGGGTCCTCGGCCGAACCCGCAGGGGTGGCTGCCGCCGCGGCGTTGGCCACGGCGACGTGACAGGCGACCCGATGTTCGGGGGCCAGCAATTCCGGTAGCGGTGTCACGGTGCTGCAGATGTCGATGGCCAGCGGACAGCGCCAGCGGAACCGGCAACCCGGCACCGGGTCGATCACCCTGGGCGGCTCGCCCCTGGCGGCAGCGGCGTCCACCTCGAGCGGGGCTCGCGGGTCGGGTACCGCGGACAGCAGCAACCTGGTGTACGGGTGCTGCGGATCGGCCAGGACGGACTCGGTCGGGCCGGATTCGACGACATGGCCGGCGTACATCACCAGTAGTCGGTCGGAGACATAGCGGGCGCTGGCGATGTCGTGGGTGATGTACAGGAACGACACCCCGGCATCTTTGCGTAGTTGCGCCATCAGATTCAGCAGCCCGATCCGGATCGAGACATCGAGCATCGACACCGGTTCGTCGGCGATGATCAGCGTCGGCCGGTAGGCCAGCGCCTGGGCGAAGCCGATCCGTTGCCGTTGGCCGCCGCTCAGTTCATAGGGAAACCGGTCCAGGATGTCCATCGCCGGCGTCAGCCCTACCGATTTGACCACCTTGATCGCCTCGGCCCGGCGCTGCGCCTTGGCGATGTCGGGACGATGTAGTTTGAGGCCGCGCAAGATTCCGTGGGACACCCGGTAGGCGGGGTTCAACGAGCTGAACGGATCCTGGAACACCATCGGCACATCGCTGCGGTAGGCCAGGTTCTGCCGTCTCCCCCGCAGCGCGGACAGCGGCCGCCCTCGGTAGATGATCTCGCCGGTCGTCGGCTCATACACCCTGGCCAGCAGCCTGGCAATCGTGCTTTTGCCGCTGCCGCTCTCGCCCACCAGCGCCACGATCTCGCGCTTGTTGATCACCAGGTCGACGTCGTCCACCGCGTGCAGAGTCTTTCGGGACAGGTTGCCACCGACCTTGAAATGCTTGCTGAGGCCATGGGTCTGCAGCACCGGCTCCGCATCTGACGGCGAAGCCTGGTCCGGCTCCGGGGTGGTCGTCATCGCTGCTGACCCGCAATGCTGTTCTCGGCCGGGACCGGGCTGTGCCGCAAACATCTGGACTGCACCTCACCCACCGGGTACAGCTCCGGATCGGTGCCGGCGCAGTGGTCCATCACCACCGGGCACCGCGGGTGGAACCGGCAGCCGGTGGGCGGCTGCCCGAGGTCCGGGGGGCTGCCGGGGATTCCGGTCAATTCGACCCGCGGCCCCTTGATGGAGGGGAAGGCGTCGAGCAGCCCGGTGCTATACGGGTGGGTCGGGTTGTCGAACACCGCCCTGGTCGGTCCGGCCTCCACCACCTGGCCGGCGTACATCACCAGCAGCCGGTCGGAGAAGTGACTTACCAGCGACATGTCGTGGGTGACGAAGATGACGGCAAACCCCAGTCGCCGCTGCAACTCTCGGATCTGCAACATCAGCGAGCGCTGCGCGACGACGTCGAGGGCCGAGGTCGGTTCGTCCATGATCACCAGGTCGGGAGTGAACAGCAGCGCCATGGCGATCATCGCGCGTTGTCGCATCCCGCCGCTGAGTTGATGCGGATAGCTGCCCAGGTGAATGGGATCGATGCCGACCAGTTCCATCACCTCGACGGACCGGTCGCGGGTCTGCCTCTTCGAGAAGTCGGAGTGAGCAGCGATGGCGTCGGCGAACTGGTCGGCGATGGTCAGCACCGGGTTCAGTGCGTTCATCGCGCTCTGCATCACCACGGAATAGTCGCGCCAGCGGATCACATTGAGTTGCCGCTCGGTCATGGTGACCAGGTTCCAGCCGGCGAAGGTGACGCTGCCGCCGGTGATCTGCGCCGGCGAGCTTAGCAGCCTGGCGATCGCGAACAGCAGGGTCGACTTCCCGCAGCCCGATTCACCGACGATGCCGAGGAACTCTCCTGGCGCGACGTCGAGGTCGACCCGGTCGACCGCTGTCACCGGCCGTCTGGCGGTCGTATAGTCGACGCTCAGGCCGCGGACCTCAAGCACGTGTGCGTCGGCCACGTCGCCTCCTCACGGGTCGCAGCGCCGGATTGCTCAACTCGTCGAAGGCGTAGTTGAGTAAGGCGAAGGAGGCGCCGAGCAGGGCAACGCACAGCCCAGGCGCGATGGACCACAACGGCATCCCGGTCTGTAACGCCTGCTGGTTCTGCGACCAGTAGAGCATCGTTCCCCAGCTCACCGAGTTCGGGTCGCCGAGGCCGAGGAACTGTAGGCCGGCGGCCGTCAGTACCGAGTAGAGGGCGGCGCCGAGGAAGTTGGCGACGATCAGCGAGGTCAGGGTGGGCAGCACCTCGGCCAGGATGATGTACGACCGGCGTTCGCCGCGCACTCGCGCCGATTCCAGGAAGTCCCTGTTGCGCAACGAGAGTGTCTGGGCCCTCAACTGGTTGGCGCCGTACGACCAGCCCGTCACCACTAGCACGATGACGATCACCAGCAGCGTCCCGCGGCCGGCATAAGTGGCCAGGATGATGATCAACGGGAATGTCGGGATCACCAGAAAGACGTTGGTGAGCATCGACAACAGGTCGTCGGTGAGCCCACCGAGGTAGGCGGCGGTGACGCCGATCAGCACGGACAGCACGGTGGCGAACAGCCCGGCCACCACCGCGACGACCAACGACTGGCGGGTGCCGTAAACCAGTTGAGCCCAGATGTCCTGACCGAGAGCGGTGGTACCGAGCAGGTGGCCGTCGCCGGGCGGCAGCGCCGGCGGGAAGGCCAGCGCGTTGGGATCGCGGACCGAGGTGAACAACTGGGGAGCGACGGCGAAGACCAGAAAGATCAAGAAGATCACCAGCCCGATTAGCGCCTTCGGGCTGGACACCAGTGCCCGCAGGATCCCGCCGCCCCGCCGGCGGACAGCGGTCGGATCCTGCGCGGAGGTGTCGACCAGTAGCGCTGTCATCTTCTCACCCCCGTGCCCGGGCGCGCGGATCGAGCCAGGCGATCGCCAGGTCGCAGATCAACACGGCCGCCAGTACCGCGACCGTGAACAGCATGAACAGCACCTGCAGCAACGGATAGTCGGTGTTGGCCACCGCGTTGTACAGCAGGTAGCCAAGCCCCGGATAGTTGAAGACATACTCCACCAGGATGGCGCCGGAGATCACGAAGCCCAGCGACATGGCGAAGCCGGACAGGTTGGGCAGCATCGCATTTCGGGCTGCGTACCCGGTCATGATGCGCCAGTTCGACAATCCCTTCGCGCGCCCCATCCGCACATAGTCCTCGGCAAGGGTGGTGATCATATTGTTCCGCATCGTCAGGATCCAGCCGCCGATCGAGGTGATGACAATGGTGGCGGCCGGCAGCACGCCGTGTTTCAGCACACTGCCGATGAAGGTCCACGACCAGGCCGGCTGCAGGCCGGTGTCGTAGTTGAAGTCGCTCGGCAGCCAGCCGTTGGTCCACACCGAGAACACCAGGATCAACAGCAGCCCGATCCAGAAATAGGGCAGGGCGGAGGTGATGACGAAGATCGGCGGCAGGATCGAGTCGAGCTTCCCGCCGCGGTACCAGCCGGCCACCACCCCGATCAGCGATCCGACGACGAACGCGAACACGGTGGCAAGGCCGACCATTCCGAGAGTCCACGGCAGCGCGTGGAAGACGATCGAGCTCACCGGCTCGCCGAGAGTGGCGCCGATCGAGACTCCCCAATGCCCCGTCACCATGGATTTGAGATAGTCGAGGTACTGCACGCCGAGACCCCTGTTGGGACGGAACCCGAACGAGGTGAGCATCTGCTCCAGCGCCGCCGGCGATAATTTGTCGTGGGTTCGAATCCGCAGCGCCTGCAACGGGTTACCGGGCATGAACCGCGGCAGGAAGAAGTTCAGCGTCAGCGCCGCCCAGAGGGTGAGAACGAAGAACGCGAGTCGCCGCAGTAAATATCTCATGACGATCGCCTCCTCGCCCTCACCCTGGACCGGCAGAACTTATTGCTGTCGGTGCTCTTCCGATCGGCAGCCCGGTGCCGTCGAGCTACTTCTGGGCCGCCTTCGAATACAGATGCAGCAAGACTTGGCCGGCGTCCGGAATGTTGAAGGCGGCCGGCTGGGCGTAGGGGTCGGCCTCGGTCGGCCAGCCCTGGATATCTCCGGTGTTGTACTGGAACCAGTCGACCGCCTCGGTTACCGGGATCACCGGAACATCAGCCATCATCGCCGCGCTGATCTTCTTGATGATGCCCACCTGGTCGGCCTCGCTGACACCGGCATACTGGTCCAGCAGCTTGTCCACCGCAGGGTTGTGGTAGCGAGAGTAGTTCGACGCCGCCTGCTTGCCGATCGGGGCGGAGTTCTTGGAATACAGCCACTGTCGCATCTCGTAGTACGGCGTTGGCCCACCGGGAGGCCCGTAGTAGGCCAGGTCGAAATCGCCCGTGTAGAGCTTGGCGTTGTAGGTCTGCTGGGCCAGGTCTTGCACGGTGAGGTTGATGCCGATCGGTGCCAGGTTCTGCTTGATCACCGCGAGCGAGGCATCCCAGTCGGTGTAGCCGGTCACCGTGATCACCGAAAGGTTCAACGGTTTCGCCGGCGAGTAACCGGCCTGCGCCAACAACTCGGTGGCCTTCTGCGTGTTCGGTTTGTCGTAGCCGGCCGCTGCCACCGCTGCGGCGTCGTAGAACTTCTGGAACGTCGGGATCACCACGCCGGACTGGTTGGCCGCCGGCTGTTGGCCGCCCTCGCCAATCATCGCCACCTGATTGCGATTGATGGCCATCGCGATCGCCTGGCGCACCTGGAGTTTGCTGGTGTTCGGGTGCGACGGGTCCATGTTCAAATACATCGACACGTTGGTGACCGGCGGCGACCAGGTGTGGTTGTCCGGGGACTTGGCCTCGTAGAACTGCTTGATGTTCGGGATGAACTGGCTGCCCCACTGCGCCTTGCCGTTGGCCAGGTCGAGGTTGGCCGGCCCGTTGTCGAGGTAGGCAGGGTACTGGACCTTCTGGATGTACGGCTTGCCGGGCTGCCAATACTGCGGGTTCGCCGTGTACTGGATGTTGTTGGCGGAGCAAGGATTCACCATGAAGGGTCCGGTTCCCACCGGATTGGTGTCCTGAAAGGTGTCCGGGTGTGCGGCGGCCGCACCGGTGGACCAGATGTGCTCGGGAACGATGCCCACCTGATTGGCGAAGTTGAAGAAGTAGGCGGTTGCCGCGTTGGCGAACGACATCGTCACGTTGTTGCCGGCGGCGACCACGCTCTTCAGACCGGCTCCGGTCCACAGTGAGTACAGGTCGATGCCTGGCACCTTCTTCATCAGATTGAAGGTGAACGCGACGTCCTTGGCCGTCAACGGCTGTCCGTCGCTCCACTTCGCCCCCTGGCGGATGGTGAAGACGATGGAGGTGTGGTCCGCCGACCACTTGTACGAACTGGCCAGCATCGGCGTCTCCTGCTGATTCTTCAGCAGGTTGACGTAGACCAGCGGCTCGTAGACGAAGCCCATCGACTCCTGGAAGTAGGCCGGGTTGAACGGGTTGAACTGACAGGCCCAGGTCTGTCCGGCGACGTTCGCGATGGTCACCGAGCCGCCCTTCTTGTACGACGCCGCCGGCTGCTTGCTGCCGGTCGTCGCGGACGAGCCAGCCGAGCCGACCGATCCTTTCGATCCCGTCGATCCACCGCCGGTGGTACCCGAACTCGAAGGTGAAGCCGACTGGACGCCGGCGCCCGCGGTGCTGCTGGCCGAATTGGTGGAACCGCTGGAGCATGCCGCCAGCAGCAGACCGGCGGCCGCTAGCGCGGCAAAAGCCATTCTGTGCCTCATCCTGGGAATCCCTTTCTCCGTTGCCGGCGCGCGCCAACCGCGCGCCTTGCCGTTCTCATGTCCGTACTCGCTGGTCGGTCTGGATGACGTCGGCCGCCTCGATGCCGTCGGCCGTCTCGATGGCGTCGGCCAGGGCAGCTGTGCCCAGCGCAATGGCCCCCCGGAGCGGTGCGTCGTCGGGGAAGTCGGCGACCACCAGTTCCGGGGGGAACGGCACCGCGGCGTCCAGCGCGCGACGGATAGCAGGCTGTAGCCGATGCCACGACCGGGCCAGTCCGCCGCCGACCGCGATCCGATGCGGGTCGATGGCGATCGACAGGTTCACCAGATGGAAGCAGAGTTCAGCGGTGAAGTCGGCGACCAGCGACGCCATCCGAGGGTCGCTGTCGGCCGCCACGAACACATCCTCGGCGGTGAGTTCCTCGCCGGCAACGGCCGAGCCCAACCGGCGCATCGCCATTCCACTGACCGCGTCCTCCAACATCGAGCGCTGCCCCTGGCGCAGCCCGACCTCGGCGCGCTCCCGAAGGTTGTAGCCGATCTCGCCGGCGGCGCCGTTGCGGCCCAGCAGCACCGAACCGTTCGACACGATCGCGACCGCAAGGCCGGTCCCCAGGTTGAGGTAGATACCCGGATCGCAGTCCACCAGCGCGCCCCACCTGGCCTCCGCCGCTGCGGCCGCCTTCACGTCGGTCGCCAGCCGGATCTCCGCACCACTGAACGCCTTTCGGAGCTCACGGCCGAGGGCAAGGCCGCCCCAGCCGGCGATGGCAGGGGCCAACTGGACGCCGTCATCCTGCGGGATACCGAAGGTGCAGGCGCCGACGGCCGCCAGCCGGCGGCCAGGCGCGGCCGCAACCAACAGCTCCTCGGCCAGCGCGATTCCGCGCCGCAGGTTCGGCAGTCCGCCGTCCAACGCGTCCGTCGGGACCGTCGCGGAGGTCAGTCGACTGCCGTCGGCCTCGCAGACAGCGGCCGCGATCTTGCTACCACCGAAGTCCAGCCCCAACACCACAGGTGGCGGCATCGCGTTCCCTTCCTGGCCGGTACGCAGCTACTTTCCAGGTGATTGTTAGTAAAGTAGACTTCCAACCACCAGGCCACAAGAGAGTGCCGGGTGAAATCTGATACCGATTCGGCCAGATGGAGGCACGCCATGTCGTCCCCGACCGGCGGCCGTTCACCGGGACGGCCACAGTCCATCCGGGCGATGAACGAGCGGCTGCTGCTCGAGCACATTCGGCGGATCGGCGAGATCTCCCGGGCCGATCTCGCCCGGACGACCGGCCTGTCCAAGCCGACCGTCTCGCTGACCCTTGCCAACCTTGAGCGCACCGGCCTGGTCCGCTCCGCCGGCCTGCGCACCGGGGCACCCGGTCCGGCCGCCGTACTCTACGAACTGCGTCCCGACGTCGGCCACGTGCTCGCGCTGGACGTGGGCCAGCGATTCTTGCGGGGATCGATCTCCGACATCGCCGGCGCCGTGTGTGCGACATCGACGGTGCGGGCCAGAGCCACCACCGGCCGCGGGCGCGTTGCCGAGCTGGTTCGATTAGCCGAGAGCCTTTGCAGCACAGCGGGTCTGGGCCGTGATGACCTCACCCAGACCGTGTTGGGTAGCCCAGGGGTCTACGACCCGCAGCAAGATGCGATCACCCTTGCGCCGGCGTTGAACGGTTGGGAACGGCCGGAAGTCCTCACCGCTCTCAGGGCAGCATTCGGCGCCACCCTGATGATCGAGAACGATGTGGACGCAGCCGCGCTCGCCGAACAGGCCCACGGACACGGACGCGGCGTCGACAGCTTCGCCTTCGTCTCGGTGGGGACCGGCATCGGCATGGGCCTGGTACTCGGCGGTGAACTACTCCGGGGGGCACACGGCGCGGCCGGCGAGATCGGCTATCTCCCGTTCGAGATCGCCGAGCCGGACGATGCCGAGGACGCCGGCAGGCGGGGGCGGCTGGAGGCCACCGCCTCGGGTGACGGGATCACCAGGGCCGCCCAAAGGGCTGGTCTGGGCAGCGGACTTTCGGCCCGAGAAGTCTTCGCGGCGGCCAACAATGGCGACCGGCGCGCCGTCGGGGTGGTCGCGGCCGAGGCTTACCTGGTCGCCAGGGCCATCTGCGCAGTGGTCGCCGTCGCCGATCCGGAGTTGGTGGTGCTGGGCGGCGGGATCGGCCGCGCGGCGGGCTTCGTCGATGCCGTCCGCATCGAGTTGGAGCGCATCGCTCCGGTGCTGCCGGAGCTCCAGGTGAGCGCCGTCGGCGACGCCGCGGTGATCGACGGCTGCCTGGCGGCCGGCCTGGAACGGGCCTGGGAACGGCTGACGTCCGCGCTGTCGGGACAAGCGCTACCAGCGACCAAGATCTGAAAGTTGCAGGCGGGCGCGCACTTTGTTGGCTGCTTACTCCTCCTCATCGGGTGGGCCCCCAGATCAGAGCTCCAGTGGTCGGAGATTGTAGCGAGCTAGGTCCACCCAATCAGCGTTAACCACCGGCGACCACCGCCACCACCAGGGCCACCTCGACCACCATCACGCACAACAGGTAACGCAGTGCGGCCGGTTTCAGCACCTCGAGGTCCACCCGGCTACGCAGCGGTATGCCGGCGCAAATACCGGACAGCTGATGTACCAACGGAATCAGCGCCACCAGCAGGGCGACACCGACGTCGAGGGTCGAGGTATCCAGCCCTAGGTGTGCGAACATCGCGCCCACCACTAGGAAGGTCGACGCCGGCGATCCCGGGTGTGTCACGGTGATCACCGCGATCGCCATCAACACCAGCCCTACGGCGGAGAGCGCGCCGATGCTGTCGCCGCCCAGCAGGCTGATGATCACCACGACCACCGACGACGCGGCCAGCGCTGCCCGCACCATCCAGCCGCTGACGCTTCGCCCGGCGCGGCGCCGTGCGGACTGTCCCGTGTCGTCGTCGCGGGCAAAAACGTCCGGGGTGGACGTCATCTGCGGGCCCTGGATGCCTTCAGCGCCAGCGCCAGTTGCAGGTCGATCGACCCGGATTCCCAGCTGAGCACCGGGATTCCCGAGCGCCGGACGGTCTCGATCCGCAACTCGCGTTGGATGCTCAGCACCCGCAGATGCTCCGCGTCGGTGCCGACCGCCGCCCGCAGGATCTCCCTGGCCGGCAGGGTGTCGATCACCACCACCTGGTGTCCGCGACTCCAACAGTCCACCACTGCCTGCGCGGCCAGGTCGTCGGCCAGCGGGCTGCACAGCACCACCACCGCGCCCGGACGCAGGCCCCAGTAGGCGACCGGGGTCATCCGGTGCGAGGACGAGGTCATCTTGGCCAGCAGGTAGCGAATCCGTTGCAGGTGGCGGGTTCCGGTGCCTGGCCGCAGGGCCTTGTGGTCGCCGGTCACCGTCATCACCCCGACCCGATCGCCCACCCCCAGTTGTGCCGAGGCGATGGCGCTGGCGGCGTGCACGGTGTGGTCCAGGCTCGAGTATCGCGCCCTCTCGGTCGCTTCCAGCCGGTCTCGGGCGCTGGGGCCGCCGGCCCGCGCCGATCGGGCATCGCCCAGTAGTTGAATGCTGTCGGCGATGGCTTTGATCATCCGGTCTACCATCCGCACCGGCGGCGCCGGGACGCCCGGCCCAATGTTGTGCCGCACGTCGAGGCAAATCGTCAGGTCGGCGTCGGCATCGGACATGGTCCTGCGGGTGTACATCTTTCCCAACCGGGCATAGGCCCGCCAGTGAACGGACCGCATCCGATCGCCGGGCGCATAATCGCGAAGGTCGACAAGGTCGCTGCCCTGTCCCGGCCGCCTGCTGGTGTGGGCGCCGGCCCAGCCACCGCTGATCGGCGGCAGCTGCAGCGGTTGAATGCGCTGCACCGCAGGCAATACCAGCTCCCACGTCTCGGCCGCGGCGACCGGTCCAGCGACGAACAGGCCGTCGGCGCTCACCGCCATCAGGTCCGGTCTGGCCAGCATCGTCGGACCCCAACTACGACTGTCGACGGCCGTGTCCAGCGCGCGGTTGGTGCCGCCGGCGACCGTTCTGGCCGAACCGGTGGGACGCGTGGTGGTGTCCGGCAACATCACCGTGACGAGTTCGGCATCGGCCAGTCCGTCCAGTGTGGCGCGCACACCGACAGTCGATCCGGAGACGATCCCGGCGCCGACTGTCGCTTCGGCCAGCGGCTCCGTCATGAGGTGAGACCGGAGTCGTCGGCCGATCAGTGCCAGTAACAGACCGAGGGCGACCGGCGCCGCCAGTACCACCAGATCGGCGCGACCGGTCACCAACCCCATGCCCACCCCGAACACCACGATCGCCGCGGCTCGGTAGAGGGCGACCGCGGCGGCCCAGCCCGCTGTCACCGAATCGGACCGGGCGCCGGCCCCGGCACACCGGTGTTGCTGGCCGCCGCCTGCATGCTCGGGTCCGTCATCTCGACCATCGCTGCCCGCCGACTCGGCGGTGTCGGCACCGACACCAGCAAGCTACGGACCACCTCTTCACCGGACAACGCGTCGGCGTAGGCCTGCAGCTTGAGCACCATCCGATGGCCAAGGGCAGCTACCGCAACGGCTTTCACGTCCTCCGGCAGCACATACGAGCGACCGTCGAGCACCGCCCAGGCCCTTGACAGCAGCAGCAGGGTCTGGGTGCCGCGCGGCGAGACGCCGGCTTCGACGGAATCGTGATCGCGGCTCGCCCTTGCCAGATCGACGCAATAGCCGAGGACGTCGGTGTCAACCTCAATGGACTCGACGCCCAGTTGCAGCGCACGCAGTCCCGCAGCATCGATGACCGGTTCGACGATCGGATCCCCTGCAGCCCTGGTCACCCGCCGCCGCAACATCTCCATTTCCGCCGCCGCTGTCGGGTACCCCAACCGGATGCGGACGGCGAACCGGTCCAGTTGCGCCTCCGGCAATGCATAGGTGCCCTCGTACTCGATCTGGTTCGCGGTGGCGATCACGTGAAAGGGCTGCGGCAGCTGGTGGGTGGTGCCTTCGACGCTCACTTGGCCCTCCTGCATCGCTTCCAGCAGCGCCGACTGGGTCTTCGGTGGTGTCCTGTTCAGCTCGTCTGCCAGTAGTAGACCGGCGAAAACCGGGCCGGGCTGGAAGGTGAACTCGGCCTTGCCGGGGTTGTAGAGGTAGGAGCCGGTGATGTCGGCCGGCAATAGATCGGGGGTGAATTGCAGCCGGCGGAACTCCAGGCCCAAGGCACCGGCGATGCTGCGGGCCATCAGCGTTTTGCCGAGCCCGGGGTTGTCTTCCACCAGCACGTGCCCGCCGGCCAGGATCGCCGCCAACGACATCCGCAGGGCCGGCGCGTTGCCCACCATGGCGCCGCCCACTGCCCTGGCGATCCGCCCGGCCTGCGTCGCGATATCGGTCGCCGACCCGGTGCCATTGTTGGCGCCCGTCATCGGGTTTCCCTCCTGTTGGTGCTGCCGGTAAATGCCGGTGAATTGTTCACTGTGCTGCCGGAATGTGCTGCCGCAATGTTCTTGCCGTCCGCCCGGCGACCGAACAAGGCTCGGCGCTGGTGCTGCCCGACGACCAGCGCCGCCGGAATCGGCAACGGTCGCGCACCGTCGGTGGCGTCGACGGCCAGCTGAGTACACAGGCCGATGATGGCCGTCAGCTCGTTCCGGCTGGCGGGCCGCGTGTCCGGGTCGGTGAGCAGGCTGATCACCCTGTCGCCCAACAGCTCTCGCGCCTGGGGGGAGTCGATGGTACTGCCACGGCGAGCCAACAGGTCGGTCACCAGTTGCCGTAATTGCACCAGCACCCCCTGCGACATGTACTGCGGGCGAGTGAGCGCGGACTGCAGACCTGGCACCTCCCACTGCCGCGGCGTGCGCCCCCACTGCGTCCCGGTCTCCGGCGGTGCCGGCCACGATGGCGCACTGATCGTCATCGACTTGACCAGCAGCCAGCTCACCACGCCGAACGTCAGAGAGATGCCGATGGCCCGGGATATAGGCGCCCCGGTCGCATAAGGCGCGAGGCCGGTCGCGATGGTCACCAGCGTCGGCAACCCCAACAACCGGTACCAGGCATGGTCGGGGTTCGGATTGCGGATCCGACGCGAAGTCGGCGGCGGAGCCCACTGCTGCTCGCCCGGTGGTAGCGCTGACGGTGCTGTCACGCCGTGTCCCCTGGCTGCGGCCGGGCCCACCGCTCTGGGGCGCCTTGCGCCACTCTTGCCGCTGCGCCGCGGCCGGCGGAGCACAGTATCCAGGCTGCCGATCGAGCCGTCAGCGCGGCGTCCTCGGTGAGCGCCACACGATCGAACCTGGCCCGCTGGTAGAGCGGGAGCAGCACCTCCGCGGCCCTGGCGGCCGGCGAGGTCCGGCCTGATTCTCCCGCCGAGTCCAGCGACGAATCCTGACCGGCGCCCGGCGACTGGCTGGTCCCCGCCCTGGCCGCGTCTTCGCTTACGCCACGGACGAAGCGGTGCAGGAATTCCGTCGGGGTGTCCTGCTGCCTGCGGGCGAAACCTTGTGCGGCCGCGGCACTCTCCACCCACAGCCAACAGGAGATGATCGCATCTGCCGCCGCCCGTGGGTCGAAGTCGCGGCCGGACGCCCGTTCGGAGAGCCGTGCAGGCGCCTGCATGCCGACCTGCATCGGCACGGTCACCCCACCGACCCGCGCGCCGCGGTCGTCGGCCAGTTCCTTGAACTTGCGCACCAACCAGACCGACACCAACACCACAACTCCGACGATGATTCCGAGTACCAGCAGTCGCAGACCCCAGCTCAACGCCGCAGGGACGCGCTGGGTGTCGATCTGGGTCACGCGAGTGACGGTAGGCCGGGTAGCGGTGCCCGGCGGCAGCGTTTGCAGCTTCGGGGGCGAGACGCTGATGTCACGGTCCGTCCACGGCCCGACACCGCCTGCCAGCAACGCCAGCCCGAGCAGCGCCAGCGCCGTTACCGCGAATATCGCTGCCCTCGGCCCTGTTCCGAGTCCCGGTCGTTCCCTGGTGGTCGGCCTCGGCCCCACCATCGGCTCAGGCCACCGGCGACACGAGAAGGTCGCGGATCTCCGGCGCCTGCAGCCGCACAGCGTCGGCAGAGGAGTCGTCGGGTTCGGTTTGGGACTTGCGTTC
Source organism: Actinomycetota bacterium (assembly GCA_030947305.1). Classification (GTDB taxonomy): domain Bacteria; phylum Actinomycetota; class Actinomycetes; order Mycobacteriales; family Nakamurellaceae; genus Nakamurella. The sequence continues at coordinate 11,363 of JALYXB010000113.1, read as the reverse complement.
GGCGGCGACCCTGGCGATGTAACCGTCCACCTCGGCGCGCTGCTCCTCGGCCGACCAGCCGAGCACCGGCCCGATCAGTTCCGCAACCCGCTCGGCGGACTCGGTACCCCTATGTGCCGTTTCGATGGAGATCCTGGTTCGCCTGGCCAGCACGTCCTCCAGGTGGAGCCCGGCCTCGTGCGTCACCGCATACAGCGCCTCCACCTGCAGGTAGGAATCGGCACCCGGGATCGGTTGCAGCAGTTCAGGTTTGCCTTCGGCAAGCCCGAGCAACTCGTGGATCCGCGAGCCGTAGCGATCCAGCAGATGGCGGATCCGGTAGGGGTGAACGCCGTGCTGCTCGCCCAGCCGGTCGGCCTGATTCACCAACGCCTGGTAGCCGCTGGCCCCCACCAGCGGGATATCGGCGGTGCACGATGCGTTGACCCGGCCGGGCAGATCTTCGGCGGCAGCCTCGACGGCGTCGGCGCCCATCACCCGGTAGGTGGTGTACTTGCCGCCGGCGATGGCGATCAGTCCTGGCGCAACCCTGGCGACCGCATGTTCACGGGAAAGCTTGGACGACTGGTCACTTTCGCCGGCCAGCAGCGGACGCAGGCCCGCATAGACGCCCTCGATGTCGTCGTGGGTGATCGGGACGGCCAGTGCCTTGTTGACGTGGTCGAGGATGTAGTCGATATCGGCCTTGGTAGCCGCCGGGTGGGCAAGGTCGAGATTCCAGTCGGTGTCGGTGGTTCCGACGATCCAGTGCGACTTCCACGGGATGACGAACAGCACCGACTTCTCCGTCTTCAGGATGATTCCGGACTCCGACGGGATCTTGTCGCGGGGCACCACCAGGTGCACGCCCTTGGAGGCCCGCACCTTGAATCGCCCGCGACCGCCGGACAGCCGCTGCAGCTCGTCGGTCCATACGCCGGTCGCATTGATCACCACCCGGGCCTTTACAGTGGTCTCGTCGCCGGACTCGACGTCGCGCACCTTTACTCCGGCCACCCTGTCCGCTTCCTTGACGAATGCCACCACCTGCGTCGAGGTGCGGACGACGGCACCGTAGGCGGCGGCGGTCCTGGCCACCGTCATGGTGTGCCTGGCGTCGTCGACCTGGCCGTCGTAATAGCAGATGCCGCCGACCAGCGAGTCCTTGGCGAGCGCCGGCACCAGTCGCAGCGCCCCCGCCCTTGTCAGATGCTTGTGCCGCGGTACCGAACTCCTGCCGGCCATCGTGTCGTACAGGATCAGCCCGGCGCCGACGTACGGTCGCTCGATCAGATGCTTGGAGAGCGGGTACAGGAATGGCACCGGCTTGGCCAGGTGCGGGCAGATCTTGGTCAGCATCAACTCGCGCTCTCGCAGCGCCTCGTGCACCAGGCCGAACTCGAACATCTCCAGGTAGCGAAGGCCACCGTGAAACAGCTTGGACGACCTCGAGGAGGTGCCGGAGGCGAGGTCACGAGCCTCGATCAGCGCCACGGACAGACCGCGGGTCACCGCGTCGAGGGCGGCACCGGCGCCCACCACCCCGCCGCCGATGATGACCACGTCGAAGGTTTCGGCGCCGAGCCGGCGGAAGTTCTCCGCCCGCTCCTCGGGTCCGAGCCTGGCGCCCGAGGTGTGCGGGCCCGATGAGGCGTCCGGTGGAGTGGGCTTCGTCATCGCTGTCTCCATTGCCACTGTCTCCGTTGCAACTGTCTTTATTGCAACTGTCTGATTGCCGCTGATGGGTGAAGAAGGAAAGTGAGCCTCACGCTACCGCCGAGTGCTCTGCCACCCCAGGTGAACCCGGCATCTCGTTCTCAGGCCGCCGATCCTGATCGTCTATGGACAACGGCCGGGTTGCTGACGGCCGGCCGCACAGTTCGCAGTGGCGACACTCATCAGCGGTCCCAGTCATTGCCTGGATCGCCACGACGACACGCCTACCGCAATATCTGGGGCCTACTGACTGAGACGACCGCTACATGTATGGTTTGAGCACTGAAGGTTCTGCTCGGCTCGCCGGGCAGAGGTAACAGGGAATCCGGTGCAAAACCGTAACTGCCCCGCAGCGGTGAGTGGTAACGACAGCAGCCCCGGCCGGACACGTACGGTCCGGCCGGACAGCACTGGGTACGGCCGATGCGCGCATCGAGCCAGCCTGGGAAGCGGCTGCCAGTAGGTCCACGCGCGACGCATTGTCGTGTGACGCCCACGAGTCCGAAGACCTGCCTGACGTGCGCATGCCTCCGGCATGTGCCGCGGCGCACCCCGAGGGACGGTGCCCGAGGTCGCCGGCATCCCCGGCGCCGTCGGCATCTCCCGCGCGGCTCACCGCCCCACCGGCTCGCGAGGAGAGAGCACATGACCAGCACCCTGCAACCGACAGCTGCCCCACCGACACCGACACCGACAACCGTCGAGGAGGTGCCGACTGCGGAATCAACCGGGCTGAGCATCCTGCTCCGGGACGGCGACATCGTCGCCTTCGATCCGAGTCGCATCGCCGTCGCGATCACCAAGGCATTCCTGGCCGTCGAGGGCGAATCGACCCAGCACTCGGCGCGGCTGCGTGCCCAGGTGCGCGAGCTCACCACTTCGATCGTCGCCACCCTCGACGGCCGGTTCGACGCCTCCAGGAAGCCAGTCGACCTTGAGGTGATCCAGGATCAAGTGGAGCTGGCGCTGATGCGGGCCGACCAGCCGGCGGTGGCGCGGGCCTACATCCTCTACCGCGAGCAGCACCGGCAGGCACGCGAAGCCGACGGCAGATCCCGGCCTGCCCCGACCGCCGGCGCGAGCGCGATCTGGGTAACGCAGCCGGACGGCACCCGTCAGCCGCTGGACACCGCACGGCTGACAACGGTGATCGCCGAAGCGTGCCAAGGGCTGGCCGACGTCGACAGCCAGCCGGTGATCGCCGGCACGCTGGCGAATGCATACGACGGCATTACCGCCGCCGAACTGGAGTTGGCGACCGTACTGGCCGCCAGGGCATTGGTGGAACGCGAGCCGTCCTACTCCCAGGTCGCGGCCAGACTGCTCGCCGACAACCTGCGCACCGAAGCGCTGAGTTTCCTTGCCGGGCAACCGGTGAGGGCCACCGCGGCTCAGATGGCCGATCGCTACCCCGGATACTTCGCCGACTACGTGGCCCGCGGAATCCAACTCGAGCAGCTCGATCCGCTTCTCGCCGAGTTCGACCTGGAGCGGCTAGGCGCAGCGCTGGACCCAAGCGCCGACCTGCAGTTCTCCTACCTTGGGTTGCAGACCTTGTACGACCGCTACTTCCTGCACCACCGATCGACGAGATACGAGCTGCCACAGGCCTTCTTCATGCGGGTCGCGATGGGCCTGTCGGTGGGCGAAGTAGACAGGGAGGCAAGGGCGATCGAGTTTTACCAGCTGCTGTCCTCGTTCGACTTCATGTGTTCGACGCCCACGCTGTTCAATGCGGGTACCACCCGACCGCAGCTTTCATCGTGTTTTCTGACCACCGTCGACGACGATCTGTCGGCCATCTTCTCCTCGATCCGCGACAACGCCATGCTGGCCAAGTTCTCCGGTGGCCTCGGTAACGACTGGACCCCGGTTCGCGGTATAGGCGCACATATCAAGGGCACCAACGGGAATTCCTCCGGCGTGGTGCCGTTCCTGAAGATCGCCAACGACACCGCGGTAGCGGTCAACCAGGGCGGCAAGCGCAAGGGTGCGGTCTGTGCCTACCTTTCGACCTGGCACGTGGACATCGAGGAATTCCTCGACCTCCGCCGCAGCACCGGCGACGATCGCCGACGCACCCACGACATGAACACCGCGAACTGGGTGCCGGACGAGTTCATCCGCAGGGTGGAGGCGGACGGTGAGTGGACGTTGTTTTCGCCTAACGAGGTGCCCGACCTGCACGACAAGTACGGGGCGGCATTCGCCGAGCGGTACGTGCAGTACGAGCAGGCGGCCGACCGCGGTGAGCTGCGGGTGTTCCGCAAGGTGCGCGCACTCGAGCTGTGGCGCAGGATGTTGACCTCGCTGTTCGAAACCGGACATCCATGGATCACCTTCAAGGATGCCTGCAACCTGCGTTCGCCGCAGCAGCATGCCGGAGTGGTGCACTCGTCCAACCTGTGCACCGAAATCACCCTGAACACCCGGGCGGCGCACGGATCGGCGGACAGCGCGGAAACGGCTGTGTGCAACCTCGGTTCGGTGAACCTGGCCGCACACGTCACCACGGACGGGCTGGACACTGAGAAGCTGCGGCGGACGGTGACCACGGCGGTGCGGATGCTGGACAACGTCATCGACATCAACATGTATACGATTCCGGCGGCGCGTCGGTCGAACCTGCGACACCGTCCGATTGGTCTCGGACTGATGGGCTTCGCGGATTGCCTCTACACCCTTGGCATCCCGTACGCTTCGCAGGCAGCCGTCGAATTTGCCGATGAGTCGATGGAAGTGCTTTCCTACTGGGCGATCTCGGCCTCCAGCGGGCTGGCCGCCGAGCGCGGACGGTACCCGTCGTTCGACGGGTCGCTGTGGAGCAAGGGGATTCTGCCGATCGACTCGATCCAGCTGCTGGCCGACGCCCGCGGCGGCGACCTGGATCAGGACCGGACGGTTCGAATGGATTGGAATGCCCTGCGGAACACCGTCCGCGCGGTCGGCATGCGCAACTCCAACGTCATGGCGATCGCGCCGACGGCGACCATCTCCAACATCATCGGCGTCGCGCAGTCGATCGAGCCGACTTACCGGAATCTGTTCGTGAAGGCGAACATGAGTGGCGACTTCACCGTCATCAACGAGCACTTGGTGCGGGTGCTCAAGCGGCGCGGACTGTGGGACGAGGTGATGGTCGGCGACCTGAAGTATTTCGACGGTTCGCTGTGGGAGATCGACAGGATTCCGCAGGACGTCAAGGAACTGTTCGCGACGGCCTTCGAGGTGCACGGGTCGTGGCTGATCCGGGCGGCCTCCCGCAGGCAGAAGTGGATTGACCAGTCCCAGTCGTTGAACCTGTACGTGAAGGCACCGAACGGCAGGGACCTGGACGAGCTATACCGGCTGGCCTGGCGCACCGGTTGCAAAACCACCTATTACCTGCGGTCCACCTCCGCCACCCACGTGGAGAAGTCGACGCTACAAGGCACCGATGGACGGCTCAACGCCGTAGCGATAGAGCCCGTTGCGATCCAAGCCGGCGCAGTTCCGCCACCGGGAACGTTCGAACTCGACACCTCACCGGGCCAGGTCTGCGCGATCGACGATCGGGAATGCGAGGCATGCCAGTGACTACTGCACAGCCGGCGACCCGGGTGACGGGCCTTGGCGCGATCGACCGCACCGTCGGGCCGGCGGGCCGGGTGAGCGTCTCGGAGAAGTCGATGATCAATGCCAGGGCCGACGTCAACCAGTTGCTGCCGCTGAAGTACGAGTGGGCGTGGCAGAAATATCTGGCCGGGTGCAACAACCACTGGATGCCGACCGAGGTCTCCATGCAGGCCGACATCGCAATGTGGCGGCAGACGAACGGACCGACTGCGCTTACCGAGGCCGAGCGGACCATGTTGAAGCGCAATCTCGGCTTCTTCGCCACCGCGGAGTCGTTGGTGGCCAACAACATCGTGCTCGCGGTGTATCGGCAGTTGACCAACCCTGAGTGCCGACAGTATCTGCTGCGGCAAGCTTTCGAGGAAGCCGTGCACACCCACACCTTCCAGTACATCTGCACCTCGCTGGGGCTGGACCCGGGCGAGCTGTTCAACATGTACCGGGAGGTGCCGTCGATCACCGACAAGGACTCGTGGGCGTTGCAGTTCACTCAATCGCTGGAAGACCCTGCCTTCCGAACCGGCACTCCGGATGCGGACCGAGCGTTCCTGCGGGATCTGATCGCCTTTTACGTCATCTTCGAGGGGATGTGGTTCTATACCGGCTTCGCCCAGATCCTGTCGCTCGGCCGGCGGAACAAGATGGTCGGCATCGCCGAGCAGTACCAGTACATCCTGCGGGACGAGTCGATCCACCTGAACTTCGGGATCGACGTGATCAACCAGATCAAGATCGAGAACCCGCACCTGTGGAATGCCGCGTTCGGGCAGGAGGTGCGCGACATGCTGTCCACGGCCTGCGAGCTGGAGATCGCCTACGGCAGGGACACCATGCCGACGGGCATGCTCGGGCTCACCGCGGAGCAGTGCGAGCGGTACATGCACTTCATTACCAACCGCCGCTGCGCCCAGATCGGGCTGTCCCCCCTTTACCCAGACACCGAGAACCCGTTCCCGTGGATGAGCGAGATGATGGATTTGAAAAAGGAGAAGAACTTCTTCGAGACCAGGGTGATCGAATACCAGACCGGGTCGGGGCTGAAATGGTGACCACCAGCCCAATGCCCGGCTGCTAGCCGGCGGCGGCCAGGTCGGGGATCTCCCGGCCTTGACCTGGCCGCCGCACGGGGCTACATCGGTGTCCATCCCGAAAACGCCCAGACCGATATGTTGCGGACTTCCGAAATCCAGCTAGCGTCTTGCTCACGGTCGTCACCGATGCCGACCGATCAGGACCCCGCGCACAGGAGGTCGCAATGGTTCAACCGACCATCGGTCACATCTTCACCTACGAAATACTCGGCACCGCGATGCTGCTGCTGCTCGGCTGCGGCGTCGTCGCCAACGTCGCCCTGACCAGGACCAAGGGCAACGGCGGTGGCTTCCTGTTGGTGAACTTCGGCTGGGCTTTGGGCGTGTACGCCGGTGTCTACGTCGCGTTCCCGACCGGCGCCCACCTCAATCCAGCCGTCACGTTATCCCAGCTGATGTTGAGCAACATCGACTTCGGCCACGCGGTCGCCTACTGGTGCGCAGAGATGATCGGCGCCTTCCTCGGTGCCGTCGTCTGCTGGCTGGCCTACAAGCAGCATTTCGATGACGAGCCAGATCCCGCCAACAAGCTGGGTGTCTTCTCCACCGGCCCGGCCATTCGCAGCGTCCCATGGAACCTGGTCACAGAGGTCATCGGTACCTTCGTGCTGATCTTCGTCATCCTGGTGTTCGGCGGCACTCCCACCAAGGTCGGCCCGCTGGCAGTCGCGTTGTTGGTCCTCGCCATCGGCGCCTCCCTCGGTGGTCCTACCGGGTACGCCATCAACCCGGCGCGTGACCTCGGTCCGCGGATCGCGCACTTCGTGCTACCGATCAAGGGCAAGGGCAGCTCCGACTGGGGCTACTCGTGGATACCGGTCATCGGTCCGTTGGTCGGTGCGGCGATTGCCGTACTCGTCTTCAAGATCACCGACGCCGACACCCTGATCAAGCAGCTCACTTCAAAGAGCGGCTGAGCGATTCGCTGCCGTCGTCGCCGGCCCTATTGCCCACCGGCCCGGCTGCGTACGGTGGATCGGACAGCGCCCACTCGTAGTTCCCGTCAACGCTGCCGGGCAGAGTTTCTGGCAGCGGCGACGGCAATCCGTCACCGGATCATCCGCCACCGGCTGATCCACAACCAGGTCCAGAAGGGCATACCCCATGGCAGACAAGTACATTGCCGCGATCGATCAGGGCACCACGTCCACCCGCTGCATGATCTTCAATCACGAAGGCCGGGTGATTGCGGTCGACCAGAAGGAGCACGAACAGATCTTCCCGCAGGCCGGCTGGGTCGAGCACGACGCCAAAGAGATCTGGGAGAACACCAGGGCGGTGACTGCCGCGGCGCTGGCCAAGGCGGACCTGAAGGCGACCGACATCGCGGCCGTCGGCATCACCAACCAGCGAGAGACGGCGTTGGTCTGGGACAAGACCACCGGCGAACCGGTCTACAACGCGATCGTCTGGCAGGACACCCGCACCGACAAGATCGTCGACGAACTCGGCAAGCTCGGTGGCGGTCAAGACCGGTACAAGGCCAAGGTCGGGCTGCCGCTGGCCACCTACTTCTCCGGGCCCAAGGTCAAGTGGGTACTGGACAACGTCGAGGGTGCGCGCGAGAAGGCAGAGGCCGGAGATCTCGTTTTCGGAAACATGGACACCTGGGTGCTGTGGAACATGACCGGTGGCATCAACGGCGGCCTGCACTACACGGATCCGACCAATGCCTCGCGTACCATGCTGATGGATCTGGACACCTTGAGCTGGGACGCCGACATCGCCAAGGACATGACCATCCCGTTGTCCATGTTGCCGGAGATCCGATCGTCATCCGAGGTGTACGGCAACGGCAGGGATCAGGGTGCACTCGGCGGCGTCCCGATCGCCGGGATCCTCGGCGACCAGCAGGCAGCGACGTTCGGCCAGGCCTGCCTGTCGGTCGGCGAGGCCAAGAACACCTATGGCACTGGCAATTTCATGCTCATCAACACCGGAACCGAGAAGGTGCCGAGCAACAACGGGCTGCTGACGACGGTCTGTTACAAGATCGGCGATCAGCCGACGGTGTACGCGCTCGAGGGTTCGATCGCCGTCACCGGCTCGCTGGTGCAGTGGATCCGCGACAACCTCGGGATGATCAGTGATGCCGCCCAGATCGAGGATCTGGCCAAGAGCGTGGACGATAACGGCGGCTGCTACTTCGTGCCGGCATTCTCCGGGTTGTTCGCCCCGTACTGGCGATCCGATGCCCGGGGCGCGATCGTCGGACTCACCAGGTACGTGAACAAGGGTCACCTGGCAAGGGCGGTACTGGAAGCCACCGCGTTCCAGACCCGCGAGGTACTGGACGCGATGAACGCCGACTCCGGCGTCGACCTGACCGCTTTGAAGGTCGACGGCGGCATGGTGGTCAACGAGACGCTGATGCAATTCCAGGCCGACATCCTCGGCGTTCCGGTGATCCGTCCGGTGGTCGCCGAGACCACCGCCCTCGGCGCTGCCTACGCCGCCGGATTGGCCGTCGGCTACTGGGCGACAGAGGACGACATCCGCACCAACTGGGCAGAGGACAAGCGTTGGGAGCCGCAGTTGGCCGCCGACGAGCGGGAGCGGCGCTACAAGCAGTGGAAGAAGGCCGTCACCAAGACCTTCGACTGGGTGGACAGCGACGCCGCCGCCGAAGAAGAACGAGTGGCGGCCGAAGAGTCGAAGTAGGGCTTCTGGATTCGGCCAGAGTTGTTGCAGCGCCCCCGATTACGATCGGGGGCGCTGCTTTGTCCGGCCCGCGGACCGTTGTTCCGCCCGCGGACCGTTGTTCCGGCCCGCGGAAGAATCGCGCGCAACGCGAGGTGAGCTCGCGGTCAGCTTGCTGCCGGGGGACTTTCCGGTTGGCTGTCGTTCCAGAACATCAGTTGCCGGCCGAGCTCGGTGATCGAGCCGGACAACGACGGGTAGACCGAGAAGCTGTAGGCGAGATCCCTTGCCGTCAAACCGTTCTGCACCGCGATGGCTACCGGCAGGATCAGCTCGGAAGCCTCGGGTGCCACCACCACCCCGCCGATCACCGTTCCGGTCGGCTTCAGCACGATCAGCTTGACGAAGCCGCGCTGCACCCCGGACATCTTGGCCCGTGCGTTGGTGGCGAGCGGCAACCGCAGGGTGTGCGCGTTCATCAGGCCGGCGTCCACTTCGGTCTGGCTGGCACCGACAGTGGCGATCTCCGGGTGGGTGAATACGTTGGCGGACACGGTGTTCAGCTTGAGCGGTGGCACGCCCTCACCGAGCGCATGCCACATCGCGATCCGGCCCTGCATGGCGGCCACCGACGCCAGCATCAGCACCCCGGTACAGTCGCCGGCGGCGTAAATGCCGGGCACCGAGGTGCGGGACACCCTGTCGACTCCGACGAATCCGCCCTTGTCCGTCTCGATGCCGACCTTCTCCAGCCCGATGTCCGCGGTGTTGGGCACCGAGCCGACCGTCATCAGGCAGTGCGAGCCGCGCACCTCACCGCCGCCGCTGATGGTGACCACCACCTCATCAACATCCGTGCGCACAGATTCCGCCCTCGACCTTTTCACCAGCGTCGATCCACGCTCGGCGAACACTCCCTCGATCACCGCAGCGGCGTCGGCGTCCTCGCCGGGCAACACCCGGTCCCGGCTGGACACCAAGGTCACTTTCACCCCCATCTCGGTGTAGGCCGAAGCGAACTCGGCGCCGGTCACTCCCGATCCGACGACGATCAGATGTTCGGGGAAGGCAGGCAGCGAATAGACCTGCCGCCATGTCAAAATGCGCGAGCCGTCCGGCTCGCAGCCGGCCGCCACCCGCGGAGTAGCGCCGGTCGCGATCAACACCACCTCGGCGGTCAACGACCAGGTGGCGCCGTCCGCCGCCGTCACCGTCACCTGATGCCTGGCCAGTCCTGGAGCGGAATCGGCCAGCGCTGCCCTGCCGTCGATAATCGTCACTCCCTCGGCCGTCAACCTGGCTCTGATGTCGGCGGACTGCGCCATCGCCAGCCCGGACACCCTGCCGTGGACGGCTGCCACGTTCACCCGGACATCGCCGGCATCGATGTCGATCCCCAGGGTGCCTGCCTGCCTGACGGCGGTGCGGCCGCCGGCCGAGGCGATGAACGTCTTGGACGGCACACAGTCGTACAACACGCAGCTGCCGCCCGGCCCGGCATCTTCGACAAGGGTCACTTCCGCGCCGTACTGGGTGGCCACCAGGGCCGCCTCGTAGCCGGCAGGTCCGCCGCCGATGATGACGATGCTGGTCATGCCGCCAACCGTATCGGCACCACAGCGGGGCACCATCTCACGGCGGTCGACAGACGGGCCGCTACCCTTTGCCACCATGGCCCTTTACGCCGCGTATGGGTCGAACATGGACCCCAGCCAGATGCTCCAACGGTGCCCGTCCTCGCCGCTGGCCGGTACCGGCTGGCTGCCAGGATGGCGGCTGACCTTCGGTGGCGAGGATCTCGGTTGGGAAGGCGCGCTCGCCACCATCGTGCAGGACGACAAAGCCACCGCCGCCACCGAGCCCTCGGCGGTGTTCGTTGTGCTCTACGACATGTCGGACGCCGACGAGCGGGCGCTTGATTCCTGGGAGGGCGCCGACCTCGGCGTGTATCAGAAGATCAGGCTGCGGGTGCACACCCTTGAAGGTGACCAGCTGGCCTGGCTGTATGTGCTGGATGCCTTCGAAGGCGGGCTGCCGTCCGCCCGCTACCTGGGAGTGATCGCCGACTCCGCCGAGGCCGCAGACGCCCCCACCGAATACGTCCGTAACCTGCGCACCCGCAACTGCCGCTCGACCGGAAGCTGAATCACAGCTCTTAAGCGGGCCGAGCAGCTCCCGGGCAATCTTCCTGGAAGCTTTCTCATGCACATGAGCATGCTTGACAACTGAAGGACTGCCGGATTCAACGGGTGTGTCGCGCGCCCAGATGTCGTCGGGGCTGATCGGTCTGAGGTTCAGACTGCGATGCCCGTCCGTGATATG
>JALYXB010000110.1 GCA_030947305.1 Actinomycetota bacterium | reverse complement strand
AGGTGGGGGTGATGTCGACGTCGACGGAGCGGTCGGGATGGAGCTGGACCCGGCGCAGCACGCCGAGATCGGCGACCGTCAGCACCGGTATTTCCGGATCCACAACGGATCCGGCGAGGATGGCAGCGCCGATGCTGTTCCGATCGACCGCCGCGGCCAGCACCCGTGGGTGGTCGCCGTTGACCGGTGGAGCGGCGACGGCGGACAGCGCCTGCAGCGCACCGGCTCCGATGCCGAGCTCGGCCAGTCGGGCGGCGTCCGATTCGATCCGGCCGGCGTCGGTGGTCACCAGCTAGCTCCCGGATGCGCCCGCGCCAGTACCTGCATCTCGGCCAGCAGGAATCCAAGGTGTTCGCTCGGCCGGCCCTGCCGGCCGCCGCCGGCCACCCGCGACGCCGTCGGCAGTTCCAGTCCCGCTAACCGCAGGGTGGCCGAGATGCGTTGCAATACCGGTTGTTCCAGGGTGGAGCTGTCGACGGCGATATCGGCGGCCCCCAGCATCTGTTCGAGCTGGTCGGTGTCGAACAACTCGGGAACGTAGGGCCACAGCCGTTGCAGCGCATCGATCATCTTGCCGCGCGAGGTGTCGGTGCCGTCGCCGAGCCGAACCACCCAGCCGGCGCCGTGCTCGACGTGATAGGTGACCTCCTTGACGGCCTTAGCGGCGACGCCGGCGATGGTGATGTCGGCCGACCCCACCAGCCGTGAGTACAGCTCCAGCTGATAGCTGCCGAACACCAGCAGCTTGGCTACCGCGTCGGCGAAGTCGCCGCGGGGCAGGCACACCAGATGGCAGCAGCGGAACTGCTGATCGTCGCGGAAGTAGGCCAGCTGGTCCTCTGTGGTGTTGGTCAGCGAACCGGCATAGCCGAGCAGCGACCTGGCCTGGCCCAGTTGGTCCAGCCCGATGTTGCCCAGCGCCACGTCTTCTTCCAACTCTGGGGCATTGGCGATCCATTCGCCCAGACGTTGGGCGGCAATCAACGCATCGTCGCCCAGTCGCAGGGCGTACTCAGCGATCCGCTCATCGGCGGTGAGCATTGGGGCATCGCCCCCGGGAGCCGTGGGCGCGGGAGCAGGGCTGGTGAGCGCGTCGGTCACAGGCCGGGCACCCCGTCGCTGGCGGTGTAGAACGTCGGGTGTCGATACGGCTTGTCCAGGGCCGGGTCGAACATCGAGTCCTTCTCATCCGGCGAGCTGGCGTGGATTTGGGCAGAGGCAACCACCCAAATGGACACCCCTTCGCCGCGCCTGGTGTACAGATCGCGGGCGTTGCCCACTGCCATCTCGGAGTCGGCGGCGTGCAGCGAACCGGCGTGCACGTGTGACAGGCCGCGGCCGGGCCGGACGAAGACCTCCCACAGCGGCCACTCGCGGGCGGCGTCGACGCTCATGCGGCGCTCGCATCGCCGGCTACAGACGAGAGTTGTTGGGCAACAGCACTTCCGGCTGCCTTCTTGTCGGCATAGACGGCAGCCGCCTCCCGCACCCAGCTACCGTCGTCGTGGGCCCGACGTCGATGCGCGAGCCGCTGGACATTGCATTGGCCCTCGCCGCGCAGCACCGCGTAGAACTCATCCCAGTCGAGGTCGCCGTAGTCGAAATGGCCACGTTTGGCGTTCCAGCGCAGCTCCGGATCCGGCAGCGTCAGGCCGAGGGCCTCTGCCTGCGGCACCAGCATGTCGACGAACCGCTGCCGGAGCTCATCGTTGCTGAACCGCTTGATCTTCCAGGCCATCGACTTCGCCGAGTTCGGTGAGTCGGCATCTGGGGGTCCGAACATCATCAAAGACGGCGCGTACCAACGGTTCACTGCCTCCTGCGCCATCCGATGCTGAGCCTGGGTACCCCTGGACAGGGCCAGCAGGATCTCGAATCCCTGCCGCTGGTGGAAGGACTCTTCCTTGCATACCCGGATCATCGCGCGGGCATAAGGGCCGTAAGACGCGCGGCACAACGGCACCTGGTTGCAGATCGCCGCCCCGTCGACCAGCCAGCCGACCGTGCCGATGTCGGCCCAGGTGGGGGTCGGGTAGTTGAAGATCGACGAGTACTTGGCCTTGCCGTCGATCAGCGCCTGCATCATCGAATCACGGGATCTGCCGAGGGTTTCGGCCGCGCTGTACAGGTAGAGGCCGTGGCCGGCCTCGTCTTGCACCTTGGCCATCAGTATCGCCTTGCGGTACAGCGAAGGTGCACGGCTGATCCAATTGCCTTCCGGCTGCATTCCGATGATCTCCGAGTGGGCATGCTGGGAGATCTGCCGCGTGAGGCTCTTGCGGTAGTCCTGCGGCATGGCGTCCCTCGGCTCGATCCGACCATCGGCGGCAATCACCCGCTCGAACGTCGTCAGATCTGGTTCGGGTGCCGCTGGTGACGTGCCGGGCGACAGGGTGTCTGCCGTCATCTGGGGCCTCCGGAAGCACTGTAGCTCGTCGGATTAACCGACCTTATGGTCGGTAATGTACTCGCAGGCCAGCTGCACGGTCAATGTCGCTCAAGCCTTGACTTCGCCGGTGGAGCCGCGCTGTAATACCGACCAATCGGTCGGTTAAAGGGCCGCCGAAGCTGCGGGAACGAGGCGATGATGGCGGCACACGGCGGCGCAATCGGGACTCAGCAGACGACAGGCGCCCCGGCGATGATGGCGGCCGACCTGGCCAGCGCCGGTGCCGGGCTGGAAGTGCTCGAACTGGGGCCCGGCACCGCGACGGTCACCATGACGGTGCGCGCGGACATGGCCAACGGGCACGGCATCACCCACGGCGGCTACATCTTCCTGTTGGCCGACACCGCCTTCGCCTGCGCCTGCAATGGCGAGGGAGCGGTCACCGTGGCGACCGGCGCCGACATCAACTTCCTGGCCGCCACCAGACCTGGCGACGTGTTGACGGCCCGGGCCGAAAGCCGAACCCGGACCGGCCGGTCGGGGCTCTACGACGTCACCGTCACCAGGAGAGCGGATGGCGACAGTGAGGTGGTCGCCGAGTTCCGTGGCCGCTCCCGCACCCTTGCTCCGCGGCCTGCTCCGAGCCGGACAGGGCGGGCCATCTGATGACCCGCCCAGCAAGCGACAGCCCCGGACAGCGGCGGCGTCTTGGGAGTGCTCCCGAACCCGAGCTGCTCGACCCCGAAGAGCGAATGAGCCGCGACGAGCTGACCGCACTGCAGACCGAAAGGCTGCGGCAGACCGTCACACATGCCTACGCCAACGTGCCGCACTATCGGGCGGCTTTTGACGGTGCCGGGATTGCGCCGGCAAACATCACCTCCCTGGAGCAGCTGGCCGACCTGCCGCTCACCAGCAAGGAGGACCTTCGGCAGAACTATCCGTTCGGGATGTTCGCCGTTCCCCGGCAACAGGTTCGCCGAATCCACGCCTCGTCGGGGACAACCGGTCGCCCGACGGTGGTCGGCTACACCGCCGACGATCTAGCAATGTGGGCAACCGTCGGTGCCAGGTCGCTGCGGGCGGCCGGCGTCAGGGCGGGCGACCTGGTGCACAACGCCTACGGGTACGGGCTTTTTACCGGCGGACTGGGTGCGCACGCGGCTGCCGAGGCGCTTGGCTGCACGGTGATCCCGATGTCCGGAGGGATGACCGCGCGGCAGGTGCAGCTGATCGGCGACTTCGCCCCAGACGTGATCATGTGTACCCCGACCTACATGTTGACCATCATCGACGGCTTCGCCGAGGCCGGCATCGATCCGGCGTCGAGCTCGCTGCGGATCGGCGTGTTCGGGGCCGAACCGTGGACCGACTCGATGCGCTCGAACCTGGAAGAGAAGGCCGACATCGATGCCGTCGACATCTACGGGCTGTCGGAGGTGATAGGGCCGGGGGTCGGCTGCGAATGTGTCGAGACCAAGGACGGCCCCACCCTGTGGGAAGACCACTTCTACCCGGAGATCATCGATCCGACCACCGGAATACCGGTGCCGGACGGCGAACTCGGCGAGTTGGTGTTCACCTCATTGACCAAACAGGCGATGCCGGTGATCCGTTACCGGACAAAGGATCTCACCCGGCTGCTGCCGGGAACAGCGCGGCCGATGCGCCGGATGGAGCGGATCAGCGGCCGGACCGACGACATGATCATCCTCCGCGGCGTCAACCTGTTCCCCACCCAGGTGGAAGAACTGGTACTCGCGGTTCCCGGTCTCAGCCCGCACTTCCAGCTGGAGCTGACCAGGCCCAAGCGGCTGGACGAGCTCACCGTGCGGATAGAGGCTGAGCGCGGCAATGTCGACCGGGTGGCGGCCGCCGGGGTGGTCAGGGAACAGATCAAGGAACGCATCGGCGTCACTGCAACAGTGCAGGTCGTCGATCCGGGCAGCCTGGAGCGGTCGGCCGGCAAGATGCGCCGTATCTACGACCTGCGGACGTCGTGAGGATGTCCGGGTCGCAGACCAATACCCAGCGACCCAAACGCGGCCGGCCCGGATACGACGCAGAACAGTTGTTGGCGGTGGCAGTCAAGGTCTTCACCGAGCGCGGTTATGACGGCACCACCATGGATGATCTATCTGTTGCTCTCGGAATCTCGAAAAGCTCGATCTACCACCACGTTTCCGGCAAGGAAGAATTGCTGTCCAGCGCCCTCGATCGGGCCCTTGACGGGCTGGAGAAGGCACTTGGAGATGCCGTCGGACCGGCGCCGGAAGCCGATGCCGAATCCATCGCCCGGCTGGAGGCAGGAGTCCGGTCGTCGGTGCGCGTGCTGGTCACCGAGCTGCCGTACGTCACCCTGCTGCTGCGGGTACGCGGCAACACCGACGTCGAGCGAACCGCATTGGCCCGCAGGAGGCGCATCGACGCGCAGTTCGCCGAGCTGGTGGCCGCCGCCCAACGGGCCGGAGAGCTCCGCAAAGACGTGGCGCCGCAACTGGTCGCCCGGTTGGTCTTCGGCACCGTCAACTCGCTGGTCGAGTGGTACCGGCCGCGCCGCGGCGTCGGCCCTGATGCTTTGGTGGACGCGGTGTGCGCCATGGTCTTCGACGGGCTGCGTCCACGCTAGCCCGGCGGTTGCCGACCGTCGATGCCGACACCCAGAGCAGCGTTCCTCAGTCCTTGGCCACCATCGTCAGCACCGTGTAAGTGGCGACGATCTCGTCGCGCTGGTTGGTGATGGTGGTGTGCCAGCGCACTTCGCCATAATCGTCGGTCTCCCGCCGAGTGATCTGGCCGGCGATCAGCGTCACGGTGATCTCGTCACCAGGCTTCACCGGCGTGCGGAAGCGCAGGTCTTCCAGGCCGGTGTTGGCCAGCACCGGCCCAGGCGCGGCGTCGACGAACAGGCCGGCCGCCCAGGACAGCAGCAGGTAACCGTGTGCCACCCGCCCGCCGAACAGCGGGTTGGCGGCAGCTGCTTGTTCGTCCATGTGTGCATAGAACTTATCGCCGGTGGAGTGCGCGAAGGCCTCGATGTCGGCGAGCGAAACCAGCCTGGGTCCGGCGACAACTGCATCGCCGATCCGCAGGCGGGACAACGGTTTCCGGAAGGGGTGCTGCCAGTGGTCGGTGCCTTCGGCCCGGAACACCGCCCCGGTGACGTAGCGATCGGTGATGGCCGTCAACTGCTCGGGTGAGCCCTGTAGTGCTGTGCGCTGCATGTGGTGCAGGACTCCGCGGACGCCGCCCATCTCTTCGCCACCGCCGGCACGTCCCGGTCCGCCGTGTACCAGCGTCGGTAACGGTGACCCGTGGCCGGTCGACTCCCTGGCGTCGTCGCGGTCGAGCAATAGGATGCGCCCGTGCCACGGCGCCAGCGCCCGCACCAGAGTGCGCGCCGTCGGCCCGTCGTGGGTGACGATCGATGCCACCAGCGAGCCACGGCCGCGGGCAGCCAACGCTGCCGCCTCGTCCAGATCGGTGTAGGCCATCACCGTTGACACCGGCCCGAAAGCCTCAACGTTGTGCGGAGCATCGGCGGAGCCGTCGGCCCGCAACAACATCGGCGGCAGGAACGCACCGGCGTCGGCGTCGGCGCCGAGCACCTCGAAGGAGGAGGGATCACCGACCACCAGCTCGGCACCGTCGGCGCGCAGTTCCGCCACCCTGGACAGCACCTCAGAGCGTTGCTCTTTGGAGACCAGTGCGCCCATCGTCACGCCGTCGGTACCTGGCGCGCCGACCCTGACCTTGGCCGTCACCCTGGCCTGCACGGCCCGGATCACCGGTTCCAACAGCGCCTGCGGCACCAGTGCCCGGCGGATAGCGGTGCATTTCTGACCGGCCTTCGCCGTCATCTCGGCGACCAGAGCCTTGATGTACAGGTCGAACTCCGGGGTGTCCGGGGTTGCATCCGGTGCCAGGATCGAACAGTTCAGCGAGTCGGCTTCGCCGGTGAATCTGGTGCCACGGGTGATCACCGCAGGGTCGGTCCGCAGCTTCGACGCGGTGGAGGCAGATCCGGTGAAGGCCACCAGGTCTCGCTCATCCAGATGGTCCATGATGCCGCGGGCGCTGCCCGTGAGCAGTTGCAGCGTTCCTGGCGGCAGGATGGCGGAATCGATGATCTTCCGTACTGCGGCCTCGGCCAGGTAGGCGGTCGGCGATGCGGGTTTGACGATGGTGGGCAGACCGGCAAGGAAGGCCGGAGCCAGCTTCTCCAGCATCCCCCAGACCGGGAAGTTGAAGGCGTTGATCTGCACCGCTACGCCGGGCATCGAGGTGTAGATGTGTTGCCCGACAAACGTTCCGAGCTTGCCGAGCGGCTCGGCCGGCCCGTCCAGGTAGACGGTGTCGTTGGGCAGGTCCCGGCGGCCGCGGGAGCCGTAGGTGAACAGCACGCCGATGCCCCCGTCGATGTCGATCCAGGAGTCGGCCTTGGTGGCGCCGCTGCGATAGGAGACCGGGTAGAGCTCGTCCTTCACCGTCATCAGGTAGGTCGCCAACGATTTGAGCAGCAGCGCCCGTTGGTGAAACGTCAACTGCTGCAACGAGTGGTGCCCGACGGACCTGGCATGGTCGACCATCAGCGCGGTGTCGACCTCCTCGTCGGAGATCACTGCAACATCGGCACCGGTGACGGCATCGGCCAGCATCGCACCCGACGGTCCGGGTGTGGTCCATGCGTCCAGGACGAAGCTGCCGAGAACAGGGGCGTTCATCTGTTGGCCTTTCTGTGCCGGGATCGATGCTGTGCGGAATCAATGCTGTGCGGAATCAATGCTGTGCTGAGTAAGTGCGAATTCAGTCGGTCCAATCGAAGAAGCCGCGACCGGACTTGCGTCCGGTGTGGCCGCGGGACACCATGTCGCGCAACAGCCGTGGGGCGGCGAATCGTGGTCCGAGCTTGCCGGCCAGGTAGTCGGCAACGCCCAGACGGACGTCGAGGCCGACCACGTCGGTGAGGCGCAGCGGTCCCATCGGGTGGCCGTAGCCCAGTGTCATGGCGGCGTCGATGTCGACGGGTGCGGCTACCCCCTCCTCCACCATCCTGATCGCCTCAAGGCCCAGCAGCACGCCGAGTCGGCTGGAGGCGAAGCCGGGGGAGTCCTGCACCGTGACCGCCGTCTTGCCAAGCGCGGCGGCCCACTGCTGTGCGGTCGTCACCGCGGCTTCGGCGGTGAAGGCGCCCGCCACTACCTCGATGAGCTTGGAAGCAGGCACCGGATTGAAGAAGTGCAACCCCAGAAAGCGCTCCGGCGACGGCACGGCAGCCGACAGTTCGGTGACCGAGAACGACGAGGTGTTGGTGGCGATCACCGCGTCGGCCGTCACCGCCGCCGCAACCTCGCCGAGTATCGACAGTTTGAGCTCGATCGACTCCGGGACGGCCTCGACCACCAACTCGGCTGCGGCCAATTCGTCGATGGTCCCGACAATCCGCAACCGACCTAGTGTCTCGTCGATCGGCGTTCTGAGTGTGCCGCGTTCGGCCGAGGCGCGGACAGCCCTGGCCACCGCATCTTGCGCCCTGGCTCCGGCGGCCTGGTCGGCCTCCACCAGCTGGACCGCGGTGCCGGCGACCAGGAAGGCATGGGCGATGCCCGAGCCCATCCGGCCGCCGCCGACCACTCCGAGTGTTGCCGGCAGGGCGTCGATAGCACCCGTCATACCCGTTGCACCAACAGGGCTGCGCCCTGCCCGACGCCGACGCACATCGTTGCCAGGCCGCGGGACACGTCCTCCCGCTCCATCCGGCCGAGCAATGTCACCAGGATGCGGGTACCGCTGCAGCCGAGCGGATGGCCGAGGGCAATCGCCCCGCCATCGTTGTTCACCAGATCGGGATCGAGGCCGAGCCGACGGATGCAGGCCAACGACTGCGCGGCGAACGCCTCGTTCAGTTCGACGGCGCCGAGGTCGGGCAGCGTCCAGCCCGACCGGTCGAGCACCTTGTGGGTGGCGCCGACAGGACCGAGGCCCATCACCGACGGGGCCAGGCCGATGGCAGCCGAGCCGACGACGCGGGCTCGGGGCGTCAAACCCAGTGCGCTCACGGCTTTCTCGGATGCCACGATGATGGCGGCAGCACCGTCGTTGAGCGGTGAGGCATTGCCGGCGGTCACCACGGAGCCACCGGCGACCACGGGTTTGAGCTTCGCCAACACCTCCGGCGACGTGTAGGGACGTGGGCATTCGTCGGTGTCGACGACGGTGTCCCCTCGGCGCCCGCGAACGGTCACCGGCACGATCTCGCCCGCGAATCGGCCGGCGCTGATGGCGGCCAGGGCCTTTCGATGCGAACCCACAGCGAAGGCGTCCGCGTCGTCGCGAGAGATGCCGTCGAGGCGGGCGACCTTCTCCGCCGTCTCGGACATCGAAAAGGTTGCCTCACCGCCGTCGAGATCGTCGAACCCCGGATTCGCGAACCGCCAGCCGATGGAGGTATCGGCGATCTCGCCAGGTCGGGCAAAGGCCTTGTCCGGCTTGGCCATCACCCACGGGGCGCGGCTCATCGATTCGACACCGCCGGCTACCACCAGGTCGGCCTGCCCGGCGGCGATCATCGCGGCCGCGGCGGAGACCGCCGTCATCCCAGAGGCGCACAGACGGTTCACTGTGAAGCCCGGGATCGCATCGGGCAGCCCGGCCAGCAGCGAGGCCATTCTGGCGACATTGCGGTTGTCCTCACCGGCCTGGTTGGCGGCGCCGAGGATCACCTCGTCAATCAACGTCGGGTCGTTGATCCCGGCCCGTTGCACCACCGAGCGGATCGCCAGCGCCGCGAGGTCGTCGGGTCGTACCGCGGACAGCGCGCCGCCGTATCGGCCGATGGGTGTGCGGACACCGTCGACCAGGTAAGCCTCAGTCATCAAACTCCCTGAAATTAACCGACCAGAAGTTCGGTAATTCAGGGTGTCATCCGGTCGGGTCGACTGTCAACGTCCGGGTCGGTCGGTGGTCACCGGGCAGCGCGGGTCGGGCTGATGCAGGGCCGGGTGCGTCACACCGGGGTGACGTAGGCGCCGCAGATGCCGCCGTCCACCAGGAAGTCGGTGGCGGTGATGAACGACGACTCATCGCTGGCCAGGAATACGACCGCGTTGGCGATCTCCGCCGGCTCCGCGAACCGCCCCATCGGCACGTGTACCAGCCGGCGCTCGGCCCGGGCGGCGTCCTTGGCGAACAGCTCCTGCAGCATCGGGGTATTCACCGGTCCTGGGCAGAGTGCGTTGACCCGCACGCCCTCGCGGGCGAATTGCACGCCGAGCTCGCGGGACAGTGCCAGCACGCCACCCTTGCTGGCCGTGTAGGAGATCTGGGAGGTCGCGGCCCCAAGTCTGGCCACGAACGATGCGGTGTTGATGATCGACCCGTGTCGCTGCTCGATCATGTACGGCAGCGCCGCCTTGCAGCACAAAAAGACACTGGTCAGGTTCACCTGCTGCACCTTCCGCCAGGTGTCCAGGTCGGTAGTCAGAATCGAGTCGTCCTCCGGCGGCGAGATGCCCGCGTTGTTGAACGCCACATCGACGCTGCCGAACCTCTCCTTCGCCGTCCCGAACAGCGTCTGCACATCGTCGGCGGAGGTGACGTCGGCCCGCACGAACGCGCCGTCCACCTCGGTGGCGATCCGCTCCCCGTTGCCAGAGTCGAGATCGCCGATCACCACCGTCGCGCCCTCCTCGGCGAACCTGCGCACCGTGGCCAGGCCGATACCCGAGCACCCTCCGGTGATCACCGCGACCTTGCCGGCCAGTCGTCCTGCCATGCGAGTTCCTTACCGTTGGGATGAATGGGGGGAGACAGCGAGTGGGTCACGGCCCGGTGGAGACGAAGACGTTTTTGACGTCGGTGAAGGCGTCCAACGCGTCCGGTCCGAGTTCCCGGCCGATGCCGGACTGCTTGAAGCCGCCGAACGGGGTGGAGTAGCGGACGCTGGAGTGCGAGTTCACCGACAGGTTGCCGGCCTGCACCGCTCGGGCCATCCGCAGTGCCCGGCCGACATCTCTGGTCCAGATGGATCCGGCCAGTCCGTAGCTGGTGTCGTTCGCCTTGGCGATCGCGTCGGCCTCGTCGTCAAAGGCGATGACGTCGGCAACCGGTCCGAACACTTCCTCCTGCCAGCTGGGGGCACTGGTGTTCGCCGGCAACAACACGGTGGGCGGCAACCAATATCCTGGCCCTGCCGGCGCGCTGCCGGTGAACGCCACCGGTGTGTCCTTGGCCAGGTACGACTGCACGGCCGCGCGCTGGCCGGCGCTGACCATTGGCCCCATCTGGGTGGCTTCGTCCGCTGGATCGCCCACTACCACGGCCCGCACGGCGGTCTCGAACAGCTCCAGAAATGCGTCGAATACGCTGCGCTGCACCAGGATCCGGGTGCGCGCGCAACAGTCCTGCCCGGTGTTGTCAAGGAACGACATCGGCGCCGACGCGGCGGCGGCTTCCAGGTCTGCATCGCCGAAGACGATGTTGGCGTTCTTGCCGCCGAGCTCCAGCGTCACCCTCTTGAGCTGGTCGGCCGCCCCGGCCATGATCTGTTTGCCGATCTTGGTGGACCCGGTGAAGCAGACCTTGCGGACCGCCGGGTGGGTGACGAATCGTTGCCCCACCACAGATCCGGAGCCGGGCAGCACCGTGAAGACGCCCGGTGGAACCCCGGCCTGAAGCGCCAGCTCGCCCAGCCGGATAGCCGTCAGCGGCGTCAGCTCTGCCGGCTTGAGAACAACGGTGTTGCCGGCGGCCAGTGCCGGTGCGAAGCCCCAACCGGCGATCGGCATCGGGAAGTTCCACGGCACGATGATGCCGACGACGCCCAACGGTTCGCGGAAGGTGACGTCGAGCCCGCCGGCGACCGGGATCTGCCGGCCGAACAGCCGCTCGGGAGCAGCCGAGAAATAGTCGAGAACGTCGCGGACGTTACCGGCCTCCCAGCGGGCATTGCCGATGGTGTGGCCGGCATTGCGGACCTCGAGCCGAGCCAGTTCCTCGACGTGGGAATCGACCAGCCCGGCGAACCGGCGCAGCAGCCGGCCACGGTCGGCGGGGCTGACGGCGGCCCAGGAATCCGTTGCGGCGGCGGCTCTTTGGATAGCCGCGTCCACCTCAGGCAATTCTGTCTGTGGAGTGGCACCGAGCGATTCCTCGGTGGCCGGATTGAGCAACTCACCCACGCTCACAGGCGTTCGAACCCCCTGACCCGTTCCCAGTCGGTGACCGCTGCATTGAAGGCGCTGATCTCCACGTCGGCGGCGTTCAGGTAGTGCTCGACCACATCGCCCCCGAAGGCGGTCCTGGCAATGGCGGAGCCGGCCAGTAGGTCGCGCGCCTGCGCGAGTGTCGAAGGGACGCGCGGGCGATCCGAGGTGTATGCGTTGCCGACGAATTCGTCCTCGAGCGTCAGCTTTTCGCGGATCCCGTGCAGCCCGCCGGCCATCATCGCGGCCACCGCAAGATACGGATTCACATCGCCGCCCGGCACCCTGTTCTCCACCCGGAGCCCGCCGCCATGGCCTACCACCCGCAGCGCGCAGGTGCGGTTGTCGGTGCCCCAGGCGAGCGCCGTCGGCGCGAACGAACCGGACGCGAACCGCTTGTAGGAGTTGATGTTCGGCGCGTAGAAGTAGGTGAACTCGGGCAGCGTCGTCAGTAGCCCCGCAACGAAACGCTCGAACAATTCCGAGCGACCGCCGTCGCGGCTGGAGTCGGCGAACACCAGGCTGTCGTCCGTCCCGCGCAGCGACAGATGCACGTGGCAGGAGTTGCCCTCGCGCTCGTCGAACTTGGCCATGAAGGTCAGCGATTGCCCCTGCGCGGCGGCGATTTCCTTGGCACCATTCTTGTAGATCACATGGTTGTCGCAGGTGGACACCACCTCTGCGAAGCGGAAGGCGATCTCGTGTTGGCCGGGGTTGCACTCGCCCTTGGCGCTTTCCACCTCGAGCCCGGCTACGGCCATCTCATTGCGGATCGTTCGCAGCAGCGGCTCCACCCTGCCGCCACCGAGGATCGAGTAATCGATGTTGTACCGGTTGGCGTTGCTGAGACCCACGTAGCGGCGATCCCAGGCGTCGTCAAAACTGTTCTCGAACACAATGAATTCCAGCTCGGTGCCGCAGTAGGCGACCAACCCAAGATCGGCCGCCGCCGCAACCTGGCTGTCGAGCACTGATCGCGGCGAGGGCCGGACCGGGCCCGAGCCGTCCAGCCAGATCAGGTCGCACTGCACGGTGGCCGAGTACGGCTGCCCAGGAGTGCGACGCAAGGTCGACAGATCCAGCTCGAACTCCATGTCGCCGTAGCCGCGTTCCCACGACGCGATGGCGTAACCGTCGACCGTGTTCATCTCAACGTCGACGGCCAGCAGGTAGTTGCAGCCCTCGGTGCCGTGTTCCAGTACCTCGTCGAGAAAGTGCCTGGCGTGCAGTCGCTTTCCCTGCAGTCGGCCCTGCATGTCGGTGAACGCCACGACGACGGTGTCGACGACGCCGGCCTCGACTTCGGCTCGCAGCGCCTCGACGGACAAGCTCGGTTGCTGTGTCATCACTGTCCCTGATGGGCTATGGGCTAATGGTGCGGCGGACGCAGTCAGAATGGCATGTGCAGCTTGGCCCGTGGGCACAGGGTTCGGCTCAGATCTCCTGATTGACCGGCAGGATCACCAGGTCCCTGATGCCGACGTGCCTAGGTCTTGTCAGGATGAACATCATCGCGTCCGCGACATCCTCACTGCTGATCCCGCGCCCGGCAGCGACCTCGGCCTGCCGGACGGCCTCGTCGGTAACCTGCCACAGATCGTTGAGGACAACGCCCGGCGCCACCGAACCGATCCGCACACCGGTGCCGACCAGCTGACGGCGCACGCCGTGGACCAACGCCCGCACCGCATGCTTGGACGCGGAATACACCGGCTCCCAGGGGATCGCCTGATGGCCGGACACCGAACCCGTCACCAGGATGTCGCCGCGGCCCTGACCGATGAAGTGTGTGACGGCCGCCGCCACCGTGCTGACGACGCCACTGACGTTGGTGTCGATCAGCCGGGCCGCTGCCACCGGGTCGGTATCGGAGAGGTCGCCGGGCAGGTACACCCCGGCATTGGCGATCACGATGTCCAGCGAGCCGAAGGCAGCCAGTGCAGCCTCGATCACTCGCCGGCCGGTAGCCGGGTCGCCGACATCGGCCGTGAGTGTCTGCACCGGTCCGGACAATGTTGCCGCGGCCGTCGTCAACCGCTCCCTGCTGCGTCCGGCCAGCAGTACGGACCCGCCGGCGGCCGAGATGGCGGTGGCCACCGCAAGACCGATGCCGGAGCCGCCGCCCGTCACCGCGGCTACCTGCCCGGCCAGCGACCCCGCCAAAGGCGCCGTCATCGCAGATCCGTTCGCCGCATCCAGGGCTCAGACAAGGGTGTAGCCGCCGTCGATCACGATGCACTCGCCGACGACGTAACGGGAGGCGTCGGAGGCCAGGAACACGGTCACGCCGTCGAGGTCTTCCGGTTCGCCCATCCGGCCGGCCGGAATCCTGGACACCCAGAACTTGCCCATCTCCGGGTTGGCCTCGAGGAACTGTTGGGTCATGTCGGAGCGGAAGTAGCCAGGGGAGACGGCATTTACCCTGATACCGCTGCCGATCCATTCCACCGCCAGCGATCTGGTCATCTGTTCCACAGCGGCCTTCGCTGCGTTGTAGGAGGCCTGCCGTTGTGGGATGTTCACCGCAAACGCCGACATCGAGGCGACGTTGATGATGCTGGCGGCGCCGCCGGCTTTCGTCACCTCCCTGGCGAACGCCTGGGAGGTGAAGAAGACGCCGTTCACGTCGATGTCGATCACCCGCCGCCAATCCTCGGGCGAGACCTCAAGAGCATCGGCGTGGATGCAGATCCCGGCCGCATTGATCAGCACCTGGGGGACCCCCAGCTGCTCCACTACTGCCCCCATCGCCGCGGCAGTGGAGGCCGGATCGGTGACGTCGCACCTGATGCCCGCCGCCTTCACCCTGTGCTCGGCGGCGAGGCCGGCGGCGCTCTCGCCGGCCTGGTCGAGAATGTCCAGCAGGGCGATGTGGCAGCCCTGGCCGGCCAGCGCGGTAGCCATCTGCAGGCCCAGTCCGCGGGCCCCACCGGTGACGACGGCGAGCTTGTCCTTCAAGTCGGTGAACATCGCTTCAGCCTAGGCATCTGGTGCTGTTGCGGCTCATCCCACTCGTCCCAACTGGCTCCCATCGGCCGAAAACGCCTGACGCTGGGGCGGCGGGGCTCAACAGCTGGTGTGGGTCGAGCCGTTGTAGGGTTTGGCGCCGTCCATCAGCCAGGTTCCGCTGCTGTCCTGGATCATGGTGAACACCAGGGTCCAGTTGTCGCAGGTGTCTCCGTCCGGGCCGTACTCGGACGTTTGCAGACTGTTGAACGCCAGATCTACCGTCACCGTGGTGGCGTCGACCAGTTGAGTGTCCAGAATAATGATGTTGGAGTCGTAGCTGGTGGTGAGTCCCTTGGCGAAATCTCGTTGGGCAGTAGGCGATTTCCGGGCCTGGACGCTGTAGGCAGCGGCGTAGTCGCCCGAGTCGATCCCACCGAAGTAGCGGTTGAACGTGTCCACGATCCCGTTGAGCTGCTCTTCGGTGACTGAACCCGCTTGCGGGGTTGGGACGATGGCCTGCTGCTGCGATGGGCCTAGCGGGTTCTGGCAGTCCGCCGGAGGCTGTGGGGCCGGGGATGCTGTCCATCGGCGGGCGGCGGCGCTCGCTTGATCGGCGGGGATGGCGTAGCCGATGCCGTTGGCATTGGTCGCCATCGCGTCGATGAGACCGACCACTGATCCATCGGCGGCGATTAGCGGCCCTCCGCTGTTTCCCGGGTTCAGCAGGGCATCTGTCTCGACCAGACCGGTGAGAGTGGTGCCTTCGACGGTGATCTCGCGGTCCAGGCCGCTGACGTCGCCGTGGGTAAGGGTGATCGGACCACCGATCGGGAACCCGATCGAGGCGACCGGGTCGCCGACACTCGGTGCGGCGCTGGCGAATTTGAATTGGTACCCGGACAGCGGTTGGTCCGCGCGGACCAGGGCTAGGTCGTGGGAGGGGTCGGAGCCGATGACCGTGCCGGTAGTGCGCTGGTTGCCGGCGATCAGGCTGACGACGGCTGACTGCGTGATGACGTGGTCGACGGTGGCGATCAGCGTGGGGGACAGCAGGAATCCGGTCCCGACACCGGCGTGGGTGCAGCTGACGGTTTCGATGCGGACCACGCCGGATTGTTGCCTCTTGTAGATGGCGGCGAAATCCGCGGTCGGCTTCGGTACGGCAGTAGGTGCCACGGCCTTGCTTGCGGTACTGCGGGTCGGGTGGCCGGTGCTGGGCTGAACGGTCACGGTTTTGATCAGCACGCTGGGGATTCGTTGGCTGGATGACGCCGTCGAGGGTGTGGCGGATGGCGCGCTGCTCGCAGCACCGCCGGAACCGGTGGCAGAGGGTGACGCGACCACGGCGTTGAATGCCGCACTGGTGGACACGGATGGGATCGGTGCGGTGGTCCCAGCTGTCGGGGCACCGCGAGTGAACAACACGATGCCGACGGCGGCTCCGGCGATCACCAGGACCACGACCGCGATCACGCTGTACAGTCCAGCGCGACTCCATCGGCGTGGTGCGGGATCAACTCCGGTCGGTGGCGATTGCCAAGCCGAGGTCGCCGGCCCGAAACCAGTCGCGACGGTAGGATGTTCGGGAAGCCGTGCGCCGCAGCGCGCGCAATACTGCGCCCCATTGTTGGCCAGCCCACCACATCGGCTGCAGTACATGCCGGCCTCCTCACCCGTAGCGCAAATGCTAGCGCCACCAGGCCCGGGCGGATATGGCTAACGACTACCGGGGCGGCCGCGGGCGCCGCCACGGAATTTGTCAGTCCCTGCCAGGGCTGACAACTGGGAGTCCGTAGCCTGCCGAGGCCGCAGCCATCCGGTGATCGTAAGTAACGACGGCATCAAGGTCGGCACACTCCATCGCCGATGCGATGTGTAGCGCATCGAGTGTCCTCACCTCGGGCGGCGACAACGCCGCGGCGAAGGTCAGTGCGCTCGGCGTCAGCTCGAGCAGGTCGATCGCTGCGATCAACTGCATCGCGGCCGTCAGCGTGCGCTGACTCACTCTGGCAGACAGTCGTTGGAGTTCTACGGCGCCGGCGGCGTTGGTCAGTGGCGATGTGCTGCGTCGTTCCTCGATCCAGCTCCGCAGCGCCTGGCTTTCATCTTCGATCAGGATGAGCTTAGCCAGCGCCGAAGTATCGAAGTAAATCGTCACCGATCGCCGCGGTCCGTCGCCAGCAGCTCGTCAGATGGCGGCGTGCCGGCAGGCGCCTGAACTCCCGCGATGTCGAGGACGTTGCCGCGCCCGGGCCGGAGCCGACCGTTCGCGATGAGCTCCGCGCGAGTCGATTGGGTCCGGCGGTTAACCGGAACCAACTGCGCGACCGGACGACCATGATTGGTGATTTCGATGCTCACGCCACTGGCCGCCACTCGGTCGAGCAGCGCGCTGGCATTCTGCCGCAATTCGCGCACACCCACCGACTCCATGTAGCACACGATAGCACAAATGGCTGGCGCGCCCGGCAGGACTCGAACCTGCGACCTTGGGATTAGAAGTCCCCTGCTCTATCCGGCTGAGCTACGAGCGCATGGACCAAGGGTAACGGCCGGTGGCGCTGCATTCCTGCCGGATCGGTCGGGCCCACTGAAGGTCGTACCCTGGCGTGCGTGGTGACCACCGGACGGACCGAGCAACCCGCGCGGGTCGACCGGCCCGCCAATTGGTCGACGGTCGGCATGGTGCTGGCGGCGGTCGGGATCGCGATCTGCGTGGCGGCCGGCCTCACCTCGTTCGTGCAACCTCGGAACGCCGTTCTCGGAATCCCGGATCCCGCCAACCTCACGAAATACGGACTGCCGGTCGTCAAGGCCCTCTTCGACCTGAGCACGGCGCTGACGGCCGGCTGGCTGCTGGCAGCCGCGCTGCTCGCCCCGCCGCAGCGCTCGGGAATCTTCGACGTCAGCGGGTACCGGGCCGTGCGGGCCGCCTCGTTGTGTGCGTCCGTCTGGGCGGCGTCCGGACTGGCTCTTGTCCCGCTGACCATCTCCGACTCCGGCGGCGACTCGTTGGGCACGTCGCTGGGCAGTCAGAAGATCCTTAGCGGTCTGCAAGCACTCGA
The DNA here is from genome assembly GCA_030947305.1 of Actinomycetota bacterium. Taxonomy (GTDB): domain Bacteria; phylum Actinomycetota; class Actinomycetes; order Mycobacteriales; family Nakamurellaceae; genus Nakamurella. The sequence continues at coordinate 23,906 of JALYXB010000110.1, read as the reverse complement.
ATCGGCCCGGGCTCCGCTGTACGCGGCCGTCGGCGCGCTGCTGATCGCCATCGTGGCCAGGACCCTGCTGCGGCCGGGCGGGGCATTGCTGTTGCTGCTGCTGGCGATCGCTTCCGTCACCCCGATGGCGGTGGCCGGCCATGCCGCCCAGGCCGGCGACCACGACCTGGCCGGCGACTCGATGATCTACCACCTGTTCGGGGTGTCCATCTGGATCGGCGGCCTGGTGGCGCTGATCGGGCTGGCCAGACAGCGAGCGCCGCACCTGGCGGTGATCGCCAGGCGCTATTCGACGACCGCGCTTGTCGCCTTCATTGCGGTGTCGTTGTCGGGGGTGATCAACGCCTGGATCCGGTTCGCGTCCATCGGCGACGTGTTCACCACCGACTACGGCCGACTGATCCTGGCCAAGACCACGCTACTGATCACCCTCGGTGTCTTCGGGCTGCTGCATCGCCGGTTCACCCTTCCGTCGCTGGCAAAAGGGGCCAGGCGCCCGCTGATTCGGTTGGCGGTGGTCGAGGTGATCTTGATGTCGACCACCCTCGGCATCGCCGTTGCCCTCGGCCATACCGCCAGCCCACCGCCGTCCGGCAATATTCCACAGAACGCCAACCTCATTGAGACCCTCGGCTTCGATCTGCCTGGGCCACCGACCATCGGCCACCTGCTGACGGCCTGGCGGTTCGACCTGATCTTCGGCACCGCATCGTTGGTCGCGGTAGGGCTGTATCTGTACGGAGTGTGGAGGCTGCGCGGCAAGGGCATCCTGTGGCCGCTGCGGCGAACGATTCCGTGGGTGCTCGGCTGCCTGCTGGTGTTGGTCGCCACCTCGTCGGGGTTCGGCCGCTACGCGGTGGCCCAGTTTTCCATCCACATGATGACGCACATGGTGCTCGGCATGGTGGCGCCGATCTTGCTTGTGCTCGGCGGACCGGTGACGCTGGCCCTGCGGGTATTGCCCGCCGCCGGGAAATCCGACGCCCAAGGCACGCGCGAGTTACTGGTCAGGATGGTGCACTCACCGATCGCCAAGTTCCTCACCCACCCGCTGATCGTGCTGCCGCTCTTCGTCGGATCGTTCTTCGCGGTCTACTTCACCGGGCTGTTCGCGGTGCTGATGTCCAGCCACCTCGGACACGTAGCGATGAGCCTGCATTTCCTGCTGGTCGGCTACCTCTACTACTGGGTGATCATCGGGGTGGATCCGGCGCCGCGCCGGCTGCAGCCGCTGCTGAAGCTGGGGCTGCTGCTGGCCGCGTTGCCGTTCCACGCCTTCTTCGGACTGACGCTGATGGAGGGCAATACCCCACTGGCCGGCCCCTACTACCGGTCGCTGGGTCTGCCTTGGGTCACCAACCTGTCCGCCGACGAGCACCTCGGCGGCGCAATCGCCTGGGGCGCAACGGAACTGCCGATCATCATCGTGGTGATCGCACTGCTCGCCCAGTGGTCGTCCAGCGATGCCAGGGAAGCCACCCGCACCGACAGGGCAACCAACACCAGGGCCGAACGCGACCTCGATGCCTACAACGCGATGCTGGCCGAGCTGGCGTTCCGCGAGCTGGACAGCCAACTACCCAAGCCCCAGCAGCCATTGGCCCACAACCACCGGGGGGACAGGGCCGACCAACCACCCCCGCCCCGGTAGGGGCATCCTCCGACAACGCCGCCCTGGGGTCGGCGAGTTGTCCACCGGCAGCCAGTTGTCCACATTCTGAAGGCTCGAGGTCGACCGCGGACTGCCTGGCGGGCACTGTTCTCGGCATGACGGGCGCCGCAGTGGCCCCGGCCGAGAACCTGACAAGGGGCAGTGCGATGACGATCAAGCAGGGCGCGATGGGCTGGGTGGTAGGCAACCTGGCGGCTTCGCCCGAAACGTTCGGCCAAGACCATGCGTATCGGGTGATACTGCGGGTGCTCAGTAACAGCAGCCGCCGGGACTGGGAAACCGGGATCTGGACCGACGGCGCTGTCACCGGCATCGACGTCACCTGCTGGGGCAGCCTGGCGCACAACGTTGCCGGCAGCATGCAGAAGGGCGATCCGGTGATCGCCTACGGCAAGCTGTCCGAGAACACCTGGAAAGACCCAGAAGGCAAGAGCCGCAGCAGGATCCGGTTGGTCGCCGACGTGGTGGCTCACGATCTCAATCGTGGCTCTTGCCGGTTCACCAAGATCAACAACGGATCGGCGGCCGGCGTCACGAACGGCGGGAGCGACGCCCCGGGCTCTGCCGTGGGGGACACCGACCCCAGCGCCTCCCGTCGAGCGGACCAGCGCGAGGAAAAGCCGCCGCAGGACCCGTGGGCGCAGCGCGAAGCGACCGTATCGCCGTTGTTCGCCGACGCGGATGAGAGGAATCGGGTGAAGGAGCCGGAGCCGGCACCCTTCTAACCCGCAGTGGGTCAATGAGCTCGGCCGATTGAGGCAGACTGGAACGCGGCGTCGACCGACGGCGCACTGAAGTGGGACCAGTCAGCAGCCGATGCCGCTGCGCTGCCGCGCCGAGAGGGAGCTGAGCACCACAGTGCCCGAGTTCATTTACACCATGAAGAAGGCCCGCAAGGCCGTGGGCGACAAGCTCATCCTTGACGACGTCACGATGTCGTTCTACCCGGGCGCAAAGATCGGTGTCGTCGGACCCAACGGTGCCGGCAAGTCGACGATTCTGAAGATCATGGCCGGGCTGGATACCCCGTCCAACGGCGAGGCCTACATCACCCCGGGGTTCAGCGTCGGCATCCTGATGCAGGAGCCCAAGCTGGAGGAGGACAAGACCGTTCTGGGCAACATCCAGGGAGCCTTCGGCGCGCTTTATGCCAAGCGTGCCCGCTACGACCAGGTCGCCGAGGGGCTCGCCGACCCGGACGCCGACTTCGACGCACTGATGGAGGAGATGGGCAGGCTCCAGGAGGAGCTGGACCACGCTGGCGCGTGGGACCTGGAGGCGCAGCTCGACCAGGCGATGGATGCGCTGCGGTGCCCGCCGGGCGATGCTGACGTCCGGGTGCTCTCCGGCGGAGAGCGTCGCCGGGTAGCGCTGTGCCGACTACTGCTGAGCGCGCCCGACCTGCTGCTGCTGGACGAGCCGACCAACCACCTGGACGCCGAATCGGTGATGTGGCTGGAGCAGTTCCTGGCCGGCTACCCGGGCGCCGTCCTCGCCGTCACCCACGATCGGTACTTCCTGGACAACGTTGCGCGGTGGATCGCCGAGGTCGACCGCGGTCGGCTGATCCCGTACGAAGGCAACTACTCCACCTACCTGGAGAAGAAGGCAGATCGGATGGAGGTGCAGGGCCGCAAGGATGCCAAGCTGTCCAAGAGGCTCCGCGAGGAGCTGGCCTGGGTGCGCTCCGGTGCCAAGGCACGGCAGGCCAAATCCAAGTCGCGGTTGGCCCGTTACGAAGAGATGGCTACCGAGGCCGAGCGGACCAGAAAGCTCGACTTCGAAGAGATTCAGATCCCCCCAGGCCCCAGGCTCGGCAGTCTCGTTGTCGAGGTGCAGTCGCTGAAGAAGGGCTTCGGCGATCGGGTGCTGATCGACGGTCTCAGTTTCACCCTGCCGCGCAATGGCATCGTCGGGGTGATCGGCCCGAATGGCGTCGGCAAGACCACGTTGTTCAAGACGATCGTCGGCCTCGAGGAACCGGACGCCGGCTCGGTCAAGATCGGCGAGACCGTCAAGCTCAGCTATGTCGACCAAAACCGGGAGAACCTCAGCGACCCGAAGGCCAACGTCTGGGAGACGGTGTCCGAGTCTCTGGACTACATCAAGGTCGGCAACGTCGAGATGCCGTCGCGGGCCTACGTATCGGCCTTCGGGTTCAAGGGCCCGGACCAGCAGAAGCCGACAGGGGTGCTGTCCGGCGGCGAGCGGAACAGGCTCAACCTGGCCCTCACCCTGAAGGAGGGTGGCAACCTGATCCTGCTGGATGAGCCCACCAACGACCTCGACGTCGAAACCCTCGGGTCCCTGGAGAACGCTCTCGAGCAGTTCCCCGGTTGCGCCGTGGTGATCTCCCACGATCGCTGGTTCCTGGATCGGGTATGTACTCACATTCTGGCCTGGGAAGGCACCGACGACGACCCTGATCAGTGGTTCTTCTTTGAGGGCAACTTCTCCGACTACGAGAGGAACAAGGTCAGCAGGATGGGTGCTGAGGCGGCCAAACCGCACCGCGTGACCCACCGCAAGCTGACGCGCAGCTGACACAGATGGAAGGGACACCTCAGAGCGCGCAATGGTCCGTCAACTGCCCGATTTGACCGGGATCAGCCATGCACTGGGACCGGCCACCGACACCCCGGCGCATCTACAGGCGCTCACCAGCAGAAACAAGGCAGCATTGGCGGCTGCCACCGATCATCTCGACGTGGCGATCGTCCCGCAGGCCACCGCGACGGCGGCGACCCCGGTGGTGGCGGGCCACGTGATCGAGTTGCTGTTATCTGGCGAGGTGCCCAATGCACTCACCAGGACAGAGCTGCTGTACTTCCTCGGCCAAGTGACGGAAGCGGCCGAAGGCGACATCAACGAGCCCGGTGTTGCCGGCTCCCGGAGGTTGCTGCCGAAGATTTTGACGGTCGCCGAAAGTTGCGAAAACGACAGCCGACCGATGGTCAGCGCCGAGGCGGCCGACGTTGCCGAGTCGGCTATCGAAGTGATGGACCGCCTCGGCATCGGCTGACGTCCATCGCCGCCATGGATGACGCCCGGCGCGGATCAACATCACGTCGGGTAGCGTCCGCGGTCGGCGGCTGAGCGACCTCGCCCGGCTAGGCTGAACCTCATCCAACGACGCAACGGTGCGCCGTCGATCAGGAGCTATTGATGACCCAACTAGCCCAGCCAACAGCGATTGCGCAGGCTGCGGCCGCCGACCCGCGAAGGGCGGCCCTTGTCGAGCAGTATTTCCGTCATCTCCCAGAAGATGATCTTCCGGCGTCGGCGGAGGAAGCCGCCTCGATCGTCGACAGCCACGTCCGACTCGGCAGGCAACGGGATCCGGGAACCGCCAAGGTCAGGGTCTTCAACCCGCGTACCAGGGCGGAGGGTTCGCAGAACTACACGGTCATCGACATCGTCAACGACGACATGCCGCACCTGGTGGACGCCGTGGTTAGCGCGCTGTCGAACATCGGTGTCCGGGTGTTCAGGGTGCACCACCCGATCCTGTTGGTGCGCAGGGACGCCGACGGCATCCTGCAGGAGGTCACGGCGAAGCCGCTGCGGGGCGGCCGAAAGGCCTCGGTCCGATCCGCGGCGCCCAAGGACGCTGTCAAAGAGTCCTGGATGCATGTGTTGATCGACCGGCTCACCGACGCCGAACGCGCCGAAATGATCGAGCAGCAGGTAATCGACGCACTCGATGACGTGCGGGCCATTTCCCGGGACGCCGCCGCCATGACGGCGGCCGTGCGCAAGGTTGCCGAGGCCGTCAGGGCAGACCGGGTGTCGGCGGCCGAGAACGACGATCGAACCGAGACGGCCGACCTGCTCGACTGGCTGGCTGACGGCAACATCGTGCTGATCGGTTATCGGAAGGACCAGCTCGGAACCGGCGAATTCGCCGGCGAGTTACGGGCGGTGCAGGGCACCGGGCTGGGCGGCTACCGCGACGACTCACCAGGGGCGAGGGCCTTCGATGACGAATCGGTGACGCCAACCGCGGCCGAGGGTGGGCTGCTGATGATCAGCCAGGCCGTCCGCAGCGCGGTGATCAGCTCCGCGCTGCCGCCATTGTCGTTTGCCGTCCGGTTACGCAACGAGGCCGCCGGTGCGGTTCAGATCGAGTACCGCATCCTGGGCGTGCTGCTGCCACGGGCCGTCAATGCCGACCTGACCACTATTCCGTTGCTGCGACGCACCGTCGGTCGGGTACTTGACGGGCTCGGTGCCGAACCGGATTCGTACACCGGCCAACGGGCCATCGACCTGCTGTCGGGTTACCCGCGGTCGGAGCTGTTCTGGGCAGAACCGGCCAGGGTCGCCGAGATGATTGGCGACGTGCTGCACGGCTCGAGCCGGCGCAGGGTACGGGCCTTCCTGCAGCCGGACCCGTACGGCAGGTTCGTTGCGGTGCTGGTATTTCTGGCTCGCGACAGGTGGACGACGGAGAACCGGCTCAAATTGCAGGTGGTTTTGTTGCAGGAGCTGGGGGGCACCGACATCCGGTACACCGCGCGGGTAGGGCAGGGCGAGTTGGCCGTCGTCCAGTTCGTCGTCACCACCAAACCTGGCACCGAGATCGAGACCGACCCCGCCGTGTTGTCCGCAACCCTGGAACAGGCGCTGCGTAGTTGGGACGACGAGCTGGTGGAGGCGGTGGTCGGCGGCGACGTTGACGAACTGGACACCGCCGGCGCGCTCGCCCGCTACAGCGAGGCGTTCGATTCCGGATACAAGCAGGACTACGCCGGGCCGGATGCGGTGGCCGATCTGCATCGGCTCGACCAACTGTCCGGCCCGGAGGATCTGGCACTGTCGATCAGCATTCCGCCGCAGCCGTCCGCTATCGACCGGCGGCTCAAGCTGTATGTCGCCGGCACCACCATCAACCTGTCCAGGGCCTTTCCGTTGCTGCAGAGCATGGGCGCGGAGGTGGTGGACGAGCGGCCGTACGAGGTTTCCCGGGCAGACGGAACGCTATGTCACATCTACGATTTCGGCCTCACCTTCGCTCAACAGGACCTGCCGGACGCGAACGACCTGGACGGTGCCCGCCAACGGTTCTCCGAGGCGTTCATCGCAGCTTGGTCCGGCGAGTCGGAGACCGACGGCTTCAACCGGTTGGTGCTGACGGCCGACCTGGGTTGGCGACACATCGCAGTGCTGCGTGCATACGCGCACTACCAGCAGCAGATCGGCTCCACCTATACCCAGGGCTATATCGAACAGGTATTGGCGCAGAACCGCTCCATCACCCGGGATCTCGCCGCCTTGTTCGCCGCCCGGTTCGATCCGGACCTGCACCCCGATCCGGGCGACCGTGAGTCGGCCGAGGGGCAGATCACCGCCCGGATCTCCGAAGCGCTCGATGCGGTGTCAAGCCTGGACGCCGACCGAATTCTGCGCACCTTTCTGGCGCTGATCGCCAGCACCGACAGGACCAACGCCTACCGGTCAGAGCGGTCGGCTGCGCTCGCCTTCAAACTCGATCCGACCAGGGTCCCCGGTGTGCCCAAACCCGTTCCGATGCACGAGATCTGGGTCTATTCGCCGAAGGTGGAAGGTGTGCATCTGCGCTTCGGCGACGTCGCCCGCGGTGGGCTGCGGTGGTCCGACCGGCCGGAAGATTTCCGCACCGAGATCCTCGGTCTTGTCAAGGCGCAGGAAGTGAAGAACGCCGTCATCGTGCCGGTCGGCGCCAAGGGCGGCTTCGTCGTCCGTCGGCCACCCGCCACCACCGGCGACCCGGTGGCAGATCGGGAAGCCCAGCTGGCAGAAGGGATTTCCTGCTACCGAGCGTTTATTTCCGCGCTGCTGGACGTTACCGACAATCGGCAGCGCGGCGAGCTGGTTCCGCCGCAGCGGGTGGTCCGGCACGACGGGAATGACTCCTACCTGGTGGTCGCCGCCGACAAGGGCACGGCGACCTTCTCCGACATCGCGAACGCCGTGGCCGCCGACTACGGCTTCTGGCTGGACGACGCCTTCGCCTCCGGCGGCAGCGCCGGCTATGACCACAAGGGCATGGGTATCACCGCCCGCGGTGCCTGGGAATCGGTCAAGCACCACTTCAGGGAGCTGGGCGTGGACACCCAGATGCAGGAGTTTGACTGCGTCGGCGTAGGCGACATGTCCGGCGACGTGTTCGGCAACGGGATGCTGCTGTCCGAGCACCTACGGTTGATCGCTGCCTTCGACCACCGGCACGTCTTCGTCGACCCGGACCCCTTTGCTGCCAGCAGCTTTGCCGAGCGGCGCAGGCTGTTCGAGCTGCCTCGGTCGTCCTGGGCGGACTACGACCCTTCACTGATCTCGGCCGGTGGCGGCGTCTGGCCCCGATCGGCGAAATACATTCCGATCTCCGCACAGCTGCGGCGTGCCCTCGGTATCGACGCCGGCGTCGACCAGCTGTCGCCGGCAGAACTGATGCGCGCGATCTTGCTGGCCCCCGCCGATCTGCTGTGGAACGGCGGTATCGGCACCTATGTGAAGGCCGCCACCGAGACCAATGCCGGGGTCGGTGACAAGGCCAACGATGCGCTGCGGGTGGACGGCGGCCAGCTTCGGGTCAAGGTGGTCGGCGAGGGCGGAAATCTCGGTGTCACCCAGCGCGGCCGGATCGAGTTCGCCCAGGCGGGCGGTCGGATCAACACCGATGCGATCGACAATTCGGCGGGCGTCGACACCTCCGACCACGAGGTGAACATCAAGATCGCGTTGGCCCCCGAGGTGGCAGACGGTCGACTCTCCGAACAGGGTCGCAACGAGCTGTTGGCATCGATGACCAGCGAGGTCGGCGCCTTGGTGCTGGCCGACAACACCGCCCAGAACCGGCTGTTGGGGGTGTCCCGCGCACATGCGGTGCCGATGCTGTCCGTGCACCAACGGCTGATCGCTGCACTGGTCGCCGAAGGCCGGCTGGACAGGGCTTTGGAGTTCCTGCCGGACGACGAGGAGATCAACAGCCGGATCGCGGCCGGCAAGGGCTTGACCTCGCCGGAGCTCAGCGTGCTGGTCGCCTACGTGAAGTCGTCGGCGTCCAGGGCGATGCTGGCCAGCGAGCTGCCCGACGACGGTGCATTCGCCACCATGCTGCCGCATTACTTCCCGACCCAGATGCGCCAGCGGTACTCGGGCGCCATCGCCTCTCACCCGCTGGCCCGCGAGATCGTCACCACCATGACGTCCAACGACGTGGTGAACGGCGCCGGAATCTCTTACATCTTCCGGGTGCAGGAGGAGACGGCCGCGTCGATCACCGACGCCATTAGAGCCTTCGCCGTCGTCACAACGGTTTTCGCGCTGCCGCAGCTGTGGGCGGCGATCGCCGCTCGCGACAACATCATGCCGGCGGCGGCCCAGGACACTCTGCTGCTGGACACCAGACGGTTACTGGACAGGGCGGTGCGGTGGCTGCTGTCCAGGCGACCGCAACCGCTGGATGTCTCCAGCGAGATCAATCGGTACCGCGCCACCGTCGAGGCGCTCAGCCAGCGCATGCCCGAGTTGGTGTGCGGGATCGAGCACGAGAACGTGCTGCGGGACATCGACAGCTACCTGGCCGCCGGCGCCGACGAGCAGCTGGCCGGTGCGGTCGCCTACAACTTGTACACGTTCAGCCTGCTCGATGTGGTGGACGTGGCGCTTGAGACCGACCGCGATCCGCTGGAGACGGCCGAGGTCTACTACACGCTGTCGGCGCATCTGGATTTCGACCGGCTGTTGTCGGAGGTGACGCAGCTGGAACGGGGCGACCGTTGGCATGCGCTTGCGCGGCAGGCTGTCCGGGACGATCTGTACCGCTCCATGCGCCATCTCACCGCCGATGTGTTGTCCACCACCTCGACGGGCCAGAGTCCCGCCGACAAGATCGCCCAGTGGGAGGCGGAGAATGAATCTCGGCTGTCCCGGGCGCGGATCACCCTGACGGAGATCGCGAACTCATCAGCCAGGGACCTCGCCGCGCTGTCGGTGGCTGCGCGCGAGGTGCGTTCGATGATCCGTTGATCGTCGCCATGATCAGGCGCGACCGCATCAAACCGCTGTGACGGCAAGGAGAAGCATTCGTGGGTAGCACGATCGGGCATCGGTACGTCACCGATGTCTGGGTTCGCTGGTCCGATCTCGACGCGTTCGGGCACGTCAACAATGCCAAGACCGTCACCTTGCTGGAAGAAGCACGGGTCGACTGGTTGTTCGTCGAGGCCGCCAAGAAGGGCATCGGCAGGATGACGGAGGGCATCGTGGTGGCCAAGTTGAACATCACCTACAAACGGTCGATCCCGTTCGGACGGCCGCTGACCATTTCGATGGGGATAGCGAAGCTGTCGGCGTCGTCGTTCACCGTCGACTATCTGGTGAGCTTCGACGACGTGCTGGCGGCGACCGGGGAGACGGTGCTGGTCCCGGTGGACCCGGCGACCTTCCGACCCCGCCGACTAGACCTGCGGGAGCGCGATTTCCTGGCAAAATTCCAGGCGCCGCAACAAGTTCCGGAGCCCTGATGGCCATCCTGCGCCCCGCCGAGAAGGCCGACAGGGACGACGCCGCCGCCTTCGCCGGTCGTGTCGCCAGATGGGATGCGACCGGCCCGCTGCGGATGCGGGCGGACGGTGCGATGGTCCGGTTGTGGGCCACCACACCGTTCGACACCCTCGTCACCAGGGCGGTCCGGGGCAGGGTGGAACCGGCGGATACGACGGTACATGCTGGAAACCTGTTGTCCGCGTTGGCTGTCGGTACCGATTCCGATGTCGATCCTGGCCCGGTGATCGACGCGACCTGGCGTTCGCAGCTGCCGTCAACACGGGGCTGGATCGTCGTCGACGAAGTGCCGGCGGAGCTGCTGGCGGATCTCGCCGACCGGGGAGTCGAGCAGGCGAAGCAGAACCCTGGCCCTGCCGGCGCGGCCTCGACTGCGCTGCTGGACTCCGAGGCGATCACCGTGTCCGGCAACGGGATGCGAGTGAGCCTACCGATGCGGATGCTGATGGCCTTGTCCGGAATGGGCTTCGCCCCACCCGGCCATGGCGAGCTGGTCCGGGTGAGCGCCACCGACGCCTGGGCTCGCATCGATGCCAGGTACGGCGCCGTCGTTCGCCGACGACATGCGTTGCTACCTCTGGTGTTCTGACCGGCGGGCACGTCCTCAGGGGACGAGCCAGGCAGCGGCGTTGGCCGGCAGCTCGCCGTCGACCATCGGAGCAGACGACAGCAAGAGCTCACCCGGAGGTAACGCGATCGGTGTGCCACCCGCGTTCAGCGCACAGACCAGACCGCCGATGTCCCGGCGGAAGGCCAGCGCGTCGGAAGGTGCGCCGTACCAGGAGATCTCGGTGCCGGCGAACGCTGGATGGCTCTGCCGGAGTTCGACGGCAGTGCGCACCAGATTGAGCGTGGAGTCGGCGTCGTCCAGCTCGCTCTCGACCGTTAGACCCGCGTATTCGGTGGGTGATGGCAGCCAGCTGGACGGGCCGTCGGTGAAGCCGAACGGGGGTGTGTCGCCCTCCCATGGCATCGGCAGCCGGTTGGAGTCGCGGCCCCGTTCGGTATGTCCGCTGCGTTCCCAGGTCGGGTCCTGCAGCTTGTCGTCCGGTACCTCGACACTCGGCAGACCGAGTTCCTCGCCGTTATAGAGATAGCTGGCGCCGGGGAGGGCCAGCTCGACCAGCAGCATGGCCCGTGCCCTGGCTACGCCCAGCCGGCCGCCGCCGTACCGGGTCACCGGACGCTGCACGTCGTGGTTGGACAACGTCCAGGCCGGCACGGCGTCGACAGAGTTCGCTGCTGTCACCGTGCTGTCGATGGCCTGTTGGATCGCGGTTGCCTCGAACGGAGCTGCAAGTAGGGCGAAGTCGAACGCCTGGTGCAGCTCGTCCGGCCGCAAGTATCTGGCGAAGCGCTCGGGATCGGGCACCCAGATCTCGCCGACGGTGGTCGCGCCCGGGTAGCAGTCGACCACCCTCCTGATCATTCGATGGATCTGGTGAACGCCGTCGTTGTCGAATCGCGGATCGACGGCGTCGCTGCCCGGGCCCATATCCGGGTCGGGCAGCGTCGGTTTCCCGGATGCGGCCACGCTCCCGGCCGGGGCGTCCGGAAGGCCGGCAGGCTTGGCCATGCCATGGGCAACGTCGATACGGAACCCGTCGACGCCGCGGTCGAGCCAGAACCGCATGGTCTGCTCGAGATCGGCCAAGATCTCCGGATTGTCCCAGTTCAGGTCCGGTTGCTCCGGCGCGAACAGGTGCAGGTACCACTGGCCGTCGGCCACCCTGGTCCAGGCCGGCCCGCCGAACACGCTGGTCCAGTTGTTCGGAGGTTGGCTACCGTCGGCACCCTTGCCGTCCCGAAACAGATAGCGCGCGCGCTCCGCGGACCCCGGGGGAGCGGCCAGTGCCGCGACAAACCATTCGCGTCGGTCCGAGGTGTGGTTGGGCACCAGGTCGACGACAACCTTGATGCCGCGCCGGTGGCCGTTGGTCACCAACGCGTCGAAGTCGGCCAGCCGGCCGAATACTGGATCGACATCCCGGGGATCGGCCACGTCATAGCCCGCGTCGGCCATCGGCGACGGATAGAACGGGGTGATCCAGACGACCTGCACGCCGAGCAGCTCCAGGTAACCCAGATGGTCGGTGATGCCAGCCAGGTCACCGATCCCGTTTTTGTCGGAGTCGGCGAAGGAACGGATGTACACCTGATAGCCGACGGCGTCGGTCCACCACGGCAATGCATCGGATTTCGCGGTGGCTGCAGGTTGTTCGGCGGCGAATTCGGCGGTCACGATCGGACATCCTTCCAGTTCGATGTCACCGCGGTCGTCAGTGCGGCGAGTTGACCATGCTGTCGGCGGCCATCACCAGGTAGCCCCACAGCCGTTTGTCCTGTTCGGACGTCAGCCCCGCCTCGTCGATGGACGCTCGCATCGCGGCCAGCCAGGCATCGTGCTCGGCCCGGCCGATCACGAACGGCGCATGCCGCATCCGCAGCCGCGGGTGGCCACGTTGCTGGGAGTAGGTGCGCGGTCCACCCCAGTACTGCTCCAGGAACATCCGAAGCCGTACCTCGGCCGGGCCCAGATCCTGCTCCGGGTACAGCCGGTGCAGGATCGGGTCGACTGCCACTCGCTGATAGAACCGGCGAACGATCCCCTCGAACATCGGATGCCCACCGATCTCGGCGTAGAAGGTTCCCGGCGCAGCTTCCGAATCGGCCGGGTGGGCATCACCTGTGCTCCCCGGGAACGGAAGATCGCTCGGGCTCATGTTGCTTCCCCGGTTCGGTCGTTGGCTCCCCAGCGGCCCAGGTCGGCAGCGGGGGCAGCGATACCCTCGGCGTCGAATGCCTCTTTGATCGCGCCCCGGACGGCGCGCCCGAAGGCCCACTGCTCGCCGGCCCGTACCGTCGCCACCAGCCGGATCGTCACCGCCTCTGTCGTCATCGAGACCACGCCCTGCATCTGCGGCTGCTGGGTGACGACCTCCGCGAACTCTTCCGAGGTGGCTACCTCGCTGGCCTTCGCCAGCGCCACCTCGCCGGCTTTGGCCGCGTCCGCCCGGTAGCCCAGCGGCAGGTCGATGGTGAGCACTGACTCGCCCTGGCTGGAGTTGCCGACCCGTAACACCTCGCCGTTGCGGACGTACCAGACGATGCCGTCGGCGCCACGCAGCGTCGTGGTGCGCAGACCGACCCCGATCACCGTTCCGGTCGCCGACCCAAGATCCACGACGTCGCCTACGCCGTACTGGTCCTCCAGCAACATGAAGATGCCGGACAGGAAGTCCTTGACCATGTTCTGCGCGCCGAAACCGATGGCCACACCGGCGATTCCGGCGCTGGCCAGCAGCGGTGCGACATTGATGCCCACTTCTGCCAGGATCAGGATCAGCGACACGGTGACGATGACGAACGATGTCACCGACTTGAGCAGCGAGCCGATCGACTGTGCCCGCTGCGATCGTCTGGCTACGCCCTGGGAGCCGAGGATAATGGCGTCGGCGCGTTCCTTCAGCGGCCGCAGCACGCCGGGGACCCTGCCGTCCGCGCTGATCCTGGTGAGCCGATTGATCGCTCGATGCGCCAGGAACCGCACCACCAACGCAATGGCCAGGATCAGCAGCACCCGCAGACCGTGCCGGACGATGCCGTCAATGTTCTCGGCGAGCCAGCCGATACCGGTGCGCGACCAGATCCGCTGACACCAGCTGCCGAGGTCGGCGGCACAGTCCGGGGTCAAGGCGGTCGGCAAAGAAGTCCTTCCTACGGCGTTCTCTCGGCTCACTCGGCGGCTGACGAGTTCCTTTCAACGGTAGCCGGGCGGGTGGGGACCCGTTTACCCGTGCCCGGCGGGAGCGACCGAGTTGCACACCGGAGCCGCAACGGGCGCTCCGAAAACAACGCTTTACCCGCTCTTCACCAGAATGTTGTACGACACGTCACACGAATGCCCTGGCCAGAGCGGTCCGGAAGCGGTTGACTGTGAGTGCATCCGTAGATCACGGTGCCGCTCGCTGACGCCATGGCGCAGCTCGGGTGGGTGGCTACCGGCAAGTTGAACGAGGTAGCCGATGAGTCGAGCCCGCTCCAAGGTCCGACAACACAGCGCGGCGCACGCCGCACACGCCACGACGATGAGCACCCGAAGCGTGCTCATCGGCCCGTCTGCTGACCTTTCACGGCCGCCGTCGCACCTCGGTACCACCGTGCGGGTCCTGCTGCTGAACGCCACCCACGAGCCGCTGGCGGTGGTGACGGGACGCCGGGCGCTGGTGTTGCTGCTGGCCGGTAAGGCCGAGTGCGTGGTGGAGCAGGAGTCCGGAATCAGGGTGCATTCGCCGACCCTGATGCTGACAGTGCCTGCGGTACTTCGGCTCAGTCGGTACGTCAGGGTGCCGTATCAGCCGGCGACCGCCATCACCCGGGCCGGTGTGCTCCGCCGCGACCGGCGGGCCTGCGCCTACTGCGGCAACCGCGCCGACACCATCGATCATGTGCAGCCTCGCAGTCGCGGCGGGGCGCACTCGTGGGACAACTGCGTCGCGTGCTGCGGCCGCTGCAACACCAGCAAGGCCGACCGGCTGCTGTCCGAGCTTGGTTGGACGCTGGCGTTCACTCCCGGCCCGCCGACGCGGGCCGGGAGCGGCCGGGTATGGCTGACCGACGACACCGATCCTGCCTGGGATCCGTGGCTGGTCGGCGCTGCCTGAGTGCCTTGGGTCGCGCCCGGGCCTACCTGTGCCTGCACAGCTGGTGCACCTCATGCAATTGGCGTGCCCGGGGGTCCACGATCCAGCTTCGTCGGCTAGCGTGACTGACTGTGAACATCCTGCAGACGCTGGCCATCTATGTCGGCACCCCCGCGGTGATCTACGGCGCCATCGCTGCCGGCACGCTGGTACCCGGAAGGGCGAAGCAGAAGGCCCGTTACGGCGCGGGCCAGCCGTGGGACTACTCGGCGCAATGGTGGGCAGGAGACTCCCCAGTGCAGGTTCCGGCGGCCGACATCAACGCCGGAGCTGCCCGAGGAGGCGCACGTGGCACCTGGTGAGCTGACCGGTCCTGCTGCAGGCTCACCTGGCCAGGACGGATTGGATCCGATGACGACGGCCGCTGAGTTGGACGTGATGAAGGACGGCACGTTGCCCGCTGCCGTCGACGATCAGGGGCTCGAGCGTTGGACGCCGCCGACCGTCGGCCCCCGGGGTAACGCCGACTCGCCGTTTGTCCCCAGCCAGCGCAACACGCTCGACGAAGTAATGGCAGCCGCCGAGCGCAGCACCGGCCTGCGGTTCTCGGTGTACCTGGGGGATCTCGGTACCAACTCGCAGATCACCGCCGAGAGCCTGCATGCCGGTCTCGGCGTCGAGGCGGTGGTGGCGGTGCTACTCGCAGTGTCGCCGGCACAGCGCATCGTCGAGGTGGTGACCGGCGCCGAAGCGGCAAGGCGGATCTCCAACCGATCCGCCAGACTCGCTGTGCTGTCGGTGATCGCGTCGTGCTCGGAGGGCGATCTGCTCGGCTCGCTGGTGAACGGCGTCCGCACCCTCGCCGACCAGGCCGGCACGCTGCCGGAGCGCTCCAACTGGTAGCTGCCGTGACGATCGAGGTCGAGCGATTCCGAGTGGTGCCCGCGTCATACGTGATCTTTCTGCGCGGGGACGGCACCGACCGCGAGGTGCTGTTGCAGCTGCGCAGCGGCACCGGCTACCTGGACGGGTATTGGGCGCTGGCGGCGGCCGGCCACATTGAGCAGGGTGAGTCGGCGTTCCAGGCCGCCGAACGGGAGGCAACCGAAGAGCTCGGCGTTGATGGCCTGCGGATTACCGCGCTGACCGCGATGCACAGGACAGGCGGCACCGGCGCTCCGATCGACGAGCGCGTCGACTACTTCTTCACCGCCACCGGCTGGCACGGCGAGCCGCATATCGTCGAGCCGAATAAGTGCGCCGACCTGCGCTGGTTTCGGTTAGACGCGCTGCCCGATCCCGTTGCGCCGCATGAGCTCTTGGTTTTGACCTTGATGATCGGCGGCGCCGTGCCGCCGATCATCACCTACGGCTTCGCCACCCACTGAGTCCTCACGCCCGCTGGAGATCCTTGCCGCGGGCGGCCAGCGCTCGTTCCATCGACGAACGACCCTCGGAGATCAGCCGGTTGAGCGAAGCTGGGTGCTTTTCGGATTCCCAACCCAGCGCCCTTTCCACCACCGACTGCTGAATATCCCACCGTGGGTAGAGACCGACGGCGACCTTCTGCGCGACCTCACTTGACCGGCGCTCCCAGACGTCGGCGATCTCGTCGAAGAACGGTTCGGTGAACGGCGTCAGCAGATCCTGCTGAGCAGGGTGCGAGAACGAGCCGATGGCCGCGTCCTGCAAGGCATTTGCCATCCCGTCGTCGTGCATCAGCCGATCCCAGATCTGAGCCTTGCCGGCTGGCAGCAGCGCGGTGACGCCCATTGCCCTGCGCTCGCCCGACGCGGTCGGATCCGCGGCCTTTGCAGCATCGATTTCGGCGCTGCCTGCCTTGCCGTGGGCTACCAGCGCGCCCAACAGCGTCCAACTCATGTCGGTGTCCACCTCGAGCCCGGCCAACGCCGCCGAACCATCACGCCAGCCGGCGACCAGTGCCAATTGGACGTCGGTCAGTTTGGCCGACGCCAACGCGTCAACCATGGCCTGCTGCACGTCGCTGCCGGGCTCGGCCTTCGTCGCCAGCTCGACGAGAGTGTTGGCGTACTGCGGATAGCCCGTTTCGGTTGCCCAGGCCGGATCGGCGTAGGACCGAAGGGCCGTCGACACCTGCGACAAAATCCTCTGTACGACACCGATCTCGGACTCGGTGGGCAACCCGCGAACGGCCAGGGTGACGAAATCCCTTGCCCGCAACTGCGCGTCTCTGGTCATCTCCCAGACCGCCGACCAGACCAAGGTCCGCGGCAGCGACTCGTCGATGTCGGCGATTCGCTGAACGGCGGTAGCCAACGATTCCGGGTCCAGCTGCAGTTTGCAGTAGGTGAGGTCGTCATCATTGACCAGGATCAGCTCACCCCGGTGCACGCCGACCAATTCAGGGACCTCGGTGCGCTCGCCGACGACATCGAGCTCGATCCGCTTGCTGCGCACCATTTTTCCGTCTGCGTCGGCGTAGATACCCACGGCCAACCGGTGCGGACGCAACTCGCCGGCACCGGGTGCGGCGCCGCTCTGCCGGACCGCGAATGCGGTGATCATCCCGTCGTCGTCCACCGTGAACTCCGCCGAGAGCGTGTTCAAACCCGTGGTGGTGAGCCAGGAATCGGACCAGGCAGACAGGTCGCGTCCCGACGTCCGCTCCAAGGCGGCCAGCAGGTCGGCCAGCGTCGCGTTGTCGAACTGGTGGGCGGCGAAGTAAGAGCGCAGCCCGGCAAGGAATTCCTCATAGCCGACGTAGGCGGCCAGTTGCTTGAGCACCGAGGCGCCCTTGGCATAGGTGATGCCATCGAAATTGACCTCGACCGCCTCCAGGTCCACCATGTCCGCGGCGATCGGGTGGGTCGAAGGTAGCTGGTCCTGCACGTAGGCCCAGGACTTCTCGATATTGGCGAAGCTCGTCCACGCCGAGCTGTACTCGGTGGCGGCATTCTGGGCGACCACAGCTGCCCAGGTGGCGAAGGACTCGTTCAGCCACAGGTCGTCCCACCACCGCATAGTGACCAGGTCGCCGAACCACATATGCGCCATCTCGTGCAGGATCGTCTCGCAGCGCCGCTCGTACATGTACCTGGTGACCTTGGACCGGAACACGTACTCCTCGCGAAAGGTCACCGCTCCGGCGTTCTCCATTGCCCCGGCGTTGAACTCGGGTACGAAGAGCTGGTCGTACTTGCCGAACGGATAGCGGACCCCGAAGGCCGAGTGGAAGAAGTCGAAACCCTGCTCGGTCTCGGTAAACAGTCGATCGGTGTCGAGGTGGTCGGCGAGCGATGCCCGACAGTACAGCCCTAGGTCGATGCCGTCGTAAGTCTGTCGCTCGACGTGGTACGGACCGGCCACCAGTGCCGTGACGTAGGTGCTCATACGTTCGGTAGGAGCGAAAATATGCTGCGCCGCACCCGATTCAGCGTCAGTCATGGCGGTAGCTGCTCCGTTGGACACCACCTGCCAACGTTTCGGCGCCAACACCGTCACCGCGAAGGTTGCCTTCAGATCCGGCTGGTCGAAGCACGCGTACATCCGCTTGGCGTCTGCGGTCTCGAATTGCGAGTACAGGTAGACCTCGTCGTCGACGGGATCGATGAAGCGGTGCAGTCCCTCTCCGGTATTTGTGTAAAGCCCGACGGCTTGCACCACCAGTTCGTTGTGGGCGGCCAATCCTGGCAGCGCAAGCCCGCCCTCGGTGGTCCACCCCGAGATGTCCAGCGGGTTCCCGTTCAGGGTCGCAGATGCGATGCCGTCACCGACGAAGTCGACGTAGCTGGACGCACCGTCGGTTGCCGAGAAGCACACCGTCGAGGTGGTGGAAAAGGTCTTCTCCCCAGGTTCGCCCGCACCATCGGTCAGGTCCAATTCGATGTGGTAGCCGCTGACCGACAGGGTCGCGGCGCGCTCCACTGCCTGATCTCGGGTGAGGTTGGGCGGCTGGGTCATCTGGGGCCTCTCGTGGACGGCGGAAATGTTCGGCAGCTTGTGCCTGCAGGGAACAAACCTAGCGGTCGCGCCGGTTGGCACATGAAGGGAGTCGGTCTGCAGCACCCCAGTTCCCATCGCATCCACAGACGAAAGGCATGTCGACAATGACGAGCACTGCCACTTCCTCCACCGAGCACGCCGAGTTCTACTTCGACCCGGTCTGCCCCTACGCCTGGATCACTTCCCGCTGGATCCTCGAGGTCGCCCAGGTACGTGACATCGACGTCGATTTCCGGGTGATGAGCCTGTCGGTGCTGAACCAGGGCCGCGACGAGCTTTCGCAGTCCTACCAGGACATGATGGACGAGGGATGGGGCCCGGTCCGGGTGTTGATCGCCGCTGCGGCGGCGAAGGGCAACGAAGTGCTGCTGCCGCTGTACACCGCGATGGGATCCCGTATCCACGACAAGGGGTACCAGGACAATTCGGTCGTCATCAAGGAGGCCCTTGCCGAGCTCGGGCTGCCGCCGGAACTGGCCGAAGCCGCCTGGTCCACCGATTACGACGAGGACCTCAGAGCCAGCCATCACCGAGGGATGGATCCGGTCGGCGACGAGGTAGGCACACCGGTGATCCACGTGGGCGGCTCGGCGTTCTTCGGGCCGGTGCTGACGCGCATCCCGCGAGGCGAGGACGCCGGCAGGTTATGGGACGGCACCGTGGCGGTGGCCTCCTTCCCGTACTTCTTCGAGATCAAGCGCAGCCGGACAGAGAGCCCGCGCTTCGACTGACTCTCGGGCGCACCCGGACCCTCGGGCGGCCGAGGAGGCTCGGCCTTGCGGGGTCTCGCAGGGACGCCGCAGTTGTGCGACTGTTGAGGCAGCCCGCCCATCGAGGAGGTTGTCGTGACCGCTGACGATCGTGCTGCCCAGCACTCGGCTCTGCCACCAACGGACGCTCCGGCTCCGCCCTTACCGGATCGGCCGACCAACTCGCACGGCCTGACGATCCCCCCCGACCTGGCCGGCGGGCCAGTGATCGTCGGCGTCGATGAGGCAACAACCTGCGGGCGGCCGTTGCGGGCCGCCGTCTTCCTGTCACAAGCGCTGGATCGCCCGCTGTTGCTGGTGCACGTCCGGCGCAGGTCGATGCCGATGATCGAGGGTTACGTCCCGGTACCCGAAGAAACCATCGCCGGCGAGCAGGCGGACGACGAGGTGGAGTCGGCGCTGATCGCCTCGCTGAAGGACTCGCCCGATCTGGCCGGCGCCCAGTGGGAGCTGGTAAGCACCATCGGCGACGCCGCCGCCGAACTCACCAGGGTGGCGCAGGAGCGGGACGCCGCCTGCGTCGTGGTCGGCAAGCGTCATACCGGCTTCGCCGAACTGGTGCACCGGCTCGCCTCAGGATCAATCTCGCGGGCGATGGTGGCCGCCAACAAGTGGCCGGTACTGGTCGTTCCCTGATCGCCGGTGTCAGACTGGGGGCATGCGCGTCTACCTCGGCTCAGATCACGCCGGCTTCGAACTCAAGTCGCACCTCGTCGAGCTGCTGGCAGGGTCGGGGCACGATGTCGTCGATGTCGGCCCGCATGTGCTGGACAGCACCGACGACTACCCACCGTTCTGTATCGAGACGGCGCGCAGAGTGGTGGCCGACCCCGGCAGCCTCGGGGTGGTGATCGGCGGCAGCGGCAACGGTGAGCAGATCGCCGCCAACAAGGTGGCTGGGGTGCGGGCCGCGCTCGCCTGGTCCATCGAGACGGCCGGCCTGGCCCGTCAGCACAACGATGCCAACGTGATCTCGATCGGCGCCAGGATGCACGACATCCAGACCGCGAGCGGCTTCGTGACCACCTTCGTGGATACCCCGTTCTCGCGCGATCCGCGGCACCAGCGGCGGATCGACATGGTGGCGGCCTACGAGGCGGATCCCGTTCCGCCGCAGCTGCCAGCCAGCTGACCCTCACTCGTTGATGTCACCGATCCGGATGGAGTTGCCGAACGGGTCGCGGATGGCGAAGTCGGTGCCGTACGGCTGGGTGATCGGTTCCTGGGTGACGTCGACGCCCTTGGCCTGCAACGCGGCGAATGTTCCGGGAACGTCGTTGGTGGTGAACGCCAGCCAACCGCCGCCGGCGCCCTTGGTCACCAGCTCCCGCACCTGCTCCGCCGTGGTGTCGTCGTGTGCAGGAGCGCCCGGCTTCTCCAGCAGGATCTCGTGCGGATCGCCCGGCACCCGTACGGTGAGCCAGCGCATCGGGCCGAAGTCCATGTCGGTGCCGACCTCGAGGCCGAGCACTTCGGTGTAGAACTGCAGTGCCTTATCCTGGTCGAGGACATAGATCGACGACAGGTTGTTGCGTGTCAGCATGATGGACTCCTTGATGGTTGTTGTTCTGCGGTAACAGCAATCACGCTATTGGAGCTGGTCCGGCGGCGCTTCTCCGAAACTGCTCGGTCTGTTCCAGCGCATGGCAAAGGACGTCGGTGCGACGTGCGGCAGGCCCTTGGTGCGCAGCCGGTACCCGGTGGGCGACTCGCCGACGATGGCGGCGAACGTCCGGGAAAAGGTGCCGAGGCTACTGAAACCGACCGTCATGCAGATGTCGGTGACGGAGTCGTCCCGGTGTTGCAACAGGAACATTGCCCGTTCGACCCGACGGCGCTGCAGATACCGATATGGCGGCTCACCGAAGACCCGCTTGAACTCGCGGATGAAGTGGGCGGGTGACATCAGGGCAACCCGTGCCAGCGCAGCGACATCCAGTGGCTCCGGGTAGGTGCGGTCCATCGCGTCCCGTGCCCGTAGCAGCCGACGGTGGATGTCCTCGGAGATCAGGCTCACGGTCGGCAGTCAGTCTGCCGGATCGTAGTGGCGACCGCGTCGGCGCGATGCCTGCAACGGTGTCGGCGGAACATATTTTCTGCGCACCAGCCGAACCTCTCGTTCCGCTTCGGCCAGGTCCTCTGCAGTCGGGGCGGCGTATTCGCGCGCCCGCATCGCGGCGGTGGGGGACACCTGGGTAGATCGGCTGCCCTCCAGACCGCGCAGCCCGCGATCGGATCGACGGGCGCCGCCGTGGCGTGTACCGGCGGAAAGACCATGGGCGGCGATGGGTTGGTCGGCACCCTGATCCTCGGCGCCGTTCTCGCTGCTGGGTTCGGTGATCCGCCGGGGTTGGCTGGGGCGCTCCGGCGGCATCACCGACCGGGCCTGGAAACCCTGGGAGTCGCCGCCGCGCCGCTGCGAACGCTGCCGACGGGTCCGCCTACGCCCGTTGTCCGGCTGCGTCGGTGGCTCCTGGTCCACCGGCCCGGATTCCGATCGGTTGTCGACACTCGACGCCGGCTGCTCGCTCGGGTCCAGGGCGTCGGCCGGGGTGCCGACCGCCACGGATGGCGGACCGGCAGCGCGGCTGGACGCCCGCCGGCGACGCTTCGATGCCGCGGCGTCCTGATTCATCGATGCTCAGTGCCCGGCGGTCGGCGCCGCCGCAGCGGCCGGTTGACCGATCGCCGCGAGCATCTCGATGAACCACGGCGTGCTCAGGTCAAACGGTTTGCCACCGGCAATTCGGTCGAACTCGATGGGGCGTAACACGTTTCTTCGTTCCTCATCGTGTCCGATGACACCGGACGCGCCGCGCAGCGCGCAGTCGACAGCCAGGTCGGTCATCGATTTGATCAGCCGCAGGTCCTCGCTGTTTGCCGCCGCCGCACGTGAGTAATAGCCGGACTTCTGCACCATCACCTTTTCGGCATCGAGCCGCTCGGCGAACTGTTTGGCGAACCAAGCCCCAGGATTGACCTCGTCCAGCCGCACATGCCCGAATGCGTCGCGGGCGATCTCGGCACCCGACGCCTCCAGCTCGGAGACGATGGTGTCGACCCCCGCGCCCTCCGACAGGAAGACGGTGACGTTTCCGACGGTGTCCATCACGGACTTGAGCCTGGCCGCTTCAGTCTTCAGATCGAAGGTCGCCTCCGGGACATAGACGGCGTGCACATCCCAGGCCTCGCGGGAGAGCCCTATCGCCGGCAGCCACTCCTGCTGGTTCAGCCACTTTCGATAATCCGCGGCGGTCGCGGCGGTCAGCCACCCGCAGTTGCGCCCCATCACTTCGTGCACGATCAGCATCCGTGAGCCCGAATTGTGCTCGCCGATAATGTTGGCCGCGAATCGCGCGCCCTGTTCGGCAGCGGTCGCCGCACCGAGCGATTGCCGGATCGGCGTCACATCGTTGTCGATGGTTTTCGGCAACCCGACGACGGTCAGGGCATAGCCGTTGCCCGACAGATACTTTGCCAGGTCGGCGGCCGTTGTGTTGGTGTCGTCGCCACCGATCGTGTGCAGCACATCGACGCCGTCGGCCGTCAGCCTGTCGGCCGCAACCTTCAGCGGATCCTCGCCCTCGGCGACAAGGCCCCGCTTCACCAGGTCCTTGGCGTTGGTCAACTTGACCCTCGAGTTGCCGATCGGTGAGCCGCCAAACTGGTGCAGCACAGCGGCTTTCGCCCTGATGTCGTCGGTAATGGTGATGATGTCGGCGGCCAGCAGGCCTTGGTAGCCGTGCCGGTAGGCGATGATTTCGACATCGGGGGCCAGCTCGGTGTAACGCTCGATGAGCCCACCGACGGCCGAGGACAGGCACGGCGCGAATCCACCGGCGGTGAGCAGGGCGACCTTCCGAACGGGCATGCGTGCAGACTATCCGGCGCCGGCTGTGCGATTGATGCCGGCAGGTTCAGTCCTCCCGCAGGCGCAGGAAGGAGTCGATACCCAATCGGCGCACCGCCATCAGTTGGAATCCACCGAAACTGGCTGCCGCCGCATGCCGGCCGACCACCTCCGGGCGGCTCATCCGGCGCTCGACCCCTTTCCAGACCACCTGCACATCACCGCCCACCCACGGATCACCGCCCCGATCGTCCTTCACACCTTTCCGCAAAGCCGCACATCGGCATCGGCCGAACCCACGCCGGAACCTACGTCACACTGCTAATCCAAGACCTCGACATCACCATCGCAAACACCGCCACCGGCCAAATCCTGAACGAGCTGACCCTGGACCCCACCCTCGACTACCAGCCCACCAACCCCCACAAACACCACAACGG
>JALYXB010000104.1 GCA_030947305.1 Actinomycetota bacterium | reverse complement strand
CTGGCCCCATGCCGTCGACCAGGTCATTGAGGTGCGCGGGGTGCCGGCCGGCCGGGTCACCGTGTCGATCGGCGATGACGAGATCCGCATCATCGACCTGGCGCTGTTACCCGGCTTCCGTGGCCAGGGAATCGCTACGAAGATCCTGAACGACGTGAGACAGGAGGCCGCCGAGGTCGGCCTCCCTTTGCGAATGACGGCTGCCAAGCGGCTGGACGGCCGGCCGTTGTGGCCAACGCCGCGGACGACGGTGGTCGGCGGGTCCGACACCGATGTGGAGTGGGAAGCCTCAATGGGTGAGCCGTTCCTCGGGGAGATCCGTGAGTTCTTCGGTCCGTTCGTCCCCGCAGGCTGGGCCCTGTGCGACGGTCAGCTGCGGCCCATCAGCAGCTACCGGACGCTGTTCGAGCTACTGGGTGACCAGTTCGGCGGCGACGCATCCGGCACCTTCGCGCTGCCGATGCTCTGGGGTGGGAAGTTGAACACCCGCTTCATCATCGCCGTGGAGGACAGCCCCGCCCGCAGCTCCGAGCGCCCACCCCGCGATTTGCCGAATTACTAGTCTCTCCTGTCACTGAATACATCCTTCGGCTCATCGCTCCCAGAGCTGTCCACATTCGTGAATCAACGGTTTGGCCGAACTAGGCCAATTGGCTACCTTCCCGTCCATGTCTTGATGCGATAAGGCTGAGCCAATGCGGACGGCGTCGATGCGCTGAGCTGACCGGGGGTGCGATGGGAGCGTTCATCGGTTTGCTGGCTGGCGTTGGCCTGCTGCTGTTGTGGGCCGGGGCCACCGGCCGGCCGCGGCCACCTCGGGTTCACAAGTTCGCCGATGCCACTCGCCAGCAGCTGGCAGAGGCCGGGTTGAGCAGCATCAGCCCCTCTCAGCTCATCATCATCCAGCTACTGGCCGCGCTGTTCATTGCCACCGTCACCGTTGTCGTCACCAGGTCCATCTCGGTATCGACGATCTTCGCGATCTTCGCCGCGGCCGTGCCGCGGTTGCTAGTGTCCAGGCTCAGGCGCAAGCGCCAGTCGGATCTGCGCGAGCTCTGGCCGGAGGTGGTGGACAACCTCACCTCCGGCGTTCGCGCCGGCCTGTCGCTGCCGGAAGCGCTGTCGGCGATCGGAACTCGAGGTCCCGCACAGATCCGTGATCCGTTCCGGCGCTTCGGTAGCGACTACCGAACCAGCGGCCGGTTCAACGAGTCGCTCGACCGACTCAAGGCGACGTTGGCCGATCCGGTCGGCGACAGGATGTGCGAGTCACTGCGGGTAGCCAGGGAGGTCGGGGGCACCGATCTGGGCCGGCTGTTGTCTACCCTCTCGTCATTCTTGCGAGACGACGCCAGGACACGGGCCGAGCTTCTTGCTCGTCAATCCTGGAGTGTCAACGCCGCCAGAATGGCTGTGGGCGCGCCATGGCTGGTGCTGATTCTCCTTGCTACCCAACGAGAGACGCTGTCCGCATACGACACACCGACCGGTACGCTGATCTTGCTCGCCGGCGCGGCCATGTCGGTGGGTGCCTACCGTCTGATGCTGCGGATAGGGCGGCTGCCGGAGGACCGGCGAGTTCTCCGATGACGACCCAGACACTCATCGGCGCACTACTGGGCGCGGTCGGAGCGGTGGGTGCGCTGTTGGCGATTCTGGCGTCGCCGCCTCTTCGTCGCCGTTCCTTGGCCGACCGGGTCGCGCCCTACCTAACCGATGCCGACACCCCGTCCCGGCTGTTGGCGGGCGATGCGCCGGACCGCGGATCGACTGTGGGACGACTGCTGGCGCCCGCGTTGAAGGACGCGGTGACCTTCCTGGACACGGTGATCGGCGGTCAGGCCTCGGTTCGGCGCCGGCTGGCGGCCCTCGACAATCCCATGACGGTCGAGCAATTCCGCACCGAACAGGTGATCTGGGGTGCGGTCGCCGCAGCAGCCGGAATGGCGATCGGGCTGCTGGCGGTTTTCACCGGCCAGTCCAATCCGGTGGTGCTGGCATTGCTGGTGGTGATCTGTGCGATCGGCGGCGTGCTCGGTCGTGATTGGTGGCTGGGACAGGCAGTAGCGAAGCGGGATACCGAAATGCTGATCGAATTCCCGGTAGTCGCCGAGATGTTGGCGCTGGCGGTGACGGCCGGTGAGGGCCCCGTCGGCGCCATCGACCGGATCAGCCGATTGGCCAAAGGACAGTTGGTGACCCAGTTGGCAGGACTGCTGGCCGAGACCCGATCAGGGACGCCGCTACTGCGGGCGCTGACCGACCTGCGCGACCGCACCCAGCTGGAGCCACTCGCGCGCTTTCTCGACGGGATGGCCGTCGCCGTCGAGCGCGGCACCCCGCTGGCCGACGTCTTGCGGGCGCAGGCCGCCGATGTCAGGGCCCTGGGCAAACGCCAGCTGTTGGAATCCGGCGGCAAGAAGGAGATCGCGATGATGGTTCCGGTTGTGTTCATTGTGCTGCCCATCACCATCCTGTTCGCACTCTACCCGGGCCTCGTCGCCATCACGGCGGTCGCCAGATGACACCGGTACGACACCCTGAAACCCGAAGCCCCGCACCACGAACCGTCGCCGGAACGGCGCCAGCTCCCGATGGAGGAATACATGTTGGACCGCCTCAGCTGCTCAGCTTTCGCCAGCCTCGCCGAATTGATGGACCGATTGTGGCAGCGCCACGAACCCACGAAGCGACCGGACTCCGACCGGGGGGACGTCCCTGGCTGGGTGATGATCACCGTGATGACGGCAATCGTGGTGATCGCGCTGCTTGCGGTGTTCCGCGCCGAGGTGATCAACGCTGTCAAGAGCGCCTTCAGCAACGTCAACAACTCCGGCAACACCAAGTAGGGGCCACCCCGCAGCTGTCGAAGCCGTGGCAACGATCCGATGCCGACCGTGGCTCGGCGGTGGCCGAGTTCGTGATGGTCACGGTGATGCTGATGATGCTGTTCTTGGCATTGGTCTCGGTGGGACTCTGGCTCTACTCGCGCACCATTCTCACTGCCGCGGCCGCCGATGCAGCCCGATATGTCGCCAACGCCGACATCGCGCCGAACCAGGTGGTCGTCAAGATCGAGCAGATCCTTGGCACCGGCATCGTCGGATCCACCGCATACTCGTTGCGCTGCAGCGAGTCCGACTCCGGGGTGCTGGTCGGCGTCGCCTGCACCATGCGGACCCCCGGCATCATCTCGTTGCTGGACGGGGTGCTGCCCGACCTCACCGTCACCGGGCACAGCGCCAAGGAAACCCCGTGATTCGAGCGCCGGTGGCGGCCACGCTCGCAACCCGGACGCGGCTGGTGGTCCGCAACGCCCGGGGTGGTGGCGAACCATTGCCACCACCCCGAACCCCGGCCGCCCCGCACGGAACTCCGGGTCGAGCCGATCAACCAGACAGCGGACGGGCCACCATCGAAGTGATCTTCTTGGCCGTGTTGGTGCTGATCCCCACCGTGTACATCCTGATCTC
This sequence comes from Actinomycetota bacterium, assembly GCA_030947305.1. GTDB lineage: Bacteria > Actinomycetota > Actinomycetes > Mycobacteriales > Nakamurellaceae > Nakamurella. The sequence continues at coordinate 3,833 of JALYXB010000104.1, read as the reverse complement.
GGTGCTGCGGGTGCAGGCCGCGACCTTCGCCGTCACCCAGGCGGCTCGCGATGCCGGCCGTTTAATGGACACCGCGCCCACCCTCGACATCGGGCTGTCCCGAGCTCGCCAGGCGGTTGACGTCGCGCTGGCCGACCAGCATGTGCCGCCGGACGGACTGACGATCCGGTTTGCCGCGCCCGGCACCGATTGCCGGCTGGGGGTCGCCGTGCCGCCCACCATGGCACCCGGTAGCCGGCTCAATGTCTGCGTGACGGCGGCCATCTCGCTTCCGGGCGTGCCGACCATCCTGACCGGTTACGGCAACACCGTCACCGGGGTCTTCACGTTGCACGTCGGTGAGTACAGGGAGGGCGGATGACGATCGCGCCAGCAGCGAGCGACAAGGCGCCGGTCGAGCGCGACCGCGGTTCGGTGACCCCACTGGTGATCGGGATGATGCTCTGCCTGCTGATCCTTGGTGCCGGGGTGATTGCCGCCGGGTCCGCTGTGCTGGCAAGACGCAACCTGCAGAGCGCGTGTGACGGTGCTGCCGATGCCGTCGCCGCCGAGACCACCATTGACCAGCTGGCCGCCGGCCGGACCGCGACGTTCGCCGTCACCATCGACGACTATCTGCACTCGCGGGTGCCGGCGGCAGTGGGCACCACCCACCCGATGCCCAACAGCGTCGCCGCGCACTGCGAGGACGAAGCAGCCGTCACCTTCGGTGTGTTGTTCGGCAATCCGACCGTGCACCTGGCTGTCGACTCGGTGAGCAGCCTCTACCGCCGTTGAGCCGGCAGCTCACAGCTCGTCCCGGCGCGGCATGCCCTCGGCCGCGCCGAGTCTGGTCGCCGCCAACGACGCCGCCCGAACCGCGATCTTCGCCGCCTCGTGCATCTCGGTGCCCTCGGCGAGCGCGGCCGCCAGCACCCCGCAGAAGCAGTCGCCGGCACCGGTGGTGTCAATGGCGTCCACCTTGGGTGCCGGCACCTCCGTCGGGCCGGTGGCATCGACCACCACGAAGCCTGCGGCCCCGCGGGTGACGATCACCGTCGCAGGCCCGGCTATCGCCCGGCAGGCATCGACGATGGCCGGCACATCGGCCACACCCCGGGCCCCGGCGAGTCCGGCGATCATCGCCAACTCCACCTCGTTGACCACCAGCACATTTGTTGCCGCCAGCAGTTCGGCCGGCAGCTCTCGAGCCGGCGCCGCGTTCAGCACGGTTGTCCCGCGGGCACCGTCGAAGGCCGCCTGCACCACCTCCAACGGGATCTCCAGCTGGGCCAGCACCACGTCAGCGCCGGCCACCCGCTCACCGGCCGCCGTCACGTCGGCCACCGTCAGCTGCAGGTTCGCTCCCGAACTGACGATAATCCGGTTCTCCCCCGAGGGTTCCAGCACGATCAGCGCCAGCCCGGTTGCCGCCTCGGTGCTGGTGCCCAGCAACGCGGTGTCGATGCCTTCTTCCTGGAATGCGAGGCGGATCTTCTTCCCGCCGGCGTCGTCGCCCAGCCGGCCGATCATCGCCACCGTCGCTCCGTAGCGGGCTGCGGCGATCGCCTGATTGGAGCCCTTGCCGCCCAGTCCCCAATCGTGCGGTCCGCCGAGCACCGTCTCGCCGGCCGCCGGGACCATCGGGGTCCGCAGCCGTAGGTCCTCGTTGAGACTGCCGACCACCAACACCTGCCCACTTTCCGCCATAACGGATGGGTGTACCACACCGGGTGGCCGGTAACGTTTCGTGATGGAATGGCCGGCCACGCTCGCCGGGTAACGTCAACCGTTGTGAATCCAGACGTCGCAGCTCAGATCGACAACCTCGCCAACATCATGACGAACATCGAGGCCGTCACCGATGTCACGGCTCTGCAGGCGTCCATCGAAGAGCTCTCCGTGCAGGCCAGCGCTCCCGACCTGTGGAACGACCAGGAGAAGGCGCAGCAGGTCACCTCGGCGCTGTCGCATGCCCAGTCCGAGATCAAGCGGCTCCAGGATCTGCGGCAGCGGGTCGACGACCTGCCGGTGCATTTCGAGCTGGCCGACGAAGATCCCGACTCCCTGCCGGACGCCGAAGCCGAGCTGAAGTCGGTGACCGAGGCGGTGGAGTCGATGGAGGTCCGCACCCTGCTGTCCGGCGAGTACGACCTACGCGAGGCGTTGGTGACGATCCGGTCGGAGGCCGGTGGCGTCGACGCCGCCGACTTCGCCGAGATGTTGCTGCGGATGTACCTGCGCTGGGCGGAGCGGCACGGTTACCCGACCGAGGTCTACGACACCTCTTACGCCGAAGAAGCCGGCCTCAAGTCCGCCACTTTCCAGGTGAAGGTGCCCTACGCCTACGGCACCTTGTCGGTGGAACAGGGCACCCACCGACTGGTCCGGATCTCACCGTTCGACAACCAGGCTCGTCGGCAGACCTCGTTCGCAGGTGTCGAGGTGGTGCCGGTGGTCGAGACCTCCGACCATGTCGAGATCGACGAGAAGGACATCAGGGTCGACGTCTACCGCTCGTCCGGGCCGGGCGGCCAGGGAGTCAACACAACCGACTCGGCCGTCCGGATTACCCATCTGCCCACCGGCATCGTGGTGTCCTGCCAGAACGAGCGGTCGCAGATCCAGAACCGCGCCTCGGCCATGGTGGTGTTGCAGGCCAAGTTGCTGGTACTGCGTAAACAGCAGGAGAAGGCGACGATGGATGCGCTGAAGGACGTCGGCAACTCCTGGGGTAATCAGATGCGTTCCTACGTGCTGCACCCGTACCAGATGGTCAAGGATTTGCGCACGGACTACGAGGTCGGCAACCCGACGGCTGTCTTCGACGGAGACATCGACGGTTTCATCGAGGCTGGCATCCGTTGGCGCCGCTCGGCCGAAGGTGCTGCCTAGCAAGGGATATCACTCGGGCTCAGTCCTGCGGTGGGTTGGACCCGGCTAATGCCGCGGCGACTGATCCGCCGTGGAGTGCCAGTAGTTCGCTGGCACCGGCGACCGGAATACCGGCGAGCAACGCGAGCAACGCCGGTTTCAGCTCGCCGTTAGAGGCCGACAGCTGAGCCCTCACATCGGTTTCGCTGGCCCCTGTTGCCTGCACCAGCAGCCGCACCACCCGGCCGCTCAACTTGGCATTGGAAGCCACCATGTCGACCATCAGGTTGGACCAGGTCCGGCCCAGCCGGACCATCAGTGCCGTGGAGAAGGAATTGAGCATCAGCTTCTGCGCGGTACCGGCCTTCAGCCGGGTGGAGCCGGTGATCACTTCGGGGCCGGTATCGGCCACCAACAGGAAATCCACCAGCGGGGCCAGTTCGGCGGTCGGGTTCGAGGTGATCAGCGCGGTAAGGGCCCCGACATCCCGTGCGGTGCTCAGGGCGCCACTGACGTAGGGCGTTCGACCGGACGCGGCCAGCCCGATCACTACGTCGGCCGCTGTCACCTCGGCCGCCTCGCTGACGCCGAGGTCGAGGTGTCCTCGACGTTCTCCACCGCTGTGATCAGCGCTTCGGCACCGCCCGCGTGGTGTGCGGTCACCATGCCGGCCGGCATGTTGAATGTGGGCATCAGCTCGGCGGCGTCCAACACGGCCAGACGCCCCGAGGTGCCGGCGCCGAAGTAGTGAACGCGGCCACCGGCTCGCACCCTGGCCGACGCTTGATCGACCAGCTCGGCCAGCCGCGGCAGCACTGCCGACACCGCGATCGCCACCTTGGCGTCCTCGGCATTGATCAGCCGGAGGACCTCGAGCGTCGGCATCCGATCCAAATCCGCCGAGGCGGCCAGCCGTTCCTCGGTGGGGGCCGCTACGGCGACGTCATCGAGCATTCCGCCCACGTTAGTTTCTTCCGCTC
>JALYXB010000102.1 GCA_030947305.1 Actinomycetota bacterium | reverse complement strand
TGGGCGGCACGGCGACGACGACGAGCGAGCCGGCGACCCCGGACTGCACCGATCCGATCGGCGTCAGCGGCATAGACGTGACCAAAGTCGCCAGACCCGGTCACAACAGCACTCACCGGTGGGGACTCGTATCGGTCTCCGGAAGGTGGGACGGCCGGGCGCTACAGGTCACCAGTCAGCGGCCGGCGACTGCCACCGAGTTGGAGTCGGCGGACGACACACTGCCGACCGCTATCGGCTGTTCGCCCCCGGCCGGTGGCTGGAAGCTGGGCGCCACCCAGGACCTCGTAGATATCGACAAGGTCGAAAGGGCTGTCGGGCCTGACGTCGGCCAGCTAGCAATCGGCTATCCGTACGGCACGGGCAATGTTGGCCCCAGCAACGACCTTTCGCACACCGCGCAGGTGCTGGTGGTCGGCACCATCGGCGAGATCGACCGGGCACGCGCGGCCATCCGTGCGGTGTTCACCGGCAATCTATGTGTGGTGCACGCCGACCGCAGTACTTCAGAGATCACCCATCAATCGATGCTGCTGCGCGCGGCTTTCGGCAACCACTGGCAAGCCCTGCATCTGATGTCGTTCGGCGATCACACCGTGCGGCTGGGCGATGCGAACAACGAAGTCAATGTCGCGTACGAAACGCAGGCGCTGCGCGACGTGCTGGCGAAGGTTCCTGGGCCGACGATCACCGTCAACGCCTGGCTGCACCCCGTCGGCTGAACAGCTGCTGCGAACCGAACGACGAAATCAGCCCGCAACGTCAGCGGTCACCGGTTCACCTGCGGGAAACAATTCCGAACGGCAGCGGCAACACAACCTCGGGACAGTCGTGTAGTCCGACCGACTCCTCCCCTTGTCCGTCCTGGAGGTCCGAATGTCCCTACTGCAGCTGGCCGCGCCCGCCCCGGCGCTGAATACCGGCAACAACGCCTGGATGCTGGCATCCGCCGCGCTCGTGCTGTTGATGACGCCGGGGTTGGCGTTCTTCTACGGCGGCATGGTGCGCCGCAAGAACGTGCTGAACATGCTGATGATGTCGTTCTCGGCGATGGGCACCGTCGGGGTGGTGTACGTGCTGTGGGGTTATTCGGAGTCGTTCTCCGCCAATGTCGCCGGTGGCCTGTTCGGCAACCCCGCCACCTCATTCGGGATGAAGGGCCTGTTCCCCGAACTGGGCGGCAGCACAGAGACTGTCTCCAACTCCCTTTATTCCGGCAGCGGGGTCTCTGCACTGACGGTCGTCGCCTTCCAGGTGACGTTCGCGATCATCACCGTGGCGCTGATCTCCGGATCGATCGCCGACAGAATGAAGTTCTCCAGCTGGCTGATCTTCACGGTGGTCTGGGTGACCATCGTCTACTTCCCGTTGGCGCACATGGTGTGGGGCGGCGGGCTGCTCTCCGGCTGGGAAAGTGGCATCTCCGCGCACCTTTTCGGAACCACCGACGGGGTGGCGAACGTGCCGCCCATCGACTTCGCCGGCGGCACCGTCGTGCACATCGACGCCGGCGTGGCCGGTGGTGTACTGGCCTTCCTGCTCGGCAAGCGGCGCGGGTTCCGCAAGGACCCGATGCGCCCGCACAATGTGCCCTACGTGATGCTCGGCGCCGGCCTGCTGTGGTTCGGCTGGTTCGGGTTCAATGCCGGATCCGCCGGCGCGGCCAGCGGCACTGCGGGGTTGGCATGGATGAACACCTCGACGGCCACCAGCGCCGCGATGCTCGGTTGGCTGGCCATCGAACAGCTCAGGGACTCCAAGGCGACCGGCGTCGGTGCCGCGTCCGGGGCCGTAGCCGGACTGGTGGCCATTACGCCGGCCGCCGGTGCGCTCAGCCCGGTGGGCGCCATCATTCTGGGGCTGATCGCCGGCGCGTTGTGTTCCCTGGCGGTCGGGTTGAAATACCGCCTGGGTCTTGACGATTCGCTCGATGTGGTCGGAGTGCACCTGGTCGGCGGCGTCGTCGGGACGGTCGGTATCGGTTTCCTCGGAACCAGCACGGGGCTGTTCTACGGCGGCGGCGGCAGGCAACTGGTGGTGCAGATCATTATTGCCGCCGCGGCCATCATCTTCTCCGGGGTACTCACGTTGCTGATCGGCCTGGCCCTGAAGCACACCATCGGCATCAGGGTCTCCGAGGACGAAGAGGCCGAGGGTCTGGATACCACTATCCACGGCGAATCCGCCTACGACGACGAAGCGACCAGGGGGCCGAGCATGCTCGGCTCATCCAGCGCAGCGGCCGGTACGTCGGCCTCATCGGCGCCGTCGGCCGCGTCGCAGGCGTCGTCGGCCAGCAAGGAAGAGGTGAACGCATGAAGCTCGTCACCGCGGTGATCAAGCCGTTCAAACTCGACGAGGTGCGGGCAGCGCTGCTCGCCTTCGGAGTGCACGGGATGACAGTCTCCGAATCATCCGGGTACGGCCGGCAACGGGGGCACACCGAGGTCTATCGTGGCGCCGAGTACACCGTCGAGCTCTTGCCGAAGGTTCGGTTGGAGATCCTGGTGGACGACGACGACGCGGACGACGTCACCGATGTGATCGTCAAGGCCGCCCACACCGGAAAGATCGGCGACGGCAAGGTGTGGACGACGATGGTCGACTCCGTCACCAGGGTTCGTACCGGCGAAGTCGGCTCGGAAGCTTTGTAGCGCAGCGATTATGCCCACTCACGTCGGGGACTCGTACACCGACCTGCGCGCCGCGCTGCTGGCCAGGACTCCGATGACCGGTCCGGACCGCAGCCGGGCGCTGGCCAGGTTGACGGACGGCTGGCTGACCGAGCTGGCCACCGATGCGGGCATCACCGTTGGTGGGGTTGCGCTGGTTGCTGTCGGCGGCTACGGCCGTGGTGAGCTGTCGCCGTTCTCCGACGTCGACCTGGTGCTGCTGCACTCATCAGAAACTCCAGCCGGTTACGCCGAGATGATCGCGCAGCGGCTGTGGTACCCGATCTGGGATTCGAAGGTGCGGTTGGATCACGCCGTCCGATCGGTGGGTGGCGCCCGACAGGTAGCCCGCTCCGATCTGGCAGATCTGTTGGGAGTATTGGATATTCGGCATATCGCTGGCGATCCGGAGCTCGGCGTCGGGCTACGGAGACGGGTGCTGGCCGATTGGCGGGCGGATGCCCAGAGTCGGCTACCCGAGTTGCTGGAGATGTGCCGCGCCCGGTGGAAACGCAGTGGTGACTTGGCCTTTGCCACCGCCGGCGATCTGAAGAGCTCCAGGGGCGGACTGCGCGACCTGGTGGTGATGCGGGCAGTCGCCGCCTCCTGGGTCACCGACTGTCCGCACCAGGGGCTGGAGGAGGCGCGCGGCGAACTTCTCAGCATCCGGGAGGCGCTGCAACTGGTGACCGGACGTTCCACCGACCGGCTGCAGGCCCAGGATCAGGACGGAGTCGCCGACTATCTCGGCCTGCCGGACTCCGACGAGTTGCTGCGGTCGGTAGCCGCTATCGGCCGAAGTGTCGGCCATGCCATCGATCTGACCTGGCATCGGGTGCACAGGGTGCTGCAGCAACCGACGGCCGGCGGCGGCCGGCCGCAACGACTGCCGCTGGCCGACGGAGTGGTGGAACAGGACGGCGAAGCGGTTTTGGCCAGGGCTGCCGATCCGGCCCACGACGCGCTCCTACCGCTGCGGGCGGCAGCGGCGGCGGCGCAGGCCGGGATGCCGATCGCGCCGGCCACCCTGGCCCGGTTGGCGACGACCTGCCCGCCGCTGCCACAACCATGGCCGGCGGCCGCGTTGGACGAGTTGCTGCGCCTGTTGGGGTCCGGCCACCAGTTGATCTCGGTCTGGGAATCGCTGGACCAGGTGGGGCTGATCGGTGCGTTGATTCCCGGTTGGGAACGGCTCCGGTCGCTGCCGCAGCGCGATCCGGTACACCAGTTCACCGTCGACAGACACCTGGTGCAGACAGCTGTCGAGGCCAGCCGACTGGTCCGCAGGGTGGCCAGACCTGACCTGCTGTTGATCGCGGCCCTGCTGCATGACATCGGCAAGGGCACCGGCCGGGATCATTCGGTCGCCGGCGCCGTGCTGGCCGCCGATCTGTGTGCCACCTTCGGCCTCGGTCACGCCGATTCCGGGGTGGTGTCGACCTTGGTGAGGCATCACTTGCTACTGGCCGAGACCGCGCCGCGCCGCGATCCCGACGATCCGGCGACCGTCAGCCTCATCACCGACGCCGTTGGGGAGGTCGGGGTGCTCGACCTGTTGCAGGCGCTCACCGAGGCGGATGCCCTTGCCGCCGGTCCGGCCGCCTGGTCCAGCTGGAAGGCACGTCAAGTGGCCACGCTGGCCGCCAAGACGCGAGCGGCCCTTGAGGGCTGGCCGGCAGTCGGCCCGGAGCCACTCGGGCCGGTCGAGACCGAGCTACTCGCCACTGCCGAACCTGATGTCCGGATCGAGCCGGCCGGCGGGGCGCTGACGGTGGTAGTGGCCGCCAAGGACAGGACGGGTTTGCTGGCCGATGTGGCCAGCGCGCTCACCGCACAGCGGCTCACCATCAGATCGGCCACTACCCGTACCGAAGGCGGTTTTGCTCTGCAAACCTGGCTGGTAGCCCCGGAATTTGGTGAGCCACCCGATGCCGCGTCGTTGCGGTCCTTCGTCAGGGCAGCGTTGACCGACTCGACGGCGGCCAGAGTCGCGGCGGCGAAGCGGGTAACCGCAACCCGGCGCGGCCACTTCCCGGCGCCGACCGTCACGGTGGCCGACGGCGCTTCAGCGGCGTCAACGGTGCTGGAGATCAGAGCGCACGACCTGCCCGGAATGCTGCAGCTGGCCGCCACCGAGATCGCCGCTGCAGGCGTCACGGTGGTACGCGCACTGGTGCACACCTGGGGCGCCGAGGCGGTGGACGTGCTGTATCTGCAAGGCGCCGACGGAGCACCGCTGCCGGTGGCCGACGCTCACCGGCTGGCCGCGACGGTGGCCGCAGCGGTCGGCAGAACCCGGCAGACCGCCGCGCCGGGATAACCTGTCAGGCGTGTTCGAAACTCTCTCCGACCGGCTGTCCGGCGTCCTGGCCGGCCTGCGTGGCAAGGGTCGGCTGTCGCCGGCCGATATCGATGCGACCTGCCGCGAGATCCGGATCGCACTGCTTGAGGCCGACGTTGCGCTGCCGGTGGTGCGGCAGTTCATCGCCGCCATCAAGGAACGGGCCACCGGCGCCGAGATATCCCAGGCGCTGAACCCTGCTCAGCAGGTCATCAAAATCGTCAACGAGGAGCTGGTCGGAATTCTCGGCGGCGAGACCCGCCGCCTCGAGTTCGCCAAGAACCCGCCGACCGTGATCATGCTGGCCGGCCTGCAGGGATCGGGTAAGACGACGCTGGCCGGCAAGCTGGCGTTGTGGCTCAAGGGACAGGGGCACACGCCGCTGCTGCTGGCCTGCGATCTGCAGCGCCCAAACGCGGTGACCCAGCTGCAGGTGGTCGGGCAGCAGGCGGGGGCAACGGTGTTCGCGCCGGACCCCGGCAACGTTGGATCGCTCGGGTCGCAAGCTCCCCTCAGTGCCCTTCCCGCAACAGCTGGCGACCCTGTTGCGGTGGCCAGGGCCGGCATCGCCGAGGCGCGGGCGAAGATGCACGACATCGTGATCGTCGATACCGCCGGCCGGCTCGGCGTGGACACCGAGATGATGACGCAGGCAGCCGCGATCCGGGACGCCGTCGACCCCGACGAGATCCTGTTCGTCGTCGACGCGATGATCGGCCAGGACGCGGTGACCACCGCCGAAGCCTTCGCCAGCGGCGTCGGCTTTACCGGTGTGGTGTTGACCAAGCTCGATGGTGACGCCCGCGGCGGTGCCGCGCTGTCGGTGCGGCAGGTGACCGGGGCGCCCATCATGTTCGCCTCCACCGGCGAGAAGCTCGGCGATTTCGACACCTTCCATCCGGACCGGATGGCCTCCCGGATCCTCGGTATGGGCGACATGCTGACGCTGATCGAGCAGGCCGAGCAGGTCTTCGACGAGAACGAAGCCGAGGAGATGGCGGCCAAACTGGCCGACGACAACTTCACCCTCGACGACTTCCTGCAGCAGATGCAGATGCTCAAGAGGATGGGTCCGATCGGCGGCATCCTCGGCATGCTGCCCGGTGCCGGCCAGATGAAGGACGCGCTGGCCAACGTCGACGACCGCGACATCGACAGGACAGCCGCCATCATCCAGTCGATGACGCCGGACGAACGCACCAACCCGAAGATCATCAACGCCTCCCGCCGGCAGCGCATCGCCCGCGGCTCGGGGCAAACCGTGTCGCAGGTCAACTCACTGGTCGAGCGATTCTTCGAAGCCCGCAAGATGATGTCGTCGATGGCCGGCAGATTCGGTCTGCCGGGCGCGAAGTCGAACAAGAAGGTCAAAGGCCGAAAAGGCAAGAAGGGCAAGGGTTCCGGCCGCGGCCCGACACCGCCGAAGGTGCGCGGGATGCCCGGCGGACTCCCGGGGATGGCAGGCATGCCCGGTATGCCGCAACTGCCGGGTGGCGCAGGATCGGGCACCGGCATGGGGAAGGGCCTCGGCGGCTTCTCGCTGGACGACCTGCCTGCCGGCTTCGACCCCAGCCAGATCAAGCTGCCCAAGAGTAAGTAGCACCGACAGAAAATGGCCGCTCGCTGCCTCTATTGGGCCGGCGGCGGCTCAGATCCGTGATCGAGCGGCCGAATTCTTGCGCGCGGTCTGCATCACCGCCGTGTTGATTGCCTCCACGACGCCAGCCGGATTGTTGACCAGCATCCACCAGGTGAAGCGAAGCACGCGCCATCCGCTGAGCACCAGGTCGTTCTGCCTGGTCCGGTCGTCTTCGAACAGTTCTGGATCGAATTGGTGGATTCGCCCGTCGATTTCGACGGCCAACTTGAGATCAGGGAACCCGATGTCCAGATAGCGCGTGCGGCCGCCACACCGGACTCGATAGTTCGCTACCCAGCCCTGGATACCGGCGGACCGCAGCACACGATGTGCGAGCCGTTCAGCGGTCGACCATGGTTCGCTTCGTGAGTCGAGTAGAAGGCCACGCCGGTCACTGTTCCCGCGGCGGAAAGGTGTGGCAGCCAACGCATCGGCCATCCCGGACAGCGTGCCCATCCGGCTACGCAGCAACCGATCGATGGATTCACCGCCGGTGCGAACGGCCAGATCGAGGGCGGTGAGATCCGGGCGGGTGATCCGCACGTCGCCCCGGCTGCTGATGAGGTCTACCGGGATAATGCGACGGGACATCGCAAATCCAGGGTGCTTGCCACGGCCGCGAACTCCGGCTAGATGAACGGTGTGGTCCCGAAGTTCCGGCCAATAGCTGAATTGCGCCGCCGTCTCGTCGCACAGCACAGCATTGGGTCTCCATTTCAGCGCCGCCATCACCAATACATCGGTATTGGCGGCGCTGCCTGCCGCCACGAAGACTCCAGGGGCCACCGATGTGAGGTGCCCGGCCCTCCGGTGTCTGGAGATCAGAGATGCTAGCCCAGGAACCTCCCTCGCCAGCAATACGCCATCGTGAGCGGCCAGCAGTTCATCGATCCTGTCCACCGGGCCACAGTGCTGGAACAAGTGCGGTGCGCCCTACCGCATGTACGGAATGGGGGACAACTACAACTGTGTGGATAAGGATTCCCCTTCGCCGAGTGCAAGAATTTGGCCCCTCGACGGCGAAATTGTGCGGCCTCGGCCCCAGAATGGCTGTCGGGCGGCCAAATCATTGCAGTCCGCTACCGCTCAGATGCCCCCGCCAGGTGACCGACGCCCGAGCACCTTGGCCGCCGAGAAGAACATCGCCTGGAATCGTCGCGACGCAGATTCCGACCGACAGCATCGGCACGGTCGTGCCCTGGAGTCCGACAGCGCCAGCCCGATCACCAGTAGCAAGGATCGATGACGATCAGTAGCACGCCGACTGCGGTGACGGCGCCCGGCCGAACCTGCTGCCAGGACTTCGGCGGTGCAGTCGTTGGTCCAACCTCCACATGCTGGGCTCGACGTGGCTGGGAAGTCGACCTGATTCGTCCGGGTTCACCCGACCGCGCCGCCTGACATCCCGTCACGCCAGAATGGCCGCATGACCTCGGCCCCGTCATTGCACATTTCCGGAACTGATGCCGCCACGGGCGAACAGGCCGGCTACTGGGTCGCCGACGGGCGTTTCGTCGATGGGCCGGTGGCCAACGCCGTCGAGCTCTCCGGCTGGACGTTGCCGGGGTTGGTCGATGCCCACTGCCATGTCGGCTACTCGATGCAGGGCGCCGTCGACCTGGCCACCGCCGAGCAACAGGCCCGCACCGACCTGGCGGCGGGGGTGCTGCTGATCAGGGACTGCGGGTCGCCGATCGACACCAGGCCGCTAGCCGGCCGTGACGACGTGCCGGTCTTGATCAGGGCCGGCCGGCACATCGCCCGACCGAAGCGTTACATCCGCGGGCTGGGCGTTGACCTGGAGGATCCTGCCGAGCTGCCGTCGGAGGTGGCTCGACAGCTCGAGTACGGCAGTAGCGCGGTCGGCGGCGGCTGGATCAAGTTGGTGGGGGACTGGATCGACCGCGACCTGGGCGATCTCGCTCCGCTCTGGCCTGACGACGTACTCCGCGAGGCCATCGCGGTGGCGCACGCCGGGGGAGTGAGGGTCACCGCTCACGTGTTCGCCGAGGACGCACTGCCGGGGCTGCTGGCCGCCGGGATCGATTGCATCGAACACGGGACGGGCCTGTCCGCGGAGACGATCCAGGAGATGGTGCGCCGGGGCGTGCGCCTGGTTCCCACCATGATCAATATCGTCAACTTTCCCGACTTCGCCGACGCCGCAACACGTTTCCCGGCCTACGCCAAACACATGCGCGACCTGTACGACCGGCACACCGAGACGTTTGCCATGGCGGTGGAGGCCGGCATCGAAGTCCATGCCGGGACCGATGCCGGCGGCTACATCGAGCACGGCCGGATCGCCGACGAGGTGGCGGCGCTGGCCACCATCGGACTGTCGCCGCGGGAGGCGATGCTGGCCGCCTCCCACGACGCCCGGCGTTGGCTCGGTGCACCCGCTGGTGACGTCGGCGATCCGGCGGACATTGTGGTCTACCCGAGCGACCCGGCGGAGGACACGAGCGTCCTGCAGCATCCGTCGGCGGTCGTCAGGGCAGGGCGCATCGTCGCCGGCACCTCGAGTGGGTAGCCCAGAGCAAGCACTGCATCAAGGGCGCAGATAAGCGTGCAGCCCGGACTCGTATGAGCGGACGAGCCCGACGGAGCGGTAGAAGGCCCGCTGGGTGGGGTCAGCGTCGGTAAGGAGCACGAACTGACGGACATCGGCGTACGACGTCAGCACCGCAGAGATCAACGCCCAACCCACCCCGGAGCGCCGGGCACCCGAGTCGACCAGGATGTCCTGCAGATAGCAGATGGTGGCGCCGTCGGACACCGTCCGCGCCAGGCCGATCAGCCGGCCGGCAGTGTCGCGAGCCGTCAGCACCAGGTGCGAGCCGGCGATCGCCGCGGCGAGAGTGTCGGGATCGCGGGTGAAGGCCGTCCAACCGACGGCGTCGTACAAGGCCAGTGGCTCGGCACCGGTCGGGCGCTCGTTCGTCACGGTGGTCATCGTCTGGCAGAATAACGGCCGTTACGGCCCGCGCCCGGCCCTCTCTCCGGGCGTGGCCGCCATCAGTGTGTCGGCAAACGCTGCCCCCACGCGTCTGCACGACATGCACCCACGGCGGAGTGTTTCCGCCTCACGTATCGAGGAGAAGTCCAGCACAGTGGCTGTCAAGATCAAGCTTGCCCGTTACGGCAAGATTCGCGAGCCTTACTACCGCGTCGTTGTCGCCGACGCCCGCACCCGCCGCAGCGGCCGGGCTATCGAGACCATCGGTCGGTACAACCCGAAGGCCGAACCGAGCGTCATCCAGGTCGAGTCCGAGCGTGCGCAGTACTGGCTGGGAGTCGGCGCCCAGCCGACCGAGGCCGTCGTTGCGCTGCTCAAGGTGACCGGCGACTGGCAGAAGTTCAAGGGACTGCCCGGCTCCGAAGGCACCCTGAAGCCGCAGCCGGAGAAGGTCGACAAGCGGGCTCGCTACGAGGCCGCCATCGCCCTGGCCGGTGGCAGCACCGAGGACAGCTCGGGCGCCACCACGGCCAGGAGGAAGGCCGCCCCAAAGAAGACCGAAAAGGCCGACGACGCGGCTGCAGCGGCACCCGCCGGCGCGCCGAAGGCGGACGCCGAGAAGCCGGCAGCACTGGTGGATGCCCCGTCGAAGACCGATGATGCGGCGGACAAGACCGACGAAGCGAAGGCCGATGCCAAGGCTGATGCAAAGGCCAACATCAAGGCTGATGCCAATGCCGACGATAATGCCGAGCCGCCGTTCGGCGAAGGCTCACATGCCCCGATCGATGGTGACGCGATGCCGGAGGGGTTCCCGATCAAGGGCAACGCTTCGTCCAAGCTCTACCACCGTCCGGCCACCCAGTTCTACGACTCGACGGTCGCCGAGGTCTGGTTCGCCTCGG
>JALYXB010000082.1 GCA_030947305.1 Actinomycetota bacterium | reverse complement strand
GGTGCGGTCGGCGGCACCGTCGGCGGCACCGCACGGGTGGTGGCCGGCCGCGACCTGACATTGATGTGGCGCGACCCGATGCGAAGGCTGCCGTGGCTACTGGCCCTGGTGATGGCGGTTGGCTGGCCGCTGCTGGTGTTCCCGTTCCATGGGGCGCTGTTCGGCTGTGCTTTTGGGGCGCTGCTGTTCGGCGCACAGGCGGCCAACATGTACGGCTTCGAGGGCTCGGGTTTGTGGCTGCACCTGGTGGCGTTCGCCGACCGGCAGCGGGCCCGCGGTGAGGTGCTCGGGCATGCGCTGGTGGTGACGGTGCCCAGCGTCGTACTGGTGACGATGGCCGTGGTGCTGGTGGCCGTGGTCCGGCACGACGAGGCGAATATTCCGGCAGCACTGGGCCTGTGTTGGTCGGCCGTGATCGGGGCGGTGGCGACCGGTAGTTACCTGTCGGCGGTCTGGCCCTACGCCATGCCACAGAGCCGCAAGTCCATGTTCGCCTCGAGCGTGCCCGGCCAGAAGGGGCTGACGTTCAGGGCGACCTTCGGTACTGTCGTCGGCGGCGCCGTGGTGGCGGCGCCAGCCATCGTCTGCGCGGTGCTTTCGGTGGCGGTGGCGCCGGTGTGGGGCTGGGTCGGTGTGCTCATCTCGATGGTGCTGCCGCCGGCGGTGCTGCTGGCCGCCATCAGGATGACGGCGGCACGATTCCTGGCGGCCGGACCGTCGATCCTGGCCGTCGTCAGCGTGGGGGACCGCTGGTAGCTGGCACCTGGTCTCGCGGGACTTCGATGGCTGGCACCCTGTCCGCGTCGGGCTCTGGCTGGGCGATGACTCCCGGAGCGGCCGCCAGCAACTCCCTGACCCGGCCGAGATGGGAAAGCAGGTCGTTCAACTGCTCCGTCAACCTGCCGCGCAGGTCGGCCAGCTGCCGAACTGCGGCGTCGGCCTCGGCCACCCTGCGGTCTGCCTCGGCCTTCGCTTCCTCCACCCTTTGCTGCGACTGCGCGTCGGCGTCCGCCAGCTGCTTGGCGGCGCGCTCGGCGGCGTCATCGGTGCGTCGGCGGGCGGCCTCGACCGAGGCCCGCTCCCGCTCCGTCAGCGTCCGGTGAGCCTCGGTGCGCCTGGCCGCCATGGCGATCTCGAAGTCCTCCTCCACCTGACGGCGCCTGGCGAGGCTTTCGGCCTCCAGCCGAGCCGCCTCGGCCTTGCTGTTCTCCGTCATCTCGTGGGCCGCGGCCGCGGCATCCTTGACTGCTCGATCGGCCTCGGCATTGGCGGTCGCCGTCAGCTTGTGGGCGGCAGTGCGTGCCTCGGTCAGGGTGCGTTCTGCCTCGACCCGTGCTGCTTCCAGGGTGTGGTCTGCCTCTGCGTTGGCGGCGCCAAGGGTGCGCTCGACTGTCTTCCTGGCGCCGGTGAGCAGGGCCGAGGTTTCCTGTTCGACGGTGCTGCTGACCCGTTCGGCTTCGGCGGCGGCCTGGCCGAGCAGCGTGCTCACCTGCTCGGCAACCGCTGCCCGGGCCAGTGCGCGTTCGGTGTCGAAGGCTCGCTGCTGCTGGAGCAGGCTTTCCTGGCCGCGGGCCAGCTCGTCCTGTTGGGCGGTTGCCGACGCGTCCGCCGCCGCCCTGGCCGCTGCGAGTTCGGCAGCTGTGGCCAATCGGAGTTCGCTGTCCTCGGCCGCGGTGCTTGAGCGAAGTTCGGCGACCTCGGCGGCGGCTTCGGCGCGCATCGCGGTGGCATCCTTGGTCGCCGACGAGCGCAGCTCGGCTGCGTCCGCGGCGGCCGTTGAGCGGATCTCGGCTGCCTCTTCCTCGGCCAGCCGGATGAACCGCTGCATTCGATCGGACAAGTTGGTCACCGACAACGGTTCCAGTGCCTGCCGATCCAGCTGCGAGCGGAGCAGGTCCGCCTCGGCCTGTGCGGTCGAGAGCTGGCCGGTCAGCTCGGCGATCCGCTGGCTGGTGGCGTCCCGGTTGGCGGTCGCGATCCGCAGGTCGTACTCGAGTTGCTCGAGATGCGCCGTCACCTGGTCAGGCGAGTAGCCCCGCCGTACCACGTCGAACGGAGCCTGCTTCGGCAGCCAGTCCCCACCACCACTCATGACGCTTCTACTCCCCGTCGCCGATCGGCTGATTTCCCTGTGTCATCGTCCGGTCCTAGTGCTGCTGGCTGCACCAGCTCCACCAACACACCGCCGGCGTCCCGCGGATGCACGAAGTTGATGCTGGACCCGGCCGTCCCGCGCCGTGGTTCGTCGTACAACAACCGCATCCCGGCGGCCGAAAGCGTCCGGCCGGCGGCGACCACATCCGTCACCCGCAGGGCTAATTGCTGCAGCCCTGGTCCGTTGCGGTCCAGGAATGTGGCGATCGTCGAGTCGGCCGACAACGGCGCGATGAGTTGCAACTGGGCGCCATCGCCGAACGCGATCATCGCCTCTTCGATCTGCTGGTCGTTGTTGGTCTCCCTGTGCACCAAGCGTCCACCGAAGGTCCCGATGTACATCGCTACGGCGGAGTCCAGGTCCGGCACGGCAACACCGACATGATCGATGGCCTGGACGTCGAGCCCCGACACAAGATCCATGACTGCCACCGTAGCGGCACAGCAGGGCAGGGCAGCGGAGCGGCTCGGCCTGCCGAGCCGGTAGGTTCCACAGTATGGGATCGACGGTGATAGTGGCCGGGGCGCGGACCCCGATGGGACGGATGTCCGGCGCGCTCGGCGGACAGACTGCGACGCAGCTGGGCGGTGCGGCCATTGCCGGTGCGTTGCGCCGGTCGGGGGTGCCAGCTGCGGACATCGACTACGTGATCATGGGCCAGGTCCTGCCGGCCGGCTGCGGCCAGATGCCAGTCAGGCAGGCGGCGGTGGCCGGCGGCATCGGGATGGACGTGCCGTCGCTGGGCATCAGCAAGGTGTGCCTGTCCGGGCTGGACGCGATCGCGCTCGCCGACCAGCTGATCAGGGCCGGCGAATTCACCGCCGTGGTCGCTGGCGGCATGGAATCGATGACGAACGCCCCACACCTGCTGCCGAAATCGCGGGCCGGGTTCTCCTACGGTGATGTGACCTTGCTGGACCACATGGACTTCGACGGCCTCCGCGATGCGTTCGTCGGCGGCCCGATGGGGCTGTTGACGGAGGTCGTCAACGACAAGGATCCGATCAGCCGCGAACAGCAGGATGCCTTCGCCGCCCGCTCCCACCAGCGGGCGGCCGCCGCAGCGGCAGCCGGCAAGTTCGACGCCGAGATCGAGCCGGTCAGCTACGCCACCCGCAAGGGTGAGGTGACGGTGACGGCCGACGAGGGTATCCGGCCGAACAGCACCGTCGAGACACTGGGAGTTCTCAAGCCGGCGTTCCGCTCCGACGGCACCATCACTGCCGGTTCGGCGTCACCGATTTCCGACGGTGCCTGCGCCGTGGTGGTGATGGCCCGCGCTGAGGCGGAACGACGCGGGCTGCGTTGGCTGGCCGAAATCGGCGCCCACGGCGTGGTCGCCGGACCCGATTCCTCGCTGCAGTTGCAGCCGGCCAACGCCATCGTCGCCGCCTGCAAGAAGGCCGGCATCGTGCCGGCCGATCTCGACCTGGTGGAGATCAACGAGGCGTTCGCCGCGGTCGGGATCGCCTCGGCCGCCGCCATGGGTATCAGCGAGGAGATCGTCAACGTGAACGGCGGCGCCATTGCGCTCGGCCATCCGATCGGCATGTCCGGTGCCAGGCTGGCGCTGACCCTCGCACTCGAGCTGCAACGTCGGGGCGGCGGCACCGGTGCAGCTGCGCTGTGCGGGGGCGGCGGCCAGGGCGACGCACTCATCATCACGGTGCCGAAGGTCGGCTGAGGCGGTTTCGGGGTGGTTCGGCGGCGGGCGGTTCCGGCGATCGCCGAATGTTCAGGCGAAGTCGCCGGCGGCCTGCCGGAACCTGGTCAGCAGCAGGGTGAGCTGGTCGAGTTCGTCGTCATTGAGACCGACGAAACCGAACTTGGAAGCGGTGACGGCCGCCGTGGCCGCCTGCAACCGGTCCCGGCCCTGGTCGGTGAGCTGCACCAGGGTAGTGCGCCTGTCGTTCGGATGCGGCAGCCGGCGGGCAAGCTTGTCGGCCTCCAGCCGGTCGACGATGTTGGTGATGGAGGTGGGATGCAGTTGCAGCCGGTCGCCCATCAGCCGCATCGGCAGACTGCCGCGTTTGCTGAACGACAGCAAGACCAGCGCTTCGTAGCGGGCGAATGTCAGCCCGTGCGGCTTGAGCGCCTCATCGACGGTGGCCTGCAGGATCTGCTGCACTCGCATGATGTTGGTGACAGCCGCCATCGAGGTGTTCGGCCCGACCCGCTCGGCCCAGGTCTCGGCGGCCTTGGCGATCGGGTCGAACGGTAGCGCTGGTCCGCGGTCGCCGCTGCGCAGACTTGAACCACCACCAGAGCTCATCTGCCCGACGTTAGCAAGTTCCGCTGTCGCCGCGATACGCGGCAGCAACAGTTGGTCGCTGTCAGCCGCGGGAGAATTTCGGCGGTCGTTTCTCGCTGAAGGCCGCCATGCCTTCGGCCTGATCGGCGGTGCCGAAGGTGGCCTGGAAGATCCGGCGCTCGAAACGGACGCCCTCGGCCAGGGTGGTCTCGAAGGCCCGGTTGACGGCCTCTTTGGCCATCAAGGCCGTCGGCTTGCCGTAGCCGGCGATGGTGGCCGCGATCGCCAGTGCCTCGGTCAGCAGCTCGGCGGCCGGCACGATGCGCGAGACAAGCCCGGCGCTCTCGGCCTCGTCCACCTTCATCGTCCTGCCGGTCAGGATCAGGTCCATCGCCTTAGCCTTGCCAACGGCCCTGGTCAGCCGTTGGGATCCGCCGATTCCCGGGATCACCCCGAGCTTGATCTCCGGCTGGCCGAAGCTGGCGTTGTCGGCGGCGATCAGCAGGTCGCAGAGCATGGCGAGTTCGCAGCCACCACCCAGCGCATGTCCGGCGACGGCAGCGACGATCGGGGTCCGCACCTCCGCCAGCCGGTCCCAGTCGCGGAAGAGGTCGTCGACGTAGACACCCGGGTAGCTCTGCGGCTGCATCTCCTTGATGTCGGCGCCGGCAGCGAAGGCCCGCTCCGATCCGGTGAGCACGATGCAGCCGATGTCCGGATCGGCATCGAAGGCCGCCGCGGCGGCGACCACCTCCGTCATCAGCTGCCGATTCAACGCATTGAGTGCCTTCGGCCGGTTCAACGTGATGACGCCGACCCTGGGTGCCTGGGTCGGCCGGTCGACGAGGATGGTCTGGTAGTCGGTCAACGGGAACTCCTCAAAGCAGCTGCGGCGGCTGGGTTTCGGCCCTACTTGGCGCCCAATGAACGGGCGATGATCAGGCTCATGATCTCGTTCGTGCCCTCCAGGATCTGGTGCACCCGCAGGTCCCTGACGATCTTCTCGATGCCGTACTCGGACAGATAACCGTAGCCGCCGTGGATCTGCAGTGCTGTGTTGGCGACGTCGAAGCCGGTGTCGGTGGCCAGCTTCTTGGCCATCGCGCACAGTTGGACGGCCCGGTCGCTCTTGTCGTCGAGCGCGGTGGCGGCCCGCCACAGCAGCAGTCGCGCTGCCTCCAGCTTGGTGGCCATGTCGGCCACGTAGAACTGCAGCGACTGCAGGGCATTGAGCGACGCCCCGAAAGCCTGCCGCTCCGACATGTAAGCGAGGGTCTTGTCCAGCGCTGTCTGCGCTCCGCCGATAGAGCTGGCGGCAATGTTCAGCCTGCCGCCGTTCAACCCGCTCATGGCGATCTTGAACCCGTCACCCTCTGCGCCGAGCATGTTGCTGGCCGGCACCCTGACGTCTTCGAAGATCACCTGCCTGGTCGGCTGCGCGTTCCAGCCCATCTTCGTCTCGTTCGGCCCGAACGACAGTCCAGCAGTGTCCTTCTCCACGACGAAGGTCGAGATGTTCTTGGCGCCCGGCCCGCCGGTACGGGCCATCACCACATACAGCTGACTGGTGCCGGCTCCGGAGATGAACTGCTTGACGCCGTTGAGTATGTAGTCCCCGGCTTCGCCGGGGCTCCAGTCGCCGTCGCGGACGGCCCTGGTGGACAGAGCCGCGGCGTCGGAACCTGCGCCCGGCTCGGTGAGGCAGTACGAGCCGAGATGCTCCATCGAGCAGAGCTGCGGCAGGAAGCGGTGCCGCAGCTCGTCATTGCCGAACTCGTCGATCATCCAACCGGTCATGTTGTGAATGGAGATGTAGCTGGCGATCGAGGGACAACCGGTGGCCAACGCCTCGACGATCAGTACTGCGCCCATCCGGGACAGTCCGGAGCCGCCGACGTCCTCACGGATGTAGATGCCGCCCAATCCAAGGTCGCCGGCCTTCCGCAGCACGTCGACCGGGAAGTGCTTGTCGTGGTCCCACTTCACCGCCATCGGGGCCAGGAATTCGTCGGAGAACTGTCTGGCCAGCTCGGCCAGGGCGCGCTGCTCGTGGGTGAGGGCGAACATGGGTGTACCTCCGTGGCGCAGGACCCGCGGCCGGATCACAATGTTTGGCCTTCCTACTATCGGACATCCGACTACCTCTGCGCAACGGGTCGTGGCCGATCTCACCCGAGAGCTTCGACGGCTCCTTCGCGGCACACCGTGAGCCGGTCGAACTGCGCCGATCCGATGCTGATGGTCTGCTGAAGAACCCCCGGCTGCTGCCGGTTGTCGGCACAATGAGGTCGTGCCGGCCAGCCGCGTAGTGATCGTCGAGGACGCCGACCCTATTCGGTTGTCGGTACAGGCGGCGCTGACGGCGCACGGCTACGACACCGTTGCCAGCAGCGACGGCGAAGGCCTCGAGTCACTGCTGGCCGAGCACCCGCCGGAGCTGGTGATCCTGGACGTGATGCTGCCCGGCAGGGACGGGCTGGAGCTGCTGGCGTTGGTACGTGCCCGTAGCACGGCTGGAGTGCTGCTGTTGACGGCCCGCGACGCCACCGCGGACCGGGTGGACGGGTTGGCCCGCGGCGCCGACGACTACCTGGTGAAGCCGTTCGCGATGGCTGAATTGCTGGCCAGGGTGCAGGCCATCTTGCGCAGGGTCGGCATCAGTGGGCCGTCGATCGCCGTGGGCGACCTGGAGATCGCGGACGGCGGCGCGCAGGTGCGGCGGGCAGGGGTGCCGCTGGAGCTGACAGACACCGAACGTCGGCTGTTGGTCTACCTGGCAGGTCAACGCGGCCGGACGGTGACAAAGACCCAACTGCTGACGGGGGTGTGGGGGTATGACGGCTTCGACCCGAACGTGGTGGAGGTGCACGTGTCGGCGCTGCGCCGCAAGATCGAGGTCTATGGTCCGCGGCTGATCCACACCGTCCGCGGCCGCGGCTACCGACTGGCCGATGCTCCGTGACCTCCGCCTCCGCGTCCGGATCGCCGGCGGGCGCAACCCCGGGCGCGTTGCGCAGTGTTTCGGTGCGGGCCAGGGTATTGCTGGCCGTGGTGGTGGTCCTGGGTGTGACCATGCTGGCGGCAGGATTCGTGGTGGCTACCGTCTTTGAGCGCCAATCGCGGGCCAGCGCCGAGGAACTGCTGACCAGCAGGCTGCAGCTGGCCAGGCAGCTGGCGACGCAGAACATCACGCCCAAGCAACTGGTGAATCGCGTTGATGCGCAAGGTGTTCGAGCGACGTTGACGCTGACCGACGGTACCGAGTTCGGCTTCGATCCAGTCCCCGGACCGCGCCGGATGGCGACGTTGGCCGGCACCGGCAGGCTGCGGGGCGCCAAGCTGACGCTGACCGTTGACACCGTGTTGTTGAACGGGGCAAGGGGCACATTGGTGCGGGCGCTGCTGATCACCGGACTGGCGTCGCTGCTGGTGGGCGCGCTGCTGGCCTTCTTGGCAACCCAACTGGCGCTGGCACCACTGCGCAGGGTAGCGGCCACTGCGCTGCGGATCGCGGGTGGCCAGCGCGGCATCAGGTTGAATCCGGCTCGGCGGCAAACGGAGATCGGCCAGACTGCTGCCGCGATGGACGCGATGCTCGACGAGTTGGAAGGGGCGGAGGGCAGGGCGCTGGACTCGGAGCGACGCACCAAGGACTTCCTGGCCGACGCGACGCACGAACTGCGGACACCGCTGGCAGGCATCTCGTCGGCGGCCGAAGCGTTGCTGCACCAGCCTCTCTCAGCCGATCAGCGCGAACAGTTGCTGGTGCTGCTGGTGCGCGAGGCGCGCAGAGGTTCCCGGCTGGTGGACGATCTGCTGGCGATCGCCCGGTCGGACGGCGGACAGCCGAATGTTGCGGTGCCGACACCGATCACGGTGATCGCTCGGGACGAGTTGAGCAGGATCGCCGCCGCCCACCGTAAAGTGACGCTGCAGGTCACCGGCCCGCAGCTTCAAGTGCTGGCGGATCCCGCTGCGCTGCAAGGGATTCTGCGGAATCTACTGGACAATGCCGTCAGCGCAGCTGGCGAGAGCGGCACCGTCGCCGTGACGCTGTATCGCGGCGACCCGGTGGTGCTGGACGTTGCCGACTCCGGCCCCGGCATTCCGGACGTCGATCGGGATCGAGTGTTCGACCGGTTGGTTCGGCTCGACGCCGGGCGTAGCCGCGGCGGCGACGGTGGATCGGGTTTGGGGCTGGCGATCGCCCGAGCCCATGCCAGAGCCAACGGCGGTGAGCTGGTCTGCCTGCCGGCGGACGCCGACGCTGGACGAAACCAGTTGGGCGGAGCCAGGTTTCGGCTCACGCTGCCGGCCGCTCAGGCCACCAGTCCGTCGATCCGCTGATTCCACCCACCCAGATACTTCTCCGGGGAGGAGCCGAGTACCGATTCGAGGGCGGTGGCGTAGACGGACCGGAAGTCGGTGGTCACCTTGAGATCGCCGGCGTCCAGGTCGGCCAGTGACGGCTCGTCGCCGAAGAATCCGCCCTTGACGCCGCGACCGAGGACGAACATCGGTCCGGCCGTCCCGTGGTCGGTACCGTCAGAGGCGTTGGCGATCACCCGGCGACCGAACTCGGAATAGACGATGGTCACTACCTGCCGGCCGCGGTCGGTGCTCTGCAGGCGCCGTTGGAAGTTCGAAAGTGCGGTATCCAGCTCCGTCAGCAGTCGCTGCTGGGTGCCGCGCTCGTCCGAGTGGGTGTCGAATCCGCCCAGCGACACCGAGTAGGCCCTGGTCGGGGAGCCCATCTCGACCATCGCCGCGACCAACCCCAGCTGGACGTCGAGCTCACCCTGCCCGCCGGCGGATGCGCCCTGTTGACCTGTGCTGTCGGGATCGGCCGACGACGGTGTCGGCCCGGTAGCCGGGGCCAGTGGCGCCGGGGAACTAGCCGTGGCCGCGGTCTGCTGGTCGGTCTTGGCCTTGGCGACAGCCGGATTGAGTTTGTCTGCTACCACCTTCAGCTCGGAAATGGAGGTGGCTGCCGCCGCCTGCCAGGCGTTGTCCTGCCCACAGGGGGTGCCCAGCAGAGTGAGCGCCTGGCCGAGGGCACCCGTCGGCAGCTGTAGTCCGTCAGTGGGGAAGGCAGCGGCGGACCTGGTGGCGCCGGCCATCAGCGGCGGCATCACCGGATCGAGGGAGACAGCTTGCAGCGGATCCTTGCCGGTGTCGTCCAGCCAGCGCCCAAGCCAGCCGGTGGTAACGGCGGTGGCAGGCGAGGCGGTCTGCCAGATGGCCATCGAGCGGAAGTGACTGTGGTCGGGCTGCGGGTAGCCAACCCCGCGGACGATGGCCAGTTCCTTGTTGTCCCACAGCGACTTCAGCCCCTTCATCCCTGGGTTCAGTCCGAGCCCTGAGCCAAGGTCGAGGACGTCATGAGCCTGATAAGCCAGGTCGGGGCGGGACCTCAGGTAGACGGGGTCTGACGCCGGAATCAGGGTGTTGAGGCCGTCGTTGCCGCCGTACAGAGTCACCATCACCAGCACCCCCGCCGACCGATCCAGCGGCGTCGCGGTGGCCCCGGCCCTGACGGCGGCGGGGGTGATCGGATGCGAGGTACAGCCGGCGACCAAGGCGCCGGCCGCGGTCACCCCGGACAGTGTCAGGAATCGGCGGCGGTTCAGCGCGCTGAGCCTGGCGACGGACAGGGTGCCGTTGGTGGTTGCGGTCTTCATCGGATCGAGCTCCTATCGGCTGACGACGTATTCGGGCGAGCAGGCAGCGATGGTCAACGCCCCGACCGGATCGTCAGCCACCTTCTGCAGCGCGGTCACCGTCCGGCTTGTCCAGGCATCCACACCGAGCAACCGGCGCAGGCCATCGATCCTGGCGGCGCTGGAGGTACCTGTCGATGCGGCGACGCTCTTGCTCTGCTGCGCAATGGTTCTGGCCAGGTGGGTGCGGCTGATGGCGGTGGCCGTCGTCAGCCACGCGCGGCCGGCAGGCCAGCCGCCGACGCTCGGCGGGGTGAACGGCACCTGCCCCATGCCGCGGAGCCCGTTCACCAACGCCTTTTGTGCCTTGGCGGGATAGTCCGCTGGTTTCGCCCCGACGGCCCGCAGCAGCCCGACCAGCCATTCGACCGGCTCCTTGACCAGCGACGAATCCGCCGCCGAGAAGGCGGGGCTGGCGGTCATCGCCTTCACGGTCGCCGCGATGTCACGCGATGGTCCATATGCCGCAAGCAGTTTCGTCATGGTGGCGGCGTCGGGTGGGGTCGTCGACACCAACCGGAACCACAGTCGGCCGATGACGAACGGTGCCGAAGCCGGCTGGGCGAGAACCTGGTCGACGAAGCCGCTGGCGTCGAAGTTGGCGGTCTTACCCAGGATGGTCTTGACCGCCGTGTCCTGGCGTTTGGCGACCAGTTTGGCCCTACCGGTTGACCTGTCGACGACCCAACCGGTCAGTGCCCGTGCTGCCTGCCGCACGTCGGTCTCGGTGTAGTGGCCGTGACCGAGGCTAAACAGCTCCATAAACTCCCGGGACAGGTTCTCGTTCGGAGCCTTCACCGTGTTGTTGTTGCCGTCCAACCAGATCAGCATTGCTGGATCCACCACCATGGCCTTGGCCAGGTCGGTGAAGGAGCCGCGGCACAGCCGGCGCTGGGTGCTGTTCTGTTGCCACATCAGCTGTCCGGACTTGACCTTCTGGATGCTGGTGGCGAAGTGACCCTGCCAGAACCAGGTCAACCGCTCGACGATCTGGTGGTCGGCGGCCACAACGGTGTGCAGCCACCACGACTGGAGTACCTGCCTGTTCTGTCTGACGGCCGCGGACTTGGCCTTGCGGGAGGCAGCCGTCCTGTCCTTTCCGACCTTGGGGATGTCGTCAAACTTCGGCGCCGGAATCGCCGCGGCGGCGGCGTCGGATCCGGTGGGCACCAGCAGCTTACCGATCGCGGCACCGGCCGATCCGGCTTGCGCCCCGGCCAGCTGGCCGGGGGCGGCGCCGAACGTCAGGCGGTCGTAGGCGCGGCGAATTTGTGCCTTCTCGTCGAGCTCAGCTGCTGCACTCATCTGGCCATGTTGGCCCAATGACGCCGATGACGGCGGGAATATGCCGACGTCTTCAGCCAGTGCTCAGGAACGGCCAGTGCTCGGGACGGCCGGAACGCCGGCCGGCGCAGTCACCGGCGGCGACCGCGGGCCGCATCGGCTAGGAAAGTTCCCCCGCGGCAACAGCGGTAGTGGTGCGGCGGCGTCGCGGTGCCCAGGCACCGAGCCAACCGGCGCCGAGAGCGCAGAGTCCGGCCAGCGCCACCGCCGACGTCGCCAGCGAGGCGGCGACCGTCACCAGGCTGATCACCGCCGGCCCCAGCAGTCCACCGGCGTCCGCCAGGAAACGCCAGGCGCCGAGGAACTGCGACCGGCCGATGTTCGGCGCGGCGTCGCTCCCCATCGTCAGCACAATGCCGGACGACAGCCCGTTGCCGACACCCATCAGACAGGCGACCAGACCGATCGGCAGGGCGGTGTGCGTCAGCGGCAACAGGCCGATGCCGACGCCCATCAGCGCTACCGCAGGCACCGCGACGAAGACCCTGCCGAACCGATCCATCACCGCCCCGCCCGGATAGACCAGCAGCAACTCGACGCCGGACGCGATGCCGAAGATAACGCTGATAGTCGAGGCGTGCAGATGTTGAGCCTGCGACCACAGCGGCAGGATGCTCTGCCGCGAGGCCCTGGCGGCTGAAATCAGCAGGACCCCGACGCCGACGGTGGCCAGCACCCGCCAGTGGCCCCTGATGACTGTTGCTACCGTCACCCTGGCCGGCGGTGACGACCCTGCAACCGGGACCGTCGTCGGTAGATCCGCCATCGTCAGAGTCAGGGCGCCGGCGGCCAGCCCGGTAGCTGCGGCAAACAAAAACACCGCATGGATCGAGAATGCCGAGATGAGCCCGGCCGCGATGAACGGGCCGAAGAACAGCCCGACCCTGAAGGTGCCGCCCAGGCTGGACAGCGCCCTGGCGCGGAACTGCAGCGGGATGGCGACCGTCATCCAGGCATGCCTTGCCAGGTTGAACACCGACGCGGCCAGTCCGTCGACGAATACCGCGATGGCCAGCACCGGCAGCGAATGAGCGAAGTAGGCCACCGTCATCGATGCGGCGTCCAGCATGCTGGCCAGCAGCAATGCTTTTCGTTCGCCGAGTGCGGCGGCGATGACGCCGGCCGGTAGGTCTCCGACCAGTTGTCCGAAGGCCGTCAGCCCGACAACCAGCGCCGCGGTGGCGACGCTGGCGCCCAGCTCGAATGCGGCCAGCGCGATGATCGGAGCCAAGGCGCCGTAGCCGAGGGACGCCATCGCCGTCGGGCCATAGGCGGGCAGCAAGATCGGGCGCCAGCGGAAGTTGTCAGGTGCGGTGGCCACTCGGCTCAAGATAGGCCAGCGGATGCCGGCACCCCGCAGCAGCATCGAAGGCGGCGCGCTCAGCGGCCACCCGTCGCCATACGATGGAAGACATGACCCGTCCGACACCAGCAAGCACCCCGGCGCAGCAGCGCGCCCGCGCGCAGCAGCAAGCAGCGATGAGCGCATCGTTCGCCAGAGCCATCGACCTGAGCCCATTGGCCAATCGGGCAACACCGCCGGGCGGCGCGGGATCTCCGGCAGCGCAGGGAGCGCCGTCCGCCGCGGGTACCGCCAGTGGGGACGGGGCACCGGCCGCCGAGGAGAGCAGCTCGCCCTACGTGCTGACCGTCACCGAGGAGAGCTTCCAAGAGCTGGTCCAGTTGTCCACCCAACTGCTGGTGGTGATCGACCTGTGGGCGACCTGGTGCGAGCCGTGCAAACAGCTGTCGCCGGTGCTGGAGAAGCTCGCGGACGCCGCCGCCGGCTCGTGGATCCTGGCCAAGGTCGATGTGGACGCGAACCCACGTATCGCGCAGGCCTTCGGTGTTCAGTCGGTGCCCACCGTAGTGGCGCTGGCCGACGGCCAACCGGTCGACGCATTCGCCGGCGCGTTGCCGGAACCCGAAGTGCGGCAATGGGTCTCGGGTCTGCTCGATGCGCTGCGAGACAAGCTGCCCGGCATCAAGGCTGCCGAGGAGGCGAACGGTGGCCCCGCTCCGGAACCGGAAGATCCACGGTTCACCGCCGCCGAAGACCTGCTGGCCGACGGCAAGTTCAGTGAGGCAGCGCATGCCTATCAACGCATCCTGGATACCGAACCGGCGAACAGCCAGGCCGCGGCGGCGCTGGCCCATGCCACCTTCCTCGGCAGGGTCGACGGACTGTCCGACGATGCTGTCGCCATTGCCGACGCCGCGCCGGACGATGTCGCAGCGCAGCGTAACGCCGCCGACGTCGAGCTGGCCGCCGGCAACCCGCAGGCTGCCTTTGATCGGCTGATCGGTGCAATCCGCCGAGCCGGGTCGCAGGACAGGGCACCACTGCGCGAGCACCTGTTGAGCCTGTTCGCCTTGTTCGACGTCGACGACCAGCACGTGGTCGCCGCCCGAAGGACGCTGGCGGCCGCGCTGTTCTGAGCAGGTCAACCGCCGAGGGCGAATCCGGCGGCGACAGCTGCTGTTCCGACAACGACCGAGCCGACGAGGTTGACGGCAGCCTGCCATCGCCGGCCGTTCTCGAACATCCGCACCGTCTGGTAGCTCAAAGTCGAAAACGTGGTCATGGTGCTGCACAGCCCGGTGGCCAGCAGCTCGCCGGTGAGGGAACCGGCATGCGCCAGTCCCGAGCCGACGAGCACCCCGAGGGTGAACGAGCCGACGAGGTTGACCACGGTGGTTCCCCACGGGTACCTGGTGTTGTGCAGCAGCTGAACGGCCCGGTCGAGGAAGTAGCGAGCCGGCGCCCCGACGGCTGCTCCGGCGGCCACCGCCACGGAGGCAGCGACCATCATGGGCGGCCTGCCAATTGACCGATATTGCGGATGCCCGTCGAAAGACGACGGCTGATCCAGATGCCTGCTGCGGCCGACAGGACGCAACTGGTCGCGGTGATGGCCACATAGCTGACGGCCAACGCAATCCGTCCAGCGGATACCAGCTCCCTGGTGCTCTCACCGAATCCGGAGAAGGTGGTGAACCCGCCGAGAACGCCAGGTGCGGCGAATAGCCGTACCAGCCGCGGCACCGCGCGGTGTTCGGCGAACACCATCATTGCCCCGATCAGCAAGCTGCCGACAACATTGACGGCAAGGGTCGCCCAATCGGGGCCACCCCTCGCGATCGGCCAGCTGCGGTCGACAGAGGCCCTGGCCAGCGCGCCGACCATCCCGCCGGCAGCCAACACCACGGTGGCCAGCACAGCGTGAGTGGACATCTCGGCGCGCTGCAGGGCATCGGCAACATCGACATCCGGATCGATGGATCCTCCATTGTTGTTGCTTCGCAGGGGGTTTTGCATGATAGGGCACCGTCTCCTAGTCGCGAGCTGGCACGCCGGCGGCAACGCCCGTGGGATACGGATGCCGATGAAGTCGCAACGCCACCTCACATGACGGGCACGCAACGGCTCTGGTCGTCTCGACCGTCGGCGTGCCCATGGTGACAGGGCCTGGAACGGTGACGGAATCGAGCGCGGCGCACGACTGGCAGACGGCGGCGCCGCACTCGGTGCAGATACCAACGGCCGGTCGTTCCAGGCCGCGGGTGTTGCAGTCGAAGCAGATCATGATGAATCTCCTCTGGTGTCAGGGGTTTTCGGACGCCGATAGCTGCCACCGCGCGGCAGCAACGCGCCAGCGGCAAATGGGCGTGTGCAGCTGCGGCCGAAGCGGCAATGCCGTGCGGTGATGGTCACAGCAGAACTGGGGAGGTGCAGGATCTGGGTTCTAGGCGGACTCCTCTACCGTCGGTTCGGGCGTTGCAATGCCCGAATGAACTGGTAGAGGCCATCAGCGGAACTCCGCGGTTGTGGCGAGCCTCATCGCCTGATTCCACGGTATCGCGAAAACCGCGACGCCGCAACCATTACCGGCAGGTCGAGCGACCCTTGTCAAAACCATCGGCAAATGCCGCCAGTTCGGCGAAGGTTGCGGAGTCGCGATGACGGATGAAGTCCGTCGCCTCATCGGCGTCACCCGGCCACGAACCGAGCGCGCCGCTTGGCGCCGTGCCGAATACCGAAGCGGTCCAGGCACCTGCGAAGCAGGCGGCGCCGCTGGGACTGGAATACAGCCGGCTGCCAACGGCGAATGCGATGCTCGCTGCCTGTGCGAACTGACCGTACGGCTCGGCGGCCGCCAGGTCCGCAGCCGAGGCGGCGACGCCAACCTTCGGCGTCCGCAGGAACTCGCTCACCGAGCTGACGGCGGAGGCGATGACCGCCGAGACTGTCGGGAACCGCGGCACGCGCTGCGGGGGCGTGCTGTGCCGGCCGAGAGTGAGCGGCAGATTCACGGCCGTCATGGCGTGGCAGGCGGCCGGACCGCCGCGGATACCGGTCAGCACGAACCGCAGTCGGTCGAGGCCGAGCCCATGCGCCAGATCGCCGGTTCGTGATCCGTCGGTGCTGTCGCGAAAGTCGATGAGTGGCGAGATCGCCGACAGCACAGAGGTTGTCGGCAACCGAACATGGGCGGACTTGCCAGTTTCCACCCATTGCAGGAAGGCGCCGGCCGAACAGTCGGCCTGCGCCTCCAGCAGTATCGGCGGAAACCGCCGAGGATCGTGCAGGTGTTGCTGGGCTGTCGGTCCGATTCTGGCCTGAATGGCATGGCCGTACTCGTGGGCGATCGACGCGGTGAGACCGCCGACGCCGTAGCTGTGCAGCAGCACGGGCACCAGCGCCGCTGAGTCGATCACGATGCCGTCGTTGCCCGGACAGTAATAGGCGTTGCCCCGAAGGGAATCCATCGTGGTCACGCACATGGCGCCGGCTGGGATCATCGCGGACGATGTGTCGATCAGAGCATATCCGGCCCTCAACGGGGTGAACTCGGCGCCGATCGACTGCCGCCAGAATGTCTGCAGGTCGGCCAGGATGCCAGAGACGTCGCCGGCCGCCGATGCCGACACCACGTCGGGCTGCTGGACAACGGGGGCGCCGCTACTCGAGGTGCTGACGGTGCCCCCAGTGGGTGCCATGGTGCCGTTCGCGAGTGACGGCGGCGTCGCAGATCCGGCGATGGACACGCTACAGCCGGCGACCAATAGTGCCACCAGCAGCAATAGCACGCGCCCGCCGGTGCCGGAGACGAGCAGGCGCCGTGCCGTCAGTCTTGATCGTCTGGTGCGAACCACAGCGCTGCCAACGGCGGAAGGGTGATCTGAGCGTAGCTGGGCTGTCCGTGCCAGTCGCCTGAGATCGCCTGCACCACACCGAGATTGCCCACGCCCGACCCGCCGTAGACGTCGGCGTCGGTGTTCACCACTTCGCGCCAGGCGCCGGCATGTGGCAGCCCGATCCGATAGTTCTGGTGCGGCGATGCCGACATGTTCAGTATGCACGCCATCGATGAGCCGTCGGAGCCGCGGCGTAGGTAGGAAAAGACGTTGCCGTCCCTGTCGTTGGCATCGATCCATTGGAAGCCGGCCGAGTCGAAGTCTTGGCTGTAGAGCGCGGGACTTGACCGGTACACCCGGTTCAGATCACCCACCAGGGTGCGGATACCGTGGTGCAGCGGGTCGTTCAGCAATTCCCACGGCACCGACGCATCGGCGTTCCACTCGAGTGGGTTGCCGATCTCACCACCCATGAACAGCAGCTGTTTGCCCGGGTGTGCCCACATATGCGCGTAGTAGGCACGCAGGGTGGCGGCCTTACGCCACGGGTCGCCGGGCACCTTCCCCCACAGGGATCCCTTGCCGTGCACGACTTCGTCGTGCGAGAGGGGTAGCACGAACTGCTCGGAGAACGCGTACATCAGCGAGAACGTCATCTCGTCGTGATGCCATGAGCGATGCACAGGGTCCCTGGAGATGTAGCCGAGCGTGTCGTGCATCCAGCCCATGTTCCACTTCAGGTGGAACCCGAGTCCGCCCAGGTGAGTCGGACGGGTGACGCCAGGCCATGCGGTCGACTCCTCGGCGATCATCACGGCGCCGGCTACCCGCTTTCCGACCGTGGCATTGACCTCCTGCAGCAGCGCGACCGCCTCCAGGTTCTCGTTGCCGCCGTAGATGTTCGGCGTCCACTCGCTTGGCTCTCTGCTGTAGTCGAGATAGAGCATGGAGGCGACGGCGTCCACCCGGAGGCCGTCGATGTGGAACTGCTCGAGCCAGTACAGCGCGTTGGCAACGAGGAAGTTGCGGACCTCGCGTCGACCGAAGTCGAAAACCAGTGTGCCCCAATCCTTCTGCTCACCCCGTCGCGGGTCGGCATGCTCGTACAGCGGCGTTCCATCGAACCTGGCCAGAGCCCATTCGTCCTTCGGAAAGTGGGCGGGCACCCAGTCAAGGATCACCCCATAACCGGCCTGGTGCAGCTCGTCGACCAGGTACTTGAAGTCGTCCGGCGACCCGAATCGCGGGTCCGCTGCGTAGTAGGAGGTCACCTGGTATCCCCAGGATCCTGCGAACGGGTGCGCAGTCAGCGGCAGGAATTCGACGTGAGTGAAATGGGTCTCGGAGAGATCTTCGACGAGCGCCTTGGCAAGGTCGCGGTAGTTGAGCCCGGGGCGCCACGAGCCGGCATGAACTTCGTAGATGGACATCGGCGAGGCAAGCGCATCGCCGGTACCGCGAGCGGTGATCCAGTCGTCGTCTGCCCAACTGTGCTCGGATGTCATCACCACCGAGGCGGTGGCGGGCGGGATCTCGGCCGCGAAGGCCATCGGGTCTGCCTTGGTGTGCCATACCCCGTCGCCCCCGAGGATCTGGAACTTGTAGCGGGTGCCGGCCCCGACGCCGGGACCGAACAGTTCCCAGACGCCACTGCTGCCCAGGGCCCGCATCGGGGTACCGGCGCCCGTCCACTGGTCGAAGTCGCCCGTCACCCGGACCCCTCTCGCGCCCGGCGCCCATACCGCGAACGAGGTGCCGCTCACCTCGCCGTTGGGAGTCGGATAGCTGCGGACGTGTGCCCCGAGGACGTCCCAGAGCTGCTCGTGCCTGCCCTCGCCGATCAGGTGCAGATCCACCTCGCCAAGGGTCGGCAACCAGCGGTAGGGGTCGTCGACCTCGTACCTGGCGTTCGGTCCGTAGACGACCCGCAGCCGGTAGTCGCCGAGCGCGCCAGGGACGGTGGCCGAGAAGATGCCGCCGTGCAGGTGCTCAAGAGGAACTTCGGTGCCATCGGTGAGCAGGGTGACGCTCTGCGCGTGATGGCGAAGGGTGCGAACGACGGTGCTGCCATCCGGCTGCGGATGAGCGCCAAGAAGTGCGTGCGGGTCGTGGGTGTCCCCGCCGATGACCTTTTCCAGCTCGGCGACGGACGGACCGGCCGGCTGCTCGGGAGCGACTTGGCCGGCCGTT
>JALYXB010000058.1 GCA_030947305.1 Actinomycetota bacterium | reverse complement strand
GTGGCGATCACCGAGCGGGCGGCCTCGACCAGCATCTTGCGCCGCAGCGCCGCCGGCTGCCGGTGCCGGACCATCGGCTGCAGCGCCGGGGCAGCCTGCGGCTGGTTCGAGGCGGCCATTCAGCCCTCCGCGGATAGCCGGATGCGTGTAATCTAATCGTACAACCGCCCGATTGGCTGCGCGGCTGATGTGTCGCTCAGCCGTGTTCGGGTTAACCCTCTCGCCGGCCGGGCCGGCACCGATCGCGAGGTGCCATGTATTTGTTGCGAAAGCCGATCCTGGCGATGTCGGAGAATCATGCGGTGCGCGACCTACTCAGCAGGGCGCCGGTTACCAGGGACGTGGTGCGGCGATTCATCGCCGGAGAGACCTCGACGGAGGTAGCGGCAACCGTGGAACGGTTGCGCGCCAGCGGGTTGCAGGTCAGTTGCGATTTTCTCGGCGAGGACACCCGTACCCCGGCTCAGGCGGCTGCGACCGTCGCCGGCTATCTGGAGCTGATCGAAACGCTGACGGCCACCGGCGGCGCTCGCGGCGCCGAATTGAGCGTCAAGTTGTCGGCGGTCGGCCAGGCACTGCCGGTGGGCCCGACCATTGCTGATGGCGGCCACGGGTACGCCGCCGCGGGCGCCAGGAGCATCGTCGAGGCCGCCTACGCCGCTGGCGCACGGGTCACCCTCGATATGG
Source organism: Actinomycetota bacterium (assembly GCA_030947305.1). Lineage (GTDB taxonomy): Bacteria > Actinomycetota > Actinomycetes > Mycobacteriales > Nakamurellaceae > Nakamurella. Next base: position 8,501 of record JALYXB010000058.1, on the reverse strand, counting down.
AGGAGAGCAGCGCCGTCGACTCCACCCTTGAGATCCTGGCCGGTCTACGGAGCGACTATCCCGATGTCGGTATCGCCATCCAGGCGATGCTGCTGCGCACCCCGAAAGACCTGGTAGAGCTCACTGGCCGCGGCTCGCGGGTGCGGCTGGTGAAGGGCGCGTACAACGAGCCGGAATCGGTGGCGTTTACCGACCCGGCAGAGGTCGATCTTGCCTACGTCAGGGCGATGAAGGTGCTGATGGCCGGCGACGGGTACCCGATGATCGGCTCGCACGACCCACGGCTGGTCGCCATCGCCGACCGGCTGGCCGTTGATAACGGGCGCGGAAAGAACAGCTGGGAGTATCAGATGCTGTACGGGATCCGGCCGGACGAGCAGGCGAGGCTGGCTGCCAGGGGGCACACCGTGCGGATCTACGTGCCGTACGGGCACGATTGGTACGGCTACTTCACCAGGCGCCTGGCCGAGCGCCCCGCCAACCTGATGTTCTTCCTCCGATCGTTTGTCAGCAAGTCCTAGGAGCACACATGGATGCCGTCACCCACCCACCGCTTCCGGTCAACGAGCCGGTGCTTGATTACGCCAGCGGTAGCCCGGAACGCGATGTACTCGTGATGGCGCTCAAGGGTTTCGCCGATACCACCGAACTCAACGCGCTGATCGGCGGGCAACAGCGCCGGCCGTCCGGTAAGCCGTTCGATGTGGTGGCCCCGCACGACCACGCCAGGGTGCTCGGCAGCTCGGCGAACTCGACCCAGCAGGATGCGGCGGCAGCGGTGGCGGCGGCGCTGGCCGCGGCAGCCGATTGGCGGGCGATGGCATTCGACGACCGGGCGGCGATCCTGCTGCGCGCCGCCGACCTGTTGGCCGGTCCGTGGCGGGCGCGGCTCAACGCCGCCACCATGCTTGGCCAGGCGAAGACCTGCTATCAGGCAGAGATCGACGCCGCCTGCGAGCTCGCGGACTTCTGGCGCTTCAACGTGCACTTCGGCCGGCAGATTCTCGCCGAACAGCCGATCGCGAACTCGAAGGGCGTCTGGAATCGCACCGACCACCGCCCGCTCGAAGGCTTCGTCTACGCCGTCACGCCCTTCAACTTCACCGCGATCGCCGGCAACCTGCCGACAGCCCCTGCCCTGATGGGCAACGTCGTGGTCTGGAAACCCTCTGTGACGCAACAGCTTGCGGCCTGCATGACGATGGAGACATTGACCGAGGCCGGCTTGCCGCCGGGCGTCATCAACATGTTGCCCGGCCACGGTCCGGAGATCTCCCAGGTACTGCTGGCCGACGAAAACCTTGCCGGCATTCACTTCACCGGATCCACCAAGGTCTTCCAGAGCCTTTGGGGCACGGTTGGGGCGAACATCGCGAGCTACCGCAGCTACCCGAGGTTGGTCGGGGAGACCGGCGGCAAGGATTTCGTCCTCGCCCACACCTCCGCCGACGTCGACGTGTTGCGGACGGCACTGGTCCGCGGCGCCTTCGAGTATTCGGGGCAAAAGTGCAGCGCGGCCTCGCGTGCGTATATTCCGGCGTCGCTGTGGAAGGTGATGGGTGACGATCTCGTCTCGGAGGTTGCCACGCTGGCCGTCGGCGACGTGGAAGATCTGACGAACTTCACCTCCGCAGTGATCGATGCCAGGTCGTTCGGCCGGTTGTCCTCGGCCATTGACCGCGCCAACGCCACCCCGGGCATCGAGGTTCTGGCCGGCGGCAAATACGACGATTCGACCGGATATTTTGTGCGCCCGACGCTGCTGCTGGGCGACGACCCGAGCGACGAGATCTTCCGCGATGAGTACTTCGGCCCGATCCTGTCCGTGCATGTCTACGACGATGCTTCCCCAGGCGCCTTCGAGGCTGTGCTGACAGCTGCCGACTCGGCATCGCCGTACGCCCTGACCGGCTCGATCCTGGCCCGCGACAGGGCCGCCATTGCCACGGCGGCGTCGGCGCTGCGGTTCACCGCCGGCAACTTCTACATCAACGACAAACCGACCGGCGCGGTCGTCGGCCAGCAGCCGTTCGGCGGCGCGCGGGCGTCAGGTACCAACGACAAGGCCGGCAGTGCTGCAAACCTGATGCGGTGGACGTCACCCAGGTCGATCAAGGAGACCTTTGTTGCGCCGACCGCAGTCGGCTACCCGCACCAGGGCTGAGGTGACGTCGGGAAACCGGCCCAGCCGCTTCGCGCGCGGCTGGGTGTCGCTGCCTGACCGGATGCTGACCTGGTTCCTGACCATCTGCATCGTCATCGGCATAGCGCTGATCATCGCCCAGTACCGATGGTGGCTGGTGCTGCCGGCCTTTGTGGTGGGTTTCGTTCTCACCAGAAATTGGATCCCGCGCACCCCGGTGCCGAACAGGGCAGCCATGCTGGGCACCGGCGCCGCGCTGTTGATAGCAGTGGTCTGGAGCGCGATCAATATTCCGTTGGCCGCGCAGTCGATGGGGGTGTCCAGAGACCCGGGCCTGTACACGCTGTCCGGCATGTATCTGATTCACCACCCGAGCGTGAACGTCTTCGTCTCTGCTGGCGCCATCCAGGTTGCCCACTCGGTGCCGGGAGTGCTGACGGACTGGTCGGGCTATGCGCCGGATCCATCGACGTCCGTCCAGGGCACCGGCCTTGTTCCCGGCCTGATCGGTGCCCTTGGTTGGATCTTCGGCGCCGGCGGGGCCCTGCACGCCGTTGTCGCGGTCGGCGGCATCTGTCTGGTCGCTCTTTACGCCGTCGGACGCCGAATCCTTGGGCCGATCTGGGCGCTGTTGCCCGTCATCGGGTTGGCCGTTGCGATGCCGCTGGTTGCCTTTGCCAGGGTGCCGTACACCGAGCCGTCGAGTCTGACGGTCGGCCTGGGCGCCATGTTGTGCGTGTTGACGGGACTGGAACGGAGCAGCGGAAGGCTGTTCCTGTTGGCCGGGCTGTTCGCAGGGGCATCGGAGATCACCAGGGTCGACGGATTGCTCGACCTGGTGGGCGGGGTGCTGGCGATCGGACTGGTCGCCATGTTCGCCGTCGATCCGGCGCGCCGGCAGCTGTGCAGGCGGTGGTTGTGGCTGTTCATTGCCGGCGGAGCGGTGACCGGGATCATCGGGGTGCTGGAGCTGTACCTGAACAGCCCGCACTACCTGGAGCTGCTGCACACCCAGGTGTATGCGCTGGTCGGCGCCGTCGTCCTGGTCAGCACGATGGCGCAGCTGGTGAGCTTCCAACCGATCACCGGACGGCTGGCCAACAGCGTGCAGACGCATCGACGCGGCTGGTCCATCGCGGTTGGGTCGGCCGTCGCGGTGGCGTTCGCGGTGTTGGCCAGCCGACCGCTGTGGATGATCAATCACTTCGTATCCGACCCGTCCTACGTCAACGCCATCGCTGGCCGACAGCGGGCCGAAGGTCTGGGCATCGACGGTACCCGCTCCTACGACGAGTACACCGTGAGCTGGTTGGTGTGGTACTTCGGCTGGCCGGTAGTGATCGCCGCCGTTGCCGGCGTGATCCTGCTGATGGTCAGGGCGGTCCGGCGGCGGAAAGCGTTGCCCGGCATCGCCTTTGTTCCCTCGGCGATCTCGGCGATCTTGTACCTGAACAAGGTTTCCGTTACTCCTGATCAGATGTTTGCCATGCGGCGGCTGCTGCCGGGAGTCGTCCCAGGACTGTTACTGGCCGCGGGTTATGCCTTCCGTGAGGTAGCAGCCGGCGGCGCGAGAATGCTGCGGTCGCGCGCTCGGCTGATCCGGATCCGCGGGTGCGGGCCATGGTGGCGACGCGCGCTGGCGGTCGCCGCCGTTGCGGCGTTCGTGCTCCCGGTGACGATGTGGGGCAGCTTGTTCCCGGTACGCGAAGGTGCCGGCGAGCAACAGTTCGCCAACAAGATCTGCGGCCTGCTGAACGGCCGGCGGGCGGTGATGGCCGGCGGCGCGCCGTCGTTCGGCGAGTTCTTGCCGACGCTGCAACAGGTCTGTGATGTCCAGGCGATGCTGATCCGGCAGCCGACAAGCGCGAAGCTCGCCGGCGTGGCGACCAGCTGGGGAGATCCGGCGTCGATCGTGGTGTTGATGTTCGACAGCAATGTGGTCAGCTGGAAGGGCGACCCCGGCCAGCCGCTGGCTCAGGCGAGTTGGCAGCGCTGGGACGAGACGCTGATGCACCGCCCGGCCAAAGCGTTCACGCAGTCGGCCTCGGTGTGGATGGGCATCCTGCAGCCGGACGGCTCGGTGGCGCCGCTGGGGGAATCGGTGCTCGATCGATGATCGGGCTGACCGCTCGACAGGCCGGCCGCCGCCGTCAGCCGGGAAGGATGTCGTCGAGCTCGGTGAGCTCGTCGTCGTTCGGCTCCCAGCCGGTGGCAGCAGCGGCGTTGGCCTTGACCTGTTCTGCGGTGGTGGCGCCGGCGATCACGCTGGCCACCTGCGGCTGAGCCAGCAGCCAGCCGAACGCCACCGCCAACATCGTCATCTCCCGAGCGTCGGCAAATCGCTGGATGCCGGCAAGTACCTGCCACGGTGCGCCCTCCAGCAGCGCCGGCTTCAGTTTGGTGAGCCTGGCGTCGGCGGGCGCATGATCGCGGGTGTATTTGCCGGTGAGCAGGCCGTTCGCCAGCGGGAAGAACGGCAGCACGCCGACCCCGAACGCCTCGGCGGCCGGAATGAGTTCCGACTCGATGTCGCGCTGCAGCATCGAGTACTCGTTCTGCGAGGAAATAAAGGGTGTGCGCCCGTTGGCCTGTGCCGTCCATGCGGCGTCCGCCAGCTGCCAGCCGGCAAAGTTCGAATGGCCGAGATAGCGGACCTTGCCCGCCCTCACCAAGTCATCCAGTGTTGCTAGCGTCTCATCGATGGGGGTGTCCGGGTCGGGCCGGTGCAGCTGGTAAAGGTCGATCCAGTCGGTACGCAGTCGGCGCAGTGAGTGTTCGACGGCCGCCCGGATGTAGCGCCTGGATCCCAGCGCGCCGTAGTCGGGTCCGTTGGCGCCCCGCGCGTCCATCCCGAACTTGGTGGCGATGACCACCTTGTCGCGTTCGGCACCGAGCGCCTGGCCGAGGAATTCCTCGCTGCGGCCGGCCGGCGCCCCGTAGATGTCGGCTACATCGAACAGTGTGATGCCGGCCTCCAACGCCGCATGCACGACTGCTCTGCTGCCCTCGAGGGTTTCGGTCACCGTGCCCTTACGGCTCAGGTTGTTGCAGCCCAGACCGGCGGTGGATACCGCGAGGCCAGAGGTGCCGAGTCTTCTGATCATCTGGTCCGTCACTTCGTCAGCGTACGATGACCCGGCAGTCCGGTGGCCCGTCAGGTCGTCGGTCGTGTGCCTGTGGGCGCCGGGACAAGCAGGGAGTTACCACGCATGGCCGATGGCCACATCGCAGTAATCGGGACTGGATACGTCGGATTGACCTCAGGCACCTGCCTTGCCAGCCTCGGCCACGAGGTGGTGTGCGGCGACGTCGATCCCGACAAGGTGGAACGGATGTCCCGCGGCGAGGTGCCGATCTTCGAAGAAGACCTGCAGGAGCTGATGGTGGGCGGCATCGCTGCCGGCAACCTGACCTTCGTGCACGGTGCCAGCAAGGCAGTGCAGGGCGCCAAGTACGTATTCCTGTGCCTGCCTACCCCGGACGGCGGCGACGGAAGGGCCGACCTGCGCATCGTCCACCAGGTGGTCGCCGAGATCGGTCCGCTGCTCGATCCAGGGGCCATCGTCATCACCAAGTCGACGGTGCCTGTCGGCACGGCCAAGGACATCATTACCACACTGAACCGGCCCGACATCAGCGTGGTATCCAACCCTGAGTTCCTTCAGGAGGGCACCGCCGTCCGGAACTTCATGAAGCCGGACAGGATCGTCGTCGGTTCCGACGACCACGACGCAGCGGTAGCAGTGGCGGGGCTCTACGACGGCCTGCCAGGGCAGAAAGTGATCACCTCGGCCGAGTCCAGCGAGCTGATCAAGTATGCGTCCAACGCCTTCCTGGCCATGAAGCTGTCCTTCGTCAACTCGATCGCCGCGCTGGCCGAAGTGGTCGGCGCGGACGTTGCCGAGATCGCCGAGGGCATGGGCTACGACGACCGGATCGGTGGCAAGTTCCTCAAGGCGGGCCCTGGCTGGGGTGGCTCGTGCTTTCCCAAGGACACCAAGGCGTTGGCGTCCATCGCGTTGGATCACGGTGTCTCGTTCCCGTTGCTGGCGGCCACCACCGTGTCCAACGAGGAGGCCCAGGACCGGGTCGCCGACAAGGTCCGGGACGCCGCCGGCGGCGACCTGTTCGGTGCGCCGATTACCTTGTGGGGCTTGACGTTCAAGGCGAACACCGACGACCTGCGGGACTCACCGGCGCTCGGGGTGGCGCTGCGGCTGTCCACCGAGGGCGCGCGGCTGCGGGCATTCGACCCGACGGTGAAGACGGATCTGCCGCCGAAGAACGGGTATCCGGCTGTCACCGCCGCCTCGGATGTCTACGACGCTGCCGCCGGCGCCAAGGTGATCGTGCTGTTGACCGAATGGGCCGAGTTCGCCGACATCGACCTTGTCAAGGTAGCCGCGGTGGCGCCGGGCGCGGTGATCGTCGACGCCAGGAATCTGCTGGATTCGGCGAAGATCACCGCCGCCGGGTTGCGGCTCGTCCCACTCGGTCGGCGTGCAGCCAACTGATTTTCGCCGCTGCGTCCGTGCTCGGCCGAGCTACGGCCGTGCCAAGCCGAACTGCCAGTCGTCGGTGTAGTCGGCGGCGAAGCCGGCCTGGCTATAAGCAAGGTAGAAGTTCCACATCCTAGCGAACGTTTCGTCGAACCCCAGGGCGTATAGCCGTTGCAGATTTCCGTTGAAGGAATGCCGCCACTGCTGCAGGGTGGTGGCATACGCGGGGCCGAGTCGACGCGTTTCGGCAATCCGCAGTTTCGTCCCACTCAGCGCCTGGGTGATCGCAGTCAGCGACGGCAAGATCCCGCCCGGGAAAACGTACTTGTGGATCCAGGTATAGCTGCCCCTGGTCGCCAGCAACCGGTCGTGCTCGATGATGATGGCCTGCAGGCCCATCCGGCCGCCGGGGGCCAGAACCCGATCAATGGCGCCGAAGTAGTCGGGCCAGTATTTCTCACCGACCGCTTCGATCATCTCGACGCTGACGACGGCGTCATAATCGGCGGGATGGGCCGCGGCATGGGCCCGGTAGTCCTCGAGACGGACGTCGATGCGATCGGACAGCCCGGCCGATGCGATCCGCTGCTCAGCGAGGGCCTTTTGCTCGCTCGACAGGGTCAAGGTGGTGACGTTCGCTCCGCGCTGGGCCGCGGCGCGGATGGCAAGGGACCCCCAGCCTGAGCCGATCTCCAACAGGCGGGTGCCCTCCCCGACCCTGGCGAAGTCAAGCACACCATCGATCTTGCGCAGCTGAGCCGCCGGTAAATCGCAGGGATTCTCGCCGTCCTCGTACCAGGCGCTGCTGTAGGTCATCGACGGGTCGAGGAACAGTTCGAACAGATCGTTGGACAGGTCGTAGTGGCGGTGGATGTTCTCCTTTGCACCGCTCTGGGTGTTCTCCTCGGTGGCTGGCTGGTGCCGCTCCCAGAAGGTACGAAGCTTTTGCAGGGTGGCGGTTACCAGCTCTGCGGTGTGGCCGGCCAACACCGTCAGGGCGGCCGCAAGGGTGTCGGTCGCCGAGTTGGCAGCAGCGACGTCGCGCCTTCCCGGAAGCCAGCCGCCCGCGGTGAGATCCCCGGTCATCCACGCCTCGCCGAGCCCGATCAATCCGTCCTTCCCGAGCCGGGCAAAGAACGCGACAGGGTTGACGATCTGCAGCTCGGGGCCCCCCGCTCCCCAGCGTGTTCCGTCCGGGAAAACCAGGCTGATCTTGAGGTGACGAACGGCTCGCTTGATCAGCAGCCGCGCGGTCCGGGCGTGCAGGGGTGCATACGGTGGAGTGGAAAGCCCAGGCCAGATACCCGCTGACGGGCGGGGGATGACGCGCTCTCGGGTGGGGCTGTGCAGTGCCATCGGGTGGTGTCCTCGTGCTGTGGCCGGGTGACCGTTGAAAGGGCGGCTGCGGTGGGCGGGCTTACCGTAATCCTGTACCCAGCTGGCCTGTTGCGACACCTGGGAGTTGCTCAGCTGTCGTTCGGTGACAAGCGGTCCGCGGATGGGCTCATGGTGCCGCGACCCGCATCACCAGGTCGGTACGGTCGGCAATTTCCCCTCGGCCCAGTGACCGGTCGAGGATGGTGCGCCGCGCGCTGTCCGGCGAATGGGACCGATCCCCTGAAGGCAATGGCGAAGCTCGGGTCGAGCGGGTGACCCTGCGAGTCGACCATCGAGTCGCCGGTATTCCGTCCAGGATTGTCATTGCCGCACAGTGAGTTTCGGTAGGCCTACTTGTGGTGGTGGCAGGGTGCGGTATTGGTGGCCGGTGGGGGTGGTGGTGATGACTTCGCCTGGGTTGTTGCCTTTGCTGGTGGTCCAGCCGGGCATGTCTTTGACGTAGTTGCCGCGTTCGCACAGTC
>JALYXB010000028.1 GCA_030947305.1 Actinomycetota bacterium | reverse complement strand
CCTTTCCGGCCTGCTTCCCCCACCACACCCCGATCAACGCCCACAGCTCACCCGGCCCCGGCCCCGCACCCCACCGGGTCAGCCGTCGGCAAGCCGACCATTGCCTGGACGTCGGTGGTGCGCCACCTCGATGCTGTGCGGGCAGCTGCCCTGGTCCGGCGCGACACCACCAGCCTGAGCGGCGTGTACACGACCGGCGCCGCAGCCTTGGTCGACGATGCCAATACCATCAACGTCCTTGTCAGCAAGGGGTTTCGGGTGTCCGGTGCGGCCCACCGGGTCGTCGCAGCCAAGCTGCTGACCACGGCCGCCGCCTCCCAAGGCAGTGCCGACACCTTCCGGCTGGCCGTCACCGACAGCCTGCCGAGTTACCGCGTGTTCGGCGCGAACGGCGCGGTGGTGGGTAGCACCACCGCCCGGGCCAGCGCCACCAGGGTGCTCGAGCTGGTGAAGACCATGGGCGGCTATCGGATTGCTGCCGTCGGCAGCGGGTGAGGTGTCCGGCCAGGTCAGCGACCGATCGATGGCGACACGCGCGCTGAATGTCCCTGCACTGTCGGTGCCCCGACCTAGCGTCTGAGTGATGCGGATCTTGCACACTTCCGACTGGCATGTTGGGCGGACCTTCCATGGTCGCGACCTGCTCGCCGATCAACAGGTGGTGCTGGCCGCGATTTCGGTGTTGGTGGCCGAGCATGCCGTCGATGTTGTGGTGATCCCCGGCGACCTGTACGACCGGGCGATCCCGTCCACCGATGCCGTCGGCGTGCTCACCGGCGCGCTGCAGGACATCAGCGCGGCAGGCGCGCAGATCGTCGCATCGGCGGGCAATCACGACTCCGCCCCGCGACTCGGCGCATTCAGCGGATTCCTTGCTGCCGGCGGCCTGCACCTTCGAACGTCCTTCACCGCGGTCGCCGAGCCGGTGCTGCTGGCCGACGATCACGGCGAGATTGCCTTCTATCCGCTGCCATACCTGGAGCCGGAAGTCGTCAGACGGGCGTTCGGCATCGACGGCGCTGCCTCACATCAGGCGGTGATGGCGGTCGCCATGGACGCAGTACGAGCAGATCTGGCGCAGCGGCCCGGGCTGCGGTCGGTGGTGCTGGCGCATGCCTTCGTGGTCGGCGCGGTCGCGGGTGGTTCGGAGCGTTCTATCGCGATCGGCGGCGTGGAATCGGTGACCGGTGATGTCTTCGATGGAATCGACTATGTCGCGCTGGGTCACCTGCACGGAAGGCAGATGTTGTCCGAGCGGATGCGGTACTCGGGGTCGCCGTTGGCATTCTCTTTCACCGAGGCCGGGCACCGAAAGTCGGTGTGGCTCATCGACATTGACGCCGCCGGCGCCGTGGACGCCAGATCATTGGAGCTGCCGATCCCGCGGCCACTGGCCGAAGTGGTCGGCACCCTGCCGGAGATTCTGGCCGGCAACGACGATCTGGTTGAGCACTACCTGTCGGCGCGGCTCACCGATCCGGTGCGCCCGCTGGAGGCGATGCGAAGGCTCAAGGAGAAATTCCCGTACGCCGTCACGCTCAGCTGGGAGCCGCCGGCAGCAACGTCGGACGCCGACGGCTTTACCGCCGGCATCGTATCGGCGGTCGGAAGGTCGGACCCGCAGTTGATCGAACAGTTCCTGCTGGACTGCCGGGGAGCTGGCCCGTCGGAGTCGGAGCGCGTGTTGATCGCCAAGGGGATGGCGTTGGCGCGGACGGCGGCGGCCCGATGAGGCTGCATACGCTGACGCTGTCGGCGTTCGGGCCATATCCGGGTCGGGTACAGGTCGACTTCGATGCCCTCGGCGCCGGCGGGCTTTTCCTCCTGCACGGAGACACCGGAGTGGGCAAGACCACCCTGCTGGACGGCGTCGCATTCGCCTTGTACGGCACCGTTCCCGGTGCCCGCGGTGAGGCGAAACGGCTCCGCTGCGACAGCGCCGATCCGCACGTCAGGACGCAGGTCGAGCTGGAACTCACCGTCGCCGGACGTCGGCTCAGCATCGTCCGTAATCCCGAGTACCAGCGAGAAAAGAGCCGCGGCGACGGTGTCACCACCGAACGCGCCAGAGCGGTGCTCAGCTGGTTGGACGATGCCGAACTGCCGGGGGTGACGGGGCATCGCGAGGTCGGCGATGTAGTGCTGGACCTGCTGGGCATGTCTGCCGACCAGTTCTTCCAGGTGGTGCTGTTGCCGCAGGGCGAGTTCGCCAGGTTCCTGCGCGCCGACACTGCCAACCGCGAGCAGCTGCTGGAGCGGCTGTTCTCCACCGATCGATTTGCCGACATCGAAGAAGCATTCGCGGCGCTGCGCCGGGAGTCCGGGCATCAGCTACGGGCGCTTTCCGGCCAGCTCGAGAAGCGGCTGGCACGGCTCGCCGAGGCCTGCGGTCGAGAGATAGATGCTGCGATGAGCGATCCGGAACTCGGCGAGCTGACGGCAGCATGGGCGGGGTTGGCGGCCGACGCCAACAGCGAGTCGGCGGCGGCCAGAGCGGATCGACAGGCCATCAGCGCTGTATTGACCCAGACCGAGCTGATGTCGAAAAGGGTGACGACACTGGCGCAGCTCTTGGCAGAGAAGGAGACCATCGCCGCCGGTCAGCCGATGCTGGCCGAGCACCGCATGGCCGTCGCCGCTGCCGCAAGGGCGGAACCGGTGATGCGCGCGGTGGCGGTCGCCGACTCCGCCGATACCGACCTGCAGGCCGCCAGATTGGCCGAGCACCGTGCCAGGGTGCATGCCGAGCGGGTGGCCGCCAGGTCGGGCGAGGACGCCGCCGGGCGCGAGCCCGCCGACCTCCTGCAGGCCGTCGAACAGTTCGGCCGCGCCGCCGAGGCTGCCGAGCTGCGAGTGCTGGCCGCCGAGAGCAGGGAGCTGGCCGGCTCGCTCGCCGGCCTGATCGACGAGGCCGGCAACCAACAGCGTGACGAACAGGCCGCGGCGTCGATCAAGGCCGAGTTAGCGGAGCTGGCGTTGGTGATCGATGTCCAGGAGACCGAGCTCGGGAGCGTGCCAGGTCGCCTCGACCAACTTGCGGCGGTGCTGCTGGCGGCCACCACGGCGGCGGGCGCCGCGGTGCGGTCCGCTGCAGAGTTGGACTCGGCCAAGGCGATGGCTGTTGCCGCGCATCGGGTTCCGGAACTGGTGGAGCTGCAGCTGCGGGCAACAGCCGCAGCTGCGGATGCGGTGGACGTCCATCAGGCGAGCAAAGAGGAACGGCTACGGCTGACCGAGCTCCGGTTCGCCGGCATAGCGGCGGAGCTGTCGTCCGGGCTGGTCGACGGCCACGACTGCCCGGTCTGTGGGTCCTTGGATCACCCGCGACCGGCGTCCGCTCCCAACAATCAGGCGACGGCGGAGGCGGTCGCCGCCGCTGTCCGCGAGGAGAACCTCACCGCTGCCGCGAGGGAGACCGCGGATTCGGCACGGACTGCGGCAGAGGCGGCGCTGGCGGCGGCCTCGACGGCGGCGAACGGGCTGGATGCGGATCAGGCCGACCAGCGGGTGCTACTGCTCACCGAGCGGCTGACCCTCGAGCGCTTCACAGCCGAGACCGCGAACGGCCTGCGGTCTTCTATCGACAAGGAGCGGGCGCGCCAGAGCATACTCATCACCGACCTTCGCCAGGCCGCCGCCGACCGGGCGACCCTGATCACCGAACAACAGGTGCTCGCCGATCGGCTTTCGGCCCGGGCCGACAGCCTGCGGATCGCCGCCCGGTCGTTCCCCACCGTCCAGCTGCGCCGGGAACACATCCTGGAGCTGGCCGCCGCCCGAGAAGACTGGGCCGGCTCACTGGACGCGGTCCATGCCGCCACCGGCACCACCAGCAGATCGGCGCAGGCCCTGAAGCTGGCCGTCGAGCACGCCGGCTTCGACGATGTGCAGGGCGCGATGAGCGCGGCCTCCGTCGACGCTGCCGCCCTGGCGGCGAAGATCAGAGAATCCGAGGACCGCTCTGTGGCGGTGGGCGCCCGGCTGGCGGATCCGGAACTCGCCGGCGTCGATGCCACCGCCGTCGTCGATGTTGTCGGTGCGCGGGATCGAGCCCAGGTCGCGGCCAAGCGGGCAGAGCTGGCAATCGCGGCCGCCGAAACTGCCGGCAGGATGGCCGCCGCGACTGCGGTCGCCGCCGGAGCGCTGCGGGCAGCTCGCGGCCGGCTGGTACCGATCGCCACCGCCGATACCGAGATCGCCGCGCTGGCCGACGTTGTCGCCGGCCGCGGCCAGAACTATCGGGCCATGTCGCTGCGAAGCTACGTACTGGCGGCCCGGTTGCGGCAGGTGGCGATGGTGGCGGGGGAGCGGCTGGAGCGGATGTCCGGCGGCCGGTATTCGTTCGTGCACTCCATCGGTAAGGAGTCTCGAGGCCGCAGCGGCGGGCTGGGGCTGGACATCCTGGACGCCCACACGGGGACGGTGCGGCCGGCGAAGACTCTGTCAGGGGGCGAGTCGTTCCTGGCGTCGCTGGCGCTTGCCCTCGGGTTGGCCGATGTGGTCGCCGACGAGTCGGGCGGCCGGGTACTGGACACCATCTTTGTCGACGAAGGGTTCGGCACCCTGGACGCCGGCACCCTTGACCTGGTGATGGACACCCTTGACGACCTGCGCGCCGGCGGCCGGGTGGTGGGGCTGGTGTCACATGTCGACGACCTGCGCCAACGCATCCCGACCAGGCTGCACGTGCGGCGGACGGCTGCGGGACCGGTGCCCGAGCTCATCGCCGGCTGAAAGCTTTGGCCGGGCCGGTGCCCCAGCCCGGATACCCGGCCGGAGCGCCATGGGATCCGGGGGTGTCAGCCGCGGGCGAAGAGCGAGATCGCGATAGCCAACGTGGCCAGCACTGCCACCAGCCTGATCATCCTGACTCGCGGATCGATCGCTGCCCAGCGCAGTACCAGCCCGCCGCCGGCGATCACCGCGAGCCCGCCGACCATCACGCCGCCGGCGACTCCGTGGATCACCAGCCCGGCGATGAACACGCCCAACACAACGACGACCACTGCGACCGCGGCCGGACGCACTTGGAAAGGCGCCCTACGGACGGGACGGTTACTGGTGCTCACCGAGTCATTTTGCGTCATGGCGTGTCGAACTGCGCACGCCGCCAGCGGTTCGCACGCCGCACAGCCGTTGCGAACCACTGACCGTGTGCGGGATTCCGGTCGAATTCGGCGGCGGGTTCGTTACGGTGCGGTGGTGTTTGTTCTCGTCGCACATTTCACCCAACCCGCGCCGCCCGCCGCGCTGGCGATGCTGGCCGGTCGGCCGACCTGCCTGCGGCTGGTGTTCGCGCAGTCCACCGACGAGGTCGACCGTTACGTGTTGGTCGCGGAGTTCGCCGGAGCCTCGGCCTATCGGCAGGCGCTGTCACCGTTCGAGGTCCGCACGACCGTGGTTCCGTGGTTGTC
>JALYXB010000232.1 GCA_030947305.1 Actinomycetota bacterium | reverse complement strand
GCCATCAAGGCGCTGACCGACGTCTACCCATCGCTCGGCGGCCGCACGAGGTTGATCTACAACGGCATTCCTCATCCGCCGATCGACCCGGGGCTCAGCTCGTGGGATCCGCACACGTCCTTCCGCCTCGCGGCGGTGTGCAGACTGTCGCCGCGGAAAGCACCCGACGTGGCGATCGATGCCGTGGCTCGACTACGGGCCGAGGGCCGAAATGTTTCGCTGACCATCTACGGCACCGCGTTCACCGGATACGAATGGTTCGAGCAACAGCTCCACGACAGGGCCGGACAACCCGATCTCGCCGGTGCGGTGACGTTTGGCGGATATGTTTCCCCTGTGTGGGACGCCCTCGCGGCAGCGGACGCGGTGGTGGCTCCATCCCTTCGGGAACCGTTCGGCAATGCCGTCGTCGAAGCGCAACTCGCCCGCCGCCCGGTGGTGGCGTCCGCCACGATGGGGCACCTGGAGACCGTGACCGAGGGAGAGACGGGCCTGCTGGTCCCGCCCAGCGATCCCCGAGGTATTGCGGACGCGATCGCCAGGCTGATGGACGACGCTGAGCTGGCGAGGCATTTGGCGGACACCGGAAGGGCCAGCGCCATGAAACGGTTCTCAGTGCAGCGCTACCACGCCGAGATCGCCGGTGCGGTCGCCGGCCTGCTTCGCTGAACCCGTACTCCACCCGCCAAACCCGTACCCCACCCGCCGGCCCCACGAAGGCATCGATGTCGCCCGGTGCAATCGATATCGCGTGGTGCAGTTGAGCGAAGATTCTCCGGTTGATAGTCTGATCGGCAGGAGATTCTTGCGATCGGAGGGCTGTGCGATGACATTGTTTCCATCCATCCAGGTGATGGGGCTCGGCAACGCCGTCGCCGACCTGATGGCCGACCGCGGCTACCCGCAGGTCGAGTCCACCGCGTCCGCGGATGTGGTGATCACCACCGACAGCGACCTCGACACCGAGCTGCTGGAGGCGGTCCGCGGCGGGGTAGGCCTGGTGGTGCTCGGCGCCGACGTCGACCTGTCGACCGCCGGCGTCATCGGCATACCAGAGCACAGCAACAGCCCAATCATCGCCGCGGGGGACGAGGCTTCCGGCCTCACCTCGGAGAACCTGCTGGCCAGGGTCGACCCCGAGCGGCTTGCCGTCACCGGGACGTTCTCGCTGAGTTCGCCCGCTGTCGCGCTGCTGCGGGCCGGTGGTGCCGCGGTTGCCGCCGTGTCCGCGCTGGGATCTGGCCGGCTGGTGGTACTCGGGATCGATGTCGCGGACCTCACCGGGTCTACTGCCGAGTTGGTCTTCAACGCCGCCACCTACGCCGCCAGGCGCACGGCGGCGGACGCCGGCCAGAGGGCCAATCGGCTGGTCAGCGACCCGTCATGGTTGGCGTTGAAGAAGGCCGTCACCGAGTTGCGGCCACTGCAGGGCAAGGACGGCTCGATCCCCGACGTTGCCCAGCACACCACGGCCGGCACCCTCGTCGACCAGATCGCCGGCAACATCACCGCCATGGTGCCGCAGTTCCCGCACGACGCGGACTACCTGGCCGCGCTGGTCAAGGACTTCACCCGATGGGCGGAGAGCGGCTTCGGCGAACCCGATTTCCTGGATTCGCTGGTCGCCTTCCAGCCGGCCGCCGACCGTGCCGACGGCCGGGAGCATCTGGTGGTGTTCCCGATGTACACCCAGAACGGCAACGTCAACCGCAATGTCGAAGCCGTGTTGCTGCAAGTGATCTGGCCGCAGTTCATCGCCGAACTGGAGGCCGGTGACTACTCCAACAAGCTGTTCCTGCCGATCCGATTCCTGGACTTCACCCCCGGCTACGACACCAACTCCGCGGTGCTGTTCCCGGAGACCATTGCCATGCGGGAACTTCCGAAGTTCACCTGGGGCGGCATCTTCGCCGACCGTGAGGCGGCCAGATTCCGCAGGGTGGTGGCCGCTGCCGCCGACGTCACTGGTCTGTCCCTGCCGCCGGACGCGGCCCGGCTGCTCGCCGACCAGACCTTGTCCGAACAGACTTTCGTGATGTGGGACCTGATCCACGACCGCACCCACATGCACGGCGACTTACCCTTCGATCCGTTCATGATCAAGCAGCGGATGCCGTTCTTCCTGTACTCGCTGGAGGAGATGCGTTGCGACCTGACGGCTTTCCGCGAGTCGGTGAAGCTGGAGCGGCAAGGTAACCCGCACGCCCGGTTGGTGCAGTACGCGGTGATCTTCGACCGCATCTTCCGCTTCGCCCTCACCGGTAACAGGGTGCGCAACTATGACGGCCTCGGCGGCCAGCTGCTGTTCGCCTGGCTGCACCAGAACGGCGTGCTGCACTGGACGGACAACCGGCTGTCGATCGACTGGGGAAGTGTCACCGAGCCGGTGCTCGAACTGGGTAGGCGCATCGATGAGCTGTATTGGAGGTCTATCGACCGGCCGAAGTCGGCGCACTGGCTGGCCGCCTATCAGCTGGTGGCGTCGGTGCTCACCCCGAACCCGATGTCCACCTGGGCCAGGTACTTCGCCGGCGACCGGGACGCGCTGCCGCTCGACGGACCGCCGAAGGGTCTCACCGACCAGATCCTGGACGACGAGTTTCCGTTGTCGATGTTCTACGAGGCACTGAACAAGAAGATGAAGGACATCGTCGGCTCGACAGCCGGCATCACCGGCTGAGATCCTCATTGACGTGCTGCCGGCGATTCTGCCGGCGGTCGATGCCAGGATCCTGGCCGCTGTCCCGCCCGTCGCCTGCCTGCTTGAAGCGGTAAAGGTTGCGATCCACCAGGCGGAAAAGATCCATCGGTTCGGTTCCCGGCCTGGCAGTTGCCCAGCCAATGGTGCACTCGACCGTGACGACCAGCTCGTCGAGCTGCATCGGTCGCTGTACCGCGGCATCGATGCGGGCCGCGATCGCAGCGGCGTCCGGCAACGGTCCGCAGACGACGACGAATTCGTCGCCACCCAGTCGTGCCACCAGGCTGTCCGGCGCCACGACCGCTGCGATCCTGGCGCCGACCTGCACCAGTACCTCATCACCCGCGTGATGCCCGTGGGTGTCGTTGACCGCTTTGAACCCGTCGAGGTCGATCAGCATCATGGTGACCTCGGAGCCGCGCCGCTCTCGATGATCCAGCCGGCGGGTCAGCCGCTCCATGGCAGCTGTCCTGTTGGGTAGGCCGGTCAACGCATCCGTCCTGGCCTCGTCCCTGCGCCGGGTGACGGTGGCGACGTTGTGGTGGGCCATCAGGATCACCACGATCAGCGTGGGCAGCATAATCGGCGCCACCCGGGCCAGTTCGGCGATCATCGGTGCAGTGACAAGTGCTGCCAGCCACATGACGGTCTTGCGGACGTTGGCCCGGATCGCCTGCCACCAGCCGGTGAGCCCCGACAGGGTCTGGGCAGCAGCGATCAGTAGCACATTGACCATGTCCCACAAGACGGCGACCACCACGCCGCTGATCAGCAACCGACCCGCTGACGAGAACCGATCCCAACCCGACATGGTCCAGAAAAGGTGGATCACCAGCGCGCCGACCAGGCCTTCGATGATCATCACGCCGATGTTGAAGGCCTTGCGCCACCAGGCACCTTCCAGCGCGTTGACCGCCACCATCCCGACGAACGGATAGAACACGAGGGCAGCGGGGCCGAAGCCGATCATCATGGCCAGCAACAACACCGCCGACCAGTTGATCAGCACCCGGCCGCGGATGTCACGAAGCCACGGCACCCACGGGTACAGGTCGGCAGCCAGGGTGAGAGCCCACAAGATCCACACCGCCGGGTGGTCGAGCAGCCGGGAGATCCTGTCCCAGCCGACCAACAGCAGGACTGCCAGAAAGCCGGCGGCTGCGGCGGTGAGCACCGCGCCCGCAAACCATTGGAACACCTGCGGGCTGTCGCGAAACCGACGCGAAAACGTCGCCGCCGGTGTCGCAGGTGCTGTTGCCATCCCCTACCCCCTAGCCACGTCGGCTGTCGACGCGTCCCGCTGAGCCGCACAGTACAACTGGCTCGCCACCCCATGTGCCGACGCTCTCCCGGCCGGGCCAGGGCGCCGTGCACCAAGGATATCGAGCAGCACTGGCTAGGGTTGAGAAGATGATGAACAAACCCGAACGGCTCGTCGTTCTGGTTACCGGGGCGACCGGCATCGCGGGTCGGGCTACCTGCTCGGAATTGGCCGCGGCCGGGCACCGGGTGATCGCGGCGTCGCGGGACGGCGACTCGCTGGCCGCACTGAGCGCGGACGGCGTTGAACCCAAGCCGGTCGACCTCACCGACGCTGCCGCCGTCGTCACGCTGGCCGCATCGGTGCGCCGGCAATACGGAACGATCGATGGGCTGGTGCACCTGGTCGGTGGCTGGCGGGGCGGCAACAGCTTCACCGCCAATACCGATGAGGACTGGGCATTCCTGTCTTCGAATCTGATCGACACCCTGCGGCACACCACCCAAGCGGTCCATGACGACCTGGTGTCATCCAGCTGCGGTCGGGCGGTGATCGTCAGCGCCACGGCAGCGGCCAAGCCGGCGGCCGGCAACGCCAACTACGCCACCGCCAAGGCGGCCGCCGAGGCCTGGATGCAGGCCCTGGCAGATTCGTTGCGCCGCAACCAGTCCGGTCGCAAAGCCGACCCGGCGCCGCAGACATCGGCTGCGGTGATCCTGGTGATCAAGGCCATAGGTGACGCCGCCGGTTTTACTTCGGCCGAGGCGCTGGCAGATAGCATCACCGGGTTGTTCGACGCCGATGCCGGGGCGCTGAACGGCGCCAGGATCGACCTTACCGATGCTCGGTGAGGCAGCACCGGTGGTGATTCCGGCCTTCGTCGTCGAGCTGCGCGAACATGTCGGCACGATGCCGCTGTGGCTGATCGGTTGCACTGCGGTAGTGGTGCGGGACGGCCCGGCCGGCCGGCAGATCCTGGCCGTGAAGCGATCCGACAACGGCGCCTGGACGCCCGTCACCGGCATCGTTGACCCCGGCGAGCATCCGGCGGCGGCGGCCATCAGGGAAACCGTCGAAGAAACCGCGATTACCGCGCGGGTGGTGCGGCTGGTCCAGGTCGGCGTCACCGCAACGGTGAGGTATCCCAACGGTGACCGAACCCAATACCTCGACCACACGTTCCGCTGCGACTACGTCAGTGGCGAGCCGCACCCGGCCGACGGCGAGAACACCGAGACCCGCTGGTGCACCGTCGACGAGCTGGCGGCGCTTGATCCACCGATGACGCCGCACATGCTCGCCAGGGTCGCTGCCGCCCTGTCCGACGAAAGTGAGCCACGACTCGTCACCCTCGAATCGGACTGAAGATCCGGGCCGGGGACAATTGACGGTGTGACGACACTCCACGACCCCGCCAGCCGCGGCTTCGCCTCCGACAACTACGCCGGCGTGCATCCGCAGGTGCTGGCCGCGATCGCCGACGCGAACGGCGGCCACCAGATCTCCTACGGCGAGGACAGCTACACCGAGCATCTGCAGCAGGTGTTCGCCGCACACTTCGGCGACGGTGTCTCGGTATGGCCGGTGTTCAACGGCACCGGGGCAAATGTGCTCAGCCTGCAGGCACTGCTGCCCCGCTGGGGGGCGGTGATCTGCGCTGACACCGCGCACATCAACACCGATGAGAACGCCGCTCCGGAAAGGGTGGGGGCCGTCAAGCTGCTCACCGTTGCGACGCCGGACGGCAAGCTGACACCGGAACTGATCGATCGGCAGGCCTGGGGGTTCGGCGATGAACATCGAGCCCAACCGCTGGCGGTGTCGATCACCCAGACCACCGAGTTGGGCACCTGTTACACGGCCGAGGAGATCACGGCGATCTGCGACCACAGCCACTCGCTGGGTATGAAGGTGCATGTCGATGGATCAAGGATCAGCAACGCGGCCAGCACCCTCGGCGTCGGGCTGGGCGCCTTCACCACCGATGCGGGCGTCGACATCCTGAGCTTCGGTGGCACCAAGAACGGAGCCCTGGGCGCCGAGGCGGTGGTGGTGCTCGACCCGGACGTCGGCAAGGACGCACACGGGCTGATCTACCTGCGCAAGATGAATATGCAGCTGGCATCGAAGATGCGGTTCGTCTCGGCTCAGTTGATAGCCCTGCTGGAGACCGACCTGTGGCTGCGCTCCGCGGCGCACGCCAACGCCATGGCCCGCAGGCTGGCCGCCGCAGTCGGCCACCTGGACGGGGTGACGGTGACCCAACGGGTGCAGTCGAACGCGGTGTTCGCAGTGATCGACAAGGACATCGCCCATCGGCAACGGCAGCAATTCCGTTTCTACGACTGGAATCCAGCCAGCGGCGAGGTGCGCTGGATGTGCGCGTGGGACACCACCGAGGCCGACGTCGACGACTTCGCCGGCGCGCTGCGCGCATTGCTGAGCGGATCGTGACGATGCCGGGTCGGCGACCGGTTTGGCCGGTCGAGTGCCGACCGGTAACCTTGTGGGGTTGCCTCGGCGAGGGCGGAACGGTCCCCTGGATCAGACCGCCGTGATCGACGCGGTGGGACTGTCCCCCGCC
>JALYXB010000227.1 GCA_030947305.1 Actinomycetota bacterium | reverse complement strand
GCGATGACGACCGCTCAGGTGCGCGGGCACCTGCGGACGCTGTCGGTCGACGACCTTCGTCAATTGCTGCGGTACGAGGAGAGCAGCAGCAACAGGCCGCCGTTTGTGACCATGCTCCGCAACAGGATCACTACGTTGGAACATCGGTGACGGCAGCGTCCACCGATCGACCGACCGCTGTCGGGCCGCCGGCCAGGGCGGCCGACACGTCGCGGGAAAACCCATGGCCGGTACGGGCCATCGCCCAGCGCATGGTCGAATACATTGGCAGGGCGCCGGCCGCCTGGGTCGAGGGGCAACTCGCCCAACTCACCCTTCGCCCCGGCAGCACCACCGCGTTCCTCATTCTGCGCGATCCCGCAGTGCAGATGTCGATGCAGGTCACCTGTCATCGCACGGTGGTGGAGAGCCTGGCGACACCACCGACAGACGGGGCCAGAGTGGTGGTGCACGGAAAGTTCGAGTACTACGCGGCCCGCGGATCGCTGACCTTCAGGGTGGACCAGATGCACCCGGTCGGGCTCGGTGAGCTGCTCGCCCGACTGGAGCGGGTGCGCCGTCTGCTGGCGGCGGAGGGCCTCACCTCGGCTTCCCGCAAACGCTCTCTGCCGTTCCTGCCACGACGCATCGGGCTGATCACCGGGCGCGATTCGGCCGCCGAATCCGACGTGCTGGTGAATGCGACCCACCGCTGGCCGGCCGTGCAGTTTTCGGTGGAACACACTGCGGTGCAAGGCAATCAGGCCGTTCCGCAGATGCTGGAGGCGCTGAGAAGACTGGCGGCCGACCCGACGATCGACGTCATCGTCATCGCCCGCGGCGGCGGCAGCGTCGAAGACCTGCTGCCATTCTCGGACGAGGCGCTGTGCCGAGCGGTGTCTGCCTGCCGCACCCCGGTGGTCTCAGCGATCGGCCACGAACCGGACCATCCGATCCTGGACGACGTCGCCGATGTGCGGTGCTCGACCCCCACCGATGCCGGCAAGAAGATCGTTCCCGACGTGGTAGCCGAGCTGGCGTTGCTCGATGGCCTTCGGCACCGGGCCAGGCGAGCTTTGATCGGCTGGGTGACGACAGAGCAGGCCAGGTTGGGTCGGCTTACCGCGGCGACCGTACTTGCCGACCCGTACGGGCCGATCGACGCCAGGGACAGCGAGGTCGGGCGATTGGTCGAGCGTGGACGCCGGGTGCTGACGGCCACCGTCGACGGCATCGACAGGGAACTCGCCCACCGGCGCGCCCAGCTCGCCGTGCTCGGGCCGGCCGCTACCCTCGGCCGCGGCTACGCCGTCGTCCAGGCCTGGACGGCCGACGCCCACTCGCCGGCGGTGTTGCAGTCCGTCGCCGACGCGCCGATCGGCACCCGGCTGCGGATCCGGCTGGCCGATGGCGCCGTCGTCGCGACCAGTGACGGCCCCGAGGACTCTCAACAGAAGGAAAAGCCATGAGCGGCAAGGCATCCAGGGCCACCGACCGGCCGGACGCGATGGACGGCAAAGCGGCCGGGGCAGCCGCTCCCGCACCGTCGGCAGATCCGGCGGCCAGCTACGAACACGCCAGGGACGAGCTGGCTCAGGTGGTCGGCAGGCTGGAGGCAGGCGGGTTGAGCCTGGACGATTCGCTGACGCTGTGGGAGCGAGGCGAACAGCTGGCCAGGCAGTGCGCCGCGTTCCTGGACGGGGCGAGGGACCGGGTCGACGCTGCCCTCGCCGAGGCATCGGACGACGAAGACAGGTGAACCCCCCTTGGCTGCGCCGTCAATTCCGCACGCCTTCAGTGGATCGCAACGATCCGACGCGTTGCGAACCACGGCGACCGTCCGCTCCCGGGGGCGTCGGGCCGAGATCCGCCGATCCGCTCGGGCGACCTCTCAGTGCCCGGCGATGGAGGCGGCCAGGGTGTGGAAGGTCGCGGCGTCGGCATCGCCGGTGATCAGGTAGGTGATGCCGCCGCCACCGACGCGGTACCAGGCGGCCTCCGCGCGGATGCCGGTTGTCACTGTCCACTCGGTTCTTCCGACCAGCACGGTGCCGTGATCAGGCCCGGCGTCTGAGAACTCGGACCGCAGTAAGGCCGCAGGCCGGGCGTCCGAGGCCACCAGCGTCACGAATCCGGTGGGCGTCAACCAGCCGCCGCGCACCGTCAGCACAGTGTTCGGGTCGGCGGTGGCGGGGTTGGTGATCGCCGCCGAGTTGGCATGCCAATCGGTGGGAATCCCCTTCGGAACGGCCGGGGTGAACGGCAGCAGCCGGTGCGCGTCGGCGAACTCCCTGACGGCATCCGCGGACGGCGGCGGTGCGGTAGAGGTCGGGCGTCCCGGCGAGAAGGAAAAGCCGCCGTACATGCCGACGAAGATCAGCACCACGACGGCGATCAGACCCATCGACAACGCCATGTCCCTGACCGTCTTGTTCTTGCGGGCGGCAGCGGGCGCCGGCGCTGCCCGAGTCCCGTCTGTCACCCCACCATCTTCCCACCCTCGCCAGGGGCGGGACCCTTCAGGCCAGCCAACTGCTGTGAAGCTGGTTACCACCGGCGGCCTCGGCTTTCGACCCGGTCGGCCTGCCGCTAGCGTGGCGTCATGGGTGATCACAACGACGGGGCGACCGGCGACTTCCGCATCGAGCGCGACACGATGGGCGAGATCCGGGTTCCCCGGCAGGCGAAGTACCAGGCGCAGACGCAGCGAGCGGTGGAGAATTTCCCCATCTCCGGCCGCGGGCTCGAGCGTAGTCAGATCCGTGCGCTGGCGCTGATCAAGTCGGCGGCCGCGACGGTGAACGGCACCCTCGGTGTGGTGGAGGCGGAGACGGCAGCCGCCATCGGTGCGGCAGCCGACGCGGTCGCCGCCGGTCACTACGATGCCGACTTCCCCATCGATGTCTTCCAGACCGGTTCCGGCACCAGCTCCAACATGAACGCCAACGAGGTGATCGGCACGCTGGCGTCGGCGACCCTTGGCCGCAGGGTGCATCCCAACGACCACGTCAACGCTTCCCAGTCGTCCAACGACGTATTCCCTTCCTCGATCCACGTTGCCGCCACCGAGGGCGTCGTGCGCGACCTGATCCCGGCGCTTGACCACCTGGCCAGTGCGCTCGAGGCCAAGGCGGCGCAGTGGGCGACGGTCGTCAAGTCCGGGCGCACCCACCTGATGGACGCCACCCCGGTCACCCTCGGGCAGGAGTTCGGCGGTTATGCGGCGCAGGTTCGCTACGGCATCGACAGGCTCAACGCCTGCTTGCCACGGCTGGCCGAACTGCCGCTCGGCGGCACCGCCGTTGGAACCGGCATCAACACCCCGGCCGGCTTCGCGGCGGCGGTGATCGCCGCGCTGGCCGCGACCACCGGGCTGCCCTTTACCGAGGCCCGCGACCACTTCGAGGCACAGGGCGCCCGGGATGGGCTGGTAGAGGCATCCGGCCAACTGCGCACCATCGCCGTCGGCCTGACCAAGATCTGTAACGACATCCGCTGGATGGGCTCCGGTCCGCGCGCCGGGCTCTCCGAAATCCACCTGCCCGACCTTCAACCCGGCAGCTCGATCATGCCCGGCAAGGTCAACCCGGTGCTGCCCGAGGCCACCGTAATGGTGTGCGCCCAAGTGATCGGCAACGACGCCACCGTCGCCTTCGCCGGCAGCCAGGGCAATTTCGAGCTGAACGTGATGTTGCCGGTGATGGCCCGCAACCTGCTTGAGTCGATTCGGTTGCTCGCAGGAGTTTCTCGACTGCTCGCCGACCGATGCATCGCCGATATCGAGGCAGATGTGGAGCGCTGCAGGGACTTTGCCGAGTCGAGCCCGTCGATCGTCACCCCGTTGAACGGACTTCTCGGCTACGAGGAAGCCGCCTCGATCGCCAAGCAAGCGCTCAAGGAGGGTAAGACGATCAGGGCCGTGGTGCTCGAGCGCGGGCACGTGGAATCTGGCAAGCTGACCGCCGAGCAGCTAGATGCCACCCTCGATGTGCTGTCGATGACACACCCATAGGGTGATTGCCGGCCGCCTAGTCGGCGGGCGGGCTCCATTCACCGCGATGCCCGCCGGCGCCCTCACTGCCGCTGCCGCCGTCGTTGCCGTTCGGTAGGGCGCTGTCGTCATCGACAAGCGCATCGAACAGCTGAGTACCTGAACCCGGCCCGTCAGCCGTCGGCTGCTCGGGCACCGGCTGGCCTGCGGGCGAGGGGTGGGCCGTTGATGGCTCCGGGGAAAGGTCCGGGCGCCAAGACTGGGTGCTTTCTTGTGGCGGCGGCGCCTGCGACAGGGGGGTGCCGCCGATGGCCTGCGTCGGCGCGTCGCCGCCGTCGATCGGATCGGTCGGCGGCGAGTAGTGCTCCGCCTGCCGGTGCGAGAACAAGATCGGCCGATCCGGGTGCTCGTCGTACTCCCCTGGCACTCCCGGATCGATGGGCTGCCGCGGCGCCTGGTCGGCGATGATGATCGCCTGCTGCTGGCGAGCCGCTTGTTCACCGGCCGCTGCCGCCAGGTCTGCCTCGACAGCCGCTCGCTCGGCTTCGGTCTCCTGGCGATGCCGGCGGCCGAGTGCGACGGCCCCCACCACGAGCGCGACCAGCACCACGGCAGCAAGCGTGATCCACAGCCACCAGGGGGTTTTCGACGAGGTGTTGGCAGGCGCGGGAGCGGCGACACCGGCGGTCGTACCGGCGGCGCTTGCCGCCGAGGCAGTGGAGATCGCCGTCGACGACGGCGTGCTGGTGGCGGCCGAGACGACAGCGGAGGTGACCGAGGACGCCGGCGAGAGCGACGACCCGGTGCCGGCCGTAGAACTGACCGACGAGATCACCGGCGCGGCAATCACCGTGAAGCTGGCCACCCCGACTCGCAATGACTTCGCGCCTTGCACCCGCAGCGAATAGCCGGCGACCGGGAAGTTCACCGGCACCTTCCACGCCACCCGCACCGAGCCGGTGCCACTCGCGGCCGGCGCGGTCAGCTTCACCGGCGGGTTGCCGCTAATGGATGCCGACACGCCCTCGCCGGGGGTGAACCCGCCGAACACCACCACCTCCTGCCGACCCTGCTGAACCCTGTCGAGCAGGATGCTCTGCGGCTGCACGGTCGTCGGGACCGGCGAGGTGGACGAGGCGATGACCGACGATGCCGAACTGGACGCTGCCGAACTGGACGCAGCCGAACTGGACGCAGCCGAACTGGACGACGCTGTGCTGGGCGACCTCGAACTCGACGCAGCCGAACTCGACGCAGCCGTGCTGGACGCAGCCCTGCTGGACAAAGCCGTGCTGGATGTTGCCGTGCTGGACGAAGCCGTGCTGGACGACGCCGTTGACGAGATCGTTGAGGTCGCACTCGACGACGCCCTGGACGAACTCGAGCCGACCGGCGACTGGAAGGCGATCGGCACCGTCACGTCTTGCTTGTTGCCGTTCTCTGAGCTGCGGACGTAGACAGAGCACCTGCCGGTGACGCAGTTGGCGCTGGCGTCGGCCGCGCTGGTCAGCTGCAGGGTGGCGGTGAAGCCGGTTCCCTGCCACGGGGCAACGTTCAAACCCGAACCAGCGAGGCCGGGATTGTCGGTCACCGTTGCCCATTCCTTGGTGACGTTCTTGCCCGGGATGGGCCCACCGAGGCAGGCGTCGAGTGTGTCGGGAGCGCCCTTGCCGTCCTGGCAGATCGCCACCCATAGATCGCCCTTGCCGGAGAACCCCGAGCCGTTAACCGAGATCGACGAGGCGGCGCCCGGTATCCCGCTGTCCGGCGAAACAGAAACGCTGCGCGGGCCGTTCTTGACGGTGGTCGTCGGCGCCGCGGCGATCAGCGCGGAAGCGTCCGCTGCGCCAGCGGGGTGGGGGGCGGCCCAAGCCGGAAGGGTGAGGCCGGTCGCCAGCATGCCGGCCGCCAGCGCCGGCAGTGCGGCGACAACCCATCGACGAGGCGGACGGGCCGACATGGCTCCCCTTTCGGTTGCAGGCGGGCGCGGACCGGCGACCACCCGTCGGCCATTGTCCGTCATCGACCTGGAGCGGCCGGACACCAGGCGCGTCAGGTCAGGTCAGGAAACTCCAGCATCTCCGTCACCAGCGCCGCGATCGGTGACCGTTCCGAACGCGTCAGGGTGACGTGGGCGAACAGCGGGTGACCCTTGAGCGCCTCGATCACCGCCGCCACGCCGTCGTGCCTGCCGACCCGGAGGTTGTCCCGCTGGGCGACGTCGTGGGTCAGCACCACCCGCGAGTTGGTGCCCAGCCTGGAGAGCACCGTCAGCAGGACGTTGCGCTCCAGTGACTGCGCCTCATCGACGATCACGAACGAGTCATGCAGCGAGCGGCCGCGAATGTGCGTCAGCGGCAGCACCTCGAGCATGCCGCGGGCGATCACCTCTTCGAGAACCTGCGGTGAGGCCACCGCCGACAGCGTGTCGAACACCGCTTGCGCCCACGGGCCCATCTTCTCATTCTCGCTGCCCGGCAGGTATCCCAGTTCCTGGCCACCCACCGCATACAGCGGCCGGAAGACCACTACCTTGCGATGGGCCCTGCGCTCCATCACCAGGTCCAGGCCGGCGCACAGCGCCAAGGCCGATTTGCCGGTGCCGGCCCGGCCGCCGAGCGAGACGATGCCCACCTCGTCGTCCATCAGCAGATCAAGCGCGATGCGCTGCTCGGCCGAGCGGCCGCGAAGACCGAACGCCTCCTTTTCCCCGCGGACCAGCCGCAGCTGCTTGCCCGGTGTCACTCTGCCGAGCGCGGAACCGTTGGGGCCCAGCAGTTTGACTCCCGTGTGACAGGGCAACTCACGGATTGCATCGACGTCAACCAGTCCGCCCGCGTACAGCGCGTCGAGAAGTTCGGTGGTACCCGTCACAGTCTCCATGCCGGTCCAGCCGGAAGGCAGAATGTCCTGGGCCCGGTACTCATCTGCGGTCAGGCCGACGGCGGACGCCTTCACCCGCAGCGGCATGTCCTTGGAGACCAGGGTGACATCCGCTCCTTCCGCCCGCAGGTTCAGGGCGCAGGCCAGGATCCGAGAGTCGTTGCTGTCATTGCGGAATCCGGCCGGTAGCAGTCCAGAGTCGGTGTGGTTCAGCTCGACATGCAGGGTGCCGTGGTGCTTGCCGACCGGCACCGGGTTGTCCAGCCGGCCATGCTCGATGCGCAGGTCGTCCAGCAGCCGCAACGCCTGCCTGGCGAAGTAGCCGAGTTCCGGATGGTGTCGCTTGTCCTCGAGCTCCCCGATCACCACCAGCGGCAGCACCACGTCGTGTTCGGCGAACTTGCCGATCGCCCACGGATCGCTGAGTAGCACCGAAGTATCGATCACGTAGGTCCGGCGGCGCGGTTCGGCTGTCGAGCTTCGTGCCAGCGGCTTGGTTGCCGGCGTTGTCGACTCGGCATGGGTGACGGTAGGGGCGGAACGACGTGCGGCCACGGACGGCTCTCCCTGGTGGGCACGGGCACACCGCGCACCCACATTCGGTGAAGAACGGCCGGAGGGTCCCGGCGAGAGTCGCTGCCAGCGTTCTACCGGCGGTGACGCCCGCGAGGGCCCGGTTCCGACCCTCTCCGAAGGTGAGCGCACAGCGGGGTGTTTCCCGCTGTGTTCCGCACCGTCATATCGGGGCCTCCCAGACGGGCCGCTTCCCCGCGGCCCGCACGGCGGACGCTACCGGGGCCGGCGGATCGACCGGCCGCGACACACGCGCCTGTCGGGGTGAACTTCAGCTTGCCGGTTTTACCGTCCACAACGGCAGCACGACGGTGGTGGTGAGACCGCCGCCCGGCGTGTGCGAGGCGATCACTCTGCCGCGATGGCTGCGGACGATGGCGGCCACGATCGACAGTCCCAGCCCTGTCCCACCCTTGATCCGGCTGCGGGAGGCATCGACTCGGAAAAACCGGTCGAACAGCTTGGGCAGATCCGCGTCCCGCACGCCAGGTCCATCGTCGCTGACCGAGACCGTCACCTCGGACTGAGTGACGGCCAGAGTCACCGTCGCGGTGGTGCCCGGCTCGGTGTGGGTCCGGATGTTGGCCAGCAGGTTGGCGAACAATTGGTGCAGCCGGAGCCGGTCGCCCAGCACCATTGCACTGCCGCGCGGTTCGGTCCCGGCCAGCCGCCAGACCCTGGTGTGGTCGATCACCGCTGCATCGTCAACCACCCCGGTCAGCACCTCGGCCAGGTCGACGGGACCGTACTGCTGCGCGCCCTCGGCGTCCGCCTGGATCAGCGTCAGCAGGTCACCGACCAGCGCGCCCATCCTGTTGGCCTCGAAACCCATCCGCTCCATCGCCCTGTCGACGGCCGCGTCGTCCGGCAGTGCTCCCGCCTGATACAGGTCGGTGTAGCCGCGAACGGCGGCCACCGGTGTGCGCAGTTCGTGCGAAGCGTCCGCCAGGAACTGTCGCATCCGGATTTCGCCGTGCTCCCGCTCGGCGATCAGTTGGGAAATGCCGTCCAGCATGCCGTTGAAGGCGAAGCCGAGCCGGCCGATCTCGGTGCCGGCGTCGCCCGGATACACCCGCCGGTCGAGGTCGCCGCGGGCGATGTCGTCGGCGGCGGTGGCCATCGCTTCCAGCGGTCTGAGCTCGCGGCGGATCAGAAAGCTCAGGGTGGCGCCCAGCAACAGCAGCAGCCCGGCGGTAATCAGCAACTCGGTGAGGATCAGCCGGCCAACCGTCGAGTTGACGTCGGCCAGCGGCACCCAGGCCACCAGATAGCCCGATGGTTGCCTGGTCGCCGTGTTCAGCAGTGGAATTGCCAGCGCGCGATAGCCGGCCGATCCACTCTGGCCGGCATCACCGACGGTGACCGGTGATGTGGTCGACAGATTCGCCACCACCTGCGGATTGGCATCGGGATCGCTGATCACCTGCAGGACCACCTTGGCCGATCCGTCAACAAATACTTCGGTGAACCCGACTTCGCCGCGCAGCGGGCTGGTGGAAATCAGCGTCCTGAGTACCTCGGGGTCGGGTGGCCTGTTGTTCATGCCGGCGATGACATCTCGCAGCACCGCATCCCTGCTGTCCACCAGCGACGAGTGCAGCCGCATCGGCAGCAGCACGTCGACCGCGGCCAGCGCCAGCGCCGCCACTACCAATACCAGCGCGATCAGTCTGGCCCGCAGGCTCCACCGGCGACGGTGGGTGGCTTCGGGGGCGGTCATGGCGGCGCTATACCGTTGTGCGGGCGCCGTCAACTGCTGGATGGAAACGACGACCTGCGTGGCCCGCGCAACACATAGCCGAAGCCGCGGTGAGTGTGGATCAGCGGCTCGAGGCCATCGGTGTCTACCTTGCGGCGCAGGTAGGAGATGTAGGTGGCCACCACCGAGTCGTCACCATAGAAGTCGGGGCCCCACACCGCATCCAGCAGCTGCCGGCGGGACAGCACCACCCCGGCGTTCACCATCAGATGCCGCAACATCTTGTACTCGGTGGGCGCCAGATCGATCTCGGTGCCGGCCCTGGTGACCTGGTAGGTCTCCGGATCCAGGTTCAGATCGGCGACCGCCAACTGGCCGGCATTGTCGGTGTCCGGCCGCACCCTGCGTAGCACGGCCGACACCCTGGCGGCCAGCTCCTCGAGCCCGAACGGCTTGGTGACGTAGTCGTCACCACCGGCGGTCAAGCCGGCGATCTTGTCGGCAGGGGTGTCCCGCGCCGACAGGAACACAACTCCCGAGTCCACGCCGGCGGCGCGGACCCTGCGCATCACTTCGAGACCGTCGAAATCGGGCAACATGATGTCGAGAATGAGCAGGTCCGGCTGGGTCTGTACGGCGACCTTGACCGCCTCCCGGCCGGTGGCAGCCACCGCCACCTCGTAGCCCAGGAAACGCATTGAGGTCGCGACGATGTCCTGCAACGACGGTTCGTCGTCCACCACCAGCAGGTGTGCACAGGTCGACATCGCGTTCCTCCCTGGACCGCCCGATTGCCAGCATCCGAGTAGGGCAGTTCTAGCCACACAGCATCACACGAAATGGGCAACGGTTTGACGTCCGCCTGTGAACTGTATGGGAAGCACCGGCTCGGTCCTTGTGGCCGATGCGGGCAGCTCAGACCCGGCGCGCCAGCGCCACGATCCCATTCCCTCTGCGCGGCGCCAGCCGCTGCAGGCCCTGGAACGGCAGTATCCCGACCCGGACGGCGAGCTCGGCGAGCTTGTTGGACGGTTGCAGCCAGCGCCCCGACCTGGCCGTCTGGTCGGCGACGGAAGCATCGGGACTACCCTCACCGCCGGCGACCTTGTTGCGCACCGCCTCCAGCACGTAGGTCAGCGGCCAGCCGTACAGCTTCACCCACACAGGCTCGAAGCCGTTGCGCCGCAACAGGTCGGTGAGTTGGTCGGGCGAGTAGCGCCGGAAGTGCCCGACCGCGGTGTCCGACGGGCCGAACAGGTGTTGCCAGGCGGGCACCGACAAGAGTAGGTGACCGTCAGCGGCCACCCTGCCGTGCCACTGTTGCAATGCCGCCGAGTCGTCCTCGATGTGTTCGAGCACTTCAAAGGCGCTGACCAGATCGAAGACCTGGCCGGCCGGCAGCGCCTCGGTCGAGCAATTGACGACGGCGCCGCCCCGGGGACCTATCCGCTGCGCTGCCACCTCGCAGGAGTCGGCGTCCGGCTCGATGGCGGTGAAACTCTTGGTCAGGGCTACCAGCCGGGCGCCCATTGCGCCCTGGCCGCAGCCGACCTCCAGGGTGCTGGCTGGACGCAGCTGCTGCATGGCGCGCTTGATCAGCGGCCAGCGTAGCGATGCTCGTGGCGACAGCGGAGCAGTTGGCATCGTGACGTTCTGGGTCATCGCTCAAGCCTCACTGTCAAAGGGCGGACAACGGCCTGCGGCGAGAACTCGCGGGCGGCCAGGTCGGCGGCCGCGCGGCGACGCTTGGCCAGCAAGTCGCGGTCGGTGACGAACGACTGCACCATGTTCGCGACAGCCACGGCGTCACCGGCCGGCACCAGCATCGCGGCGTCAGCCAACAGCCTTCGCTGAGGAGGGGTATCAGAGGTGACCAGAGCGCAGCCGGCCGCTGCCGACTGGTAGATCTTGTTCGGCACCACCTCAGCGCCCTTGGTGGTGGTGCCGAAGATGCCGAGCGAGACATGGTGCGCGGCAATGACATCCGGCAGGTAGTCCGGCTCCACCCAGTCCTGCCACTTCACCATGCCGACGCCGGCTGCGGCTGCTCTCGTCGCCGCCAGATCCTGCCCGGTGCCAATCATCGTCACCCGCACATCCGCCGACGTCATCCCGCGGTCGGCCAGCAGCCGCAGCGCCCTGCCGATGGTGACTGCCCCCTGCAGCGGGGTGTACAGACCGTAGAACACCACCCTGACGGGCTCGCCGGCCACCGGGTCGGGGACAGCTTTTCGGCCGGCGGCGAACCACCGGCTGTCCGCCCCCACCGGGCACACCACCGTCCTGTCGGCCAGCTCGGCCGGTACTCGGGCCTGGTGCTCGGGAGTGTCGAGCACGATGATATCGGCGGCTGCCTGCGCCCGCCGGTCCAGCACTTCGAGGGCTTTGGTGATGGCACCCGGTTTGGCGCCGCGATCGGCAGCGGTGCCGGCCGCGAACAACAGATGATCAAGGACTATCGGCGTGCCCTTGAACACCCGCTTCGCCAGGTGCACGTCGAAATGGCCCAGGTAACCCACGAGTACCGCGTCGATGTGCTGGGTCTTGTGCAGTGCTCGGCCGCGCTTTCTCAGCTTCGTCCAGGTGGAGACCAGCTTCCCGGCAAGGATCGGTAACTTCCACGGCGCCTTCAGCATCGATACCCGTTGCGCTGTCGACAGTCCCAGCGGCTCGTTGATCTCGATGACGTCGTGCCCGACCTCACGCAGACCCTCGATCAGCACCCTTGCGCGTGGGTGCGAGCCGACCTGATAGGTGCCAAAGGCAACGATGCGCATGCCTGGCTTACCTCCCGGTCCCGTAATGACTGTCGATCGCTTGCACGCCTCAGCGGTGGTCCCACAGTCTGCCAGACACTACGTCGTGGTCGTCGTCGTCGACGTTGACGGCGGGCCGTGCCGTCGGCCGAGGGCGGCAGTGGCCCCGGCGAGGCCGAAGTCCGCCACCGTCATCACCAACCGCGCCATCAACACCACCAACAGTGCAGAGCCCGAGTCCATGAACCTGGAC
>JALYXB010000222.1 GCA_030947305.1 Actinomycetota bacterium | reverse complement strand
GTCCGGGGTGAAGTACAGGTTGTACGGATCGATGACCGGGATGATGCGGCCGCATCGGCCGGTGGCCGGGTTGATCACCATGATTTTGTTGCCGGTGTCGCTGGTGGCGTACAGCTGACGCAGGTCGAAGGAGGGCACCACGTGCTGCAGCTCGCCGCCCAGGAAACACCGCCGGATCACCGCGTGGGTGTGCTGGTCGATGACCCAGACGTCGCTGGAGCCGTTGTGCGGCACATAGGCATACGCCGGGTCACGGCGCACCTGCGGGGCCAACTTGTCGGCGGCCGACGCCGAATACACATTCGACGGATCCAGCACCGGCGGCATACCGGGAAGAGCAGATCGGAGTTTCTTCGCGGGTGGCGAGCTGCGATGGGCTTCGGCGGTGCTGGAGGTCGGGGCCGCCGGCTGCCGGCTCTCCGGCTGCGCGGGGCCGGTGCTGGCGTCTGCGGTCCCGGGGCCGCTGCTGGGCGCGGGAGGAGCCGCCGTTCCGATCGACGCAGGCGGCGGTGACGAACGGCCCGGAGGAGCTGCCGGTGCCGATGTGCATCCGGCCACCAGCACGATCACCGCGGCCAACGCGGACCGGGGGATCCTCACCCGGCCAGCATACTACCGAAATAATAGTTGACGACCGTGCGGCCGAGTTCTCCGGCAGCAAGCGCTCCAGCTGCGGCGATCGGCGCGAGGCGCCGGGTGGTGCGGCTGTTCAGGGCCGCGGCGATCGGCCGGTCGGTAGCCGCGCCACATGGTTGAACTCGTTGTAGATGAACAACTTTCCCGCTGCTCTCGGGAAGGGAAAGGAGTACTGCCGAGCCGTGATAAGGCCAAGGTCGTCCGACAGGCGGCGAAGTTCGTCGAAGTCGGCGAACACCACGTGGGTGGGATCCGATGCGTAACCGCGCTCCTGCGGCGTGATGAAGACGACCTGTCCACCCGGTCGAAGAAGCGGGAGATACGAGCCGATGACGGATCGCGCCTCCTTCACCTGCAGGTGTTCGATCAGGTGCGAGGCAAGGATGGCATCGAACGCTGCGGGTGCCGACAGTTCCACGTCTGTGAAGAACTCGTCGACGGTGTACGCAGCCAGACCCACTCTCTGTGCTGAATTGACGAGTTCGGCGTTGTGATCGACGCCGACCGAGCCGGGAGGAAGGACTCCCAGATTCCGGCCGTTCCCGCAGCCCACGTCGATTGTCCGACCCAGCTGGTAGCGGCGCAGGTTGGCCCGATACGGCGCCTGGACATTGAGCCACTTCTTCCACTTCTTGCCCTGCAAGGCGTTGAGCCTGTCGGCGTAGCTCTGGCCGGCAGTGGCGTGAGCATGGGCAGGCGGCACCGCCGATCTTTCCCGGGCGTCGCGGTCGGTCGCCGCGGACTCGGAGCCATTGATCTCGGACATGGAGCAGATCTTGCCAGGATGCCAGGGGCACAGTCATCAGCGCCGCTCACGGGCACCGCCGCGAGGCTCGGGTTGCCAAATGACTCCGGTTGCCAACTGACTCTGACTGCCAAATGACTCCGGTTGCCAACGGAGCCGTCGGATACAATTCATCGATGGGTGTCAAGGGGTCTGATGTGGCTCAGCGGCCGCATTCCATCTCCGTTGTTGTACCCGTTTACCAGGGGGAACGCACTCTTTCCGCCCTGCTGGCGGAGATCGCGCCACTCACCGAAATGTTTGTCACCGCCGGCGGCCATCACGCTGTCGTCTCGGAAGTTCTGCTGGTCCACGACAACGGTCCGGATCGGTCGGCAGAGGTGATGCGCGAGCTCGCGCTTAACTATTGCTGGGTCAGGTTGGTGTGGCTCAGCCGCAACTTCGGCCAGCACCCGGCCACCCTGGCCGGCATGGCGTCATCCGGTGGCGACTGGATCGTCACGCTCGACGAGGATGGGCAACACGATCCCGCTGCTATCTCCTGCATGCTGGACGTGGCGATGGCCGAGCGCGCCGATGTGGTCTATGCAAAGCCGGTCAACGACGCGCCGCACACGTTTGTGCGAAACACCGCCTCCCGGATGGCGAAGTCTTTGCTCCGGGCGTCGTCTGGAAGCGCACGGTCGACAGATTTCCAGAGTTATCGGCTGGTTCTCGGCGAGGTCGGTAGAAGCGTCGCTGCCTACGCAGGTACCGGCGTGTACCTCGATGTCGCAGTGGGCTGGGTGGCCAGGCGGGTCAGCACCTGCCCGGTGGTGCTGCGCAGCGAGGGAGATCGGCCTTCCGGCTATTCCCTGCGGTCGCTGACCTCGCACTTTTGGCGAATGGTGCTCTCCAGCGGAACCCGTGGCTTGCGGGTGGTCAGTATTCTGGGGGTGCTGTTCGCCACCGCAGGACTCCTGCTGGCGATCTATCTCATTCTGGTGTCCACGGTGTGGAACGTGGATTTGCCGCAGGGCTGGCCCTCGCTGATGGTGGTTCTGTTGCTGTCGAGCGGTGCCATCCTGTTCTCCCTCGGTGTGATTGCCGAGTACGTCGGCGTGGCCGTCAACATGGCGATGGGAAAGCCGCTCTACCTGATCGTCAGCGACCCGGACGCAGGGCCCCTCGGACGTGCGCCCGACCCACAGAATCCGGAAGGCACCGGCGGCAATCGGCCGTTGGAACCGGCCGGCGGGCGTCCCTACCCGGTTGCCCGAACTGCCACGGTCGCCGGAGC
This sequence comes from Actinomycetota bacterium, assembly GCA_030947305.1. Taxonomy (GTDB): domain Bacteria; phylum Actinomycetota; class Actinomycetes; order Mycobacteriales; family Nakamurellaceae; genus Nakamurella. Next base: position 19,763 of record JALYXB010000222.1, on the reverse strand, counting down.
GCCCTCACAGACGCAGCACAGTGCCGGGTGAGCGCTCCGTGGTGGGGTCACGGCGCCTCTGAACACCGCAGCCAACAGCCGGTGACCTGGATAGTCGGCGCCGGCGGGATGCTGGGGAGCGCCCTGGCCGCCGCCGTCGTCGCCCGGCGCTCCAGTTCCGTCATGACACAGAAAGTCGACTGGGCCGCCGGGACGGCCGGCACCGACCTCTCCGCCGGCCTGAACCGTCTCATCGCAACGGCGCAGTCGAGACCGTGGCGGATCGCCTGGTGTGCGGGCGCGGGTGTCACCGGCACGGCGGCGATCGACCTGCAGCAAGAGGTTGCAGTCCTGTCCGGATTTCTCCGTGAGTTGGCGGACCGGCGCGCTCAGCTCGGCACCGGGACGGTTTTCCTGGCTTCGTCGGCGGGCGGCGTTTTCGCCGGAACGCCGGGGGGCGGGCCCTTTACGGAGCGGCACGCTCCGATGCCGATCTCCGACTACGGACGCGCCAAGCTGGCCTGTGAGCAGGCGGCTGCCCGCTATGGTGACGAATCAGGCAGCACAATCCTGATCGGTCGTATTTCCAATCTGTATGGACCGGGCCAGAACATGGCCAAGGCTCAGGGTCTGATCTCGCACCTGTGTCGAGCCAACATCAGTCGTCAACCGATCTCCGTCTTCGTCTCCCTGGATACCATCCGGGACTACCTCTACGTCGGTGACTGCGCGTCGATGATCGCGGACATGCTGGATGCGGATCCACCGGCCGGGTATCCGGCCGGCGGTCCGCTGACCAAGGTGCTGGCCTCGCAACAGGGCATCAGTATTGCCGCCCTGATCACCGTCTGTCAGCAGGTCTTCAAGCGAGCGCCGCTGTTGATCTTGGGAAGTTCGGCGGCAGCCCCCTATCAGGTCAGGGACCTTCGGATGGGCTCGGTCGTCTGGCCGCAGATCGATCGCCGCGCGCTGACGCCGCTGCCCGCAGGTATCGCCTCGACGCTGGCCGGCACGCTGAAATTGGTGCAAAGCTCGCGGTGAGGTGGGGTGCCCATCCGAGCGGTCATCGACGGTTGGCCGGAATCGCGTACAGCTTGACGGTGGGGCCGGTGTCGCCGCCTCCCAAGACTCCGTCCAGGAAAGCCAACGAACGCCAGATGGCTACCACCGCAAAAACGCTGGGATCTGGGCTGGGCACCGGCCGGAGCGTTGTCACCAAAGGAAATTGCTTACTCAGCAACGTGTAGACCAGCTGCTGATACTGGTATTTGGGTTCACCGTCAAAGCGGTCGTACATCGCGCTGCTGACCGCGACGTAGCGCATCTTCGCCCGATCCGGCACCGCGGGGTTGACGACGAGGCGCCCATCGACCACGGCGAAGCGGTCGAAGATTTCCCTATAGCCGCCCGGGACGAATGGCGTATAACCGTCCGAGATGGTGTTCTTGGCTGTCACCCCGAGGGAGGCAAAATCATCCCTGCCCTCGCTTTGCGTGTTCGGAGCCACGAGCTGGACGGATACCGCAACAGAAGCAAGCACGAGGTTGGCCACCAGCAGAGCGCAGACAGCAGCACCCGTCCATCGCACCCACACCGCAACAGGTCGTTGGCGGATAAACCTAGCCGTGTAGTACAGGCCGATAGGGCCGATGAGCAGCGGAGTGAGATACATCGGCAAACCCCACCGCGACCAGTGCAGCGGCACGATTGCCAGCAATGGCCAGATGATGGCGCCGATCCACAAGGGGATCGACTGACGCAGGCGGAACCTTCTGGACCAGAAGATTCCCAGCAGAAACAGCAGCACCATGGTGATACCTGCCCCGGTGGCGAAGTCTGTCGCGTAGAAGGCGACCTTCGCGAACCAGCCAAGGTTGTCGGCTCCGAGATGAGACCCTCCGGCTTCGCCGGTCACGCTGCTCACCACCACGGCGCCGTTGGTGAACAGCACCGGCGAGATCAGGAACAACAACCCGATGACGGCCCCGATTGCGCCGATGCCGTGGATGAAGATCCGACGCCAGTTCCTGTCCTGGATGCCGCGCATGATGACGACGATGGCGATCATGATGGTGCCGAAGGCACCCGGGTACTTGATCGCGATCGCTATCGCGACACCGAGACTGGCCATGATGACGTTTCGCCATCCGGGGGTCTCCAGATAGCGCATACATCCAAGAATGACGATCATGAAGGCGAACGTCAGTGGTACGTCTGGTGTCGCAAAATGCGAATTCAGCACAAAGGGTGGGAAGAATGCACAGAAGAGGGCGGACAACACCCCCACGACCTGGTTGAAGCGACGGCCGATTCGATAGGCAAGGACGATCATTGCGATGCCAAAGCATGCAGTGATCAATCTGGATATCAAAAAGAAGGGCGCGGCATTATTAGCCATCAAGGCCACGGGAGATGATCCGTGAAAAATATAGGAGTAGCCAAGGTAGGCAAGATTGCTGAGCTGCATCTCCAGGTGATCGGGACGGAAATAATAGGCCGGCTCGAACGAGTGCCGCTTGGCCATGTCGATCGCACCGTCGACGATCACCCACTCGTCCGGGTGCAAATGCAGGGGAAGGCCCCAGCCGATCCCCGCCAGACGCACGACCGCGCCGCCAAGGACGATGATCGCCAGCGAGATCGGCACCCAGTGCAGGCGAAGTGACTGTAGGTCGAATCCCCGACGGGCTCTTCGTTCGTCCTGCCGAAGGGTGGATGCCCGCGACCGGGGAACCGGTGTCGACAAGGAGCAGCCTTTCCGTGCAGAACTCGACCGGATTCCGCGAGGTAGTGAGCCCGTCGGGCCCCTCCGCCGAGCGATGGGACCCGGTTGAATACGCCGCCGACGGTACCATCCTTGATCAATTCGCCCCGCGAAATCCGTGCTCGACCGCCGGTCGTTTCGCGGGTTGAGCGACCGATCAAGAGCGGCACCCAGCGTCATCCGGGCAGGCGTCAACGTCCCATCCGCCGCCGCAGCCAGAGGTAGACCAGCCGGCGTTTGAGCGCCATCAAGGTGGCCCTGGTGTTGCCGATGAGCACATCGGAGTCGGTGAGCAGGTGTTGATGTTCGTCAGCGATCCGCCGGTGGAACGCGCTTGCATGTTCGGACTGTTGCCGGGACAGTGACACGCTCCACTGAGAGGCACTGATCCGGAACCCGGCCAACGGTCGCCGGACAGCGACCATCGGTCCGTGCATGAGCACTCGCGACCAGGTCGCCTGGTCCAGCAGGAACGGCGACCTGGAGTCCCAGCCGCCGCTGTCCAGCAGCACCTGGCGCCTCACCAGCACACAAGCGGGTTCGCCGAAGATGTTGGTGCCGGCGCGCACGCTACGGCGGACGGCTTTGCGTCCGTCGACCAGTCCGTGCAGGTGTTGCACCCCGCGTCCACGCACGACGGGCACGCCGGCTTCGTCGACGATGTCACGTTGGGAAGCCACCAGGACGGCGTCGGGATGTCGATCGAATGCGGCGACCTGTTCGGCCAGACTCGTCGGGTAGAGGATGTCGTCGCCACAGACCAATTTGATGAATTCACCTGTGGCCCGCTGGGTGACGGCGTCCCAATTGGCCGGCGCGCCCCCGCCGGGAGGCACCCGCATCAAGCTGATCCTGGGGTCCGCCGGCATCGCCCGTAGCCGTTCCCAGGTCCCGTCTGTTGAACTGTGATCCGACACGATCAGTTCGAAGTCGCCGTATGTCTGCGACAGGATGGAATGGACGGTGGCGTCGATGTGCCGGGAATTGTTGAAGGTCGGCACCACCACGGAAACTCGCGGCGGCCGCCCGCTTGTCGACCCGGTCGCGGCACCGGGGGTGTCGCCTGTCATCGTTCCGGCCGCTTCGTCGGGGGCACCTCGAGTGAGTTGGTCTGGTCAGCCCCGGTTCGCCGGAACGAAAAGCCTCGGTGCAGAAAGTAACTGGCGATCACCCACACGACGGTGAAACCGACCTGGGCGACCAGCACCGGCACTGTGAAGCCTTCCGTCAACACCGGAAGAACGACGAGGTTGACTCCGACCGGGATGACGTTGACGAGCGCGAATCGACCCAGATCCCGGAGAACCTGACCGACCACCCTGAAGACGAACCTGCGGTGCAGGATGAAGGCACACGGAATGGCTATCAGCTGAGCACCCAGGACGGCCGCGTCGCCGCCCCAGATGTGTATGAACCGACTCAGCATCCAGAATGCGGCCAGGCTGATCGCCGTGTTGAGGATGCCGACCAGCAGGAAAGCAATGCGCTGATCGCTAATCAGTCTGAGCAGCAGACCAGATTCGATGTGCTGGCCGGCGGCGGGCTCCGGGACCTCGGGGAGGCCGGGTTCGACGCCCACCCACCGATCACCGATCACCGCGGCTCCGCCGGAGGTCTGGGCATAGTGGAGACTGCCTCTTTTCGCGATGCGCGCTCCGGCGGACGGGCCCCAACTCTATGCGGGAACCGGACACCGTCCGGCGCTAGGCCGGCCGCCCCGCCGTCACCCCACACCAGCGTAATGGTGCGAGAGCATGCTGTCCGAGATTTGTCCGCTAGGTTTGACCACGGCCGAACCCGGGTACCGAGCGGCTCGGTGCGCCCGACAGTGGCGACGCCACGCCAGGCAGGGTCGGTCCATTAGTGGTCGAGGTAATGGTCGAGGCGTTGGATGCGAGCGAAAGGAACCATTACATGGGTATCGGAATCGGTGTTGTGCTGTTGGTGGCCGGCGCGATCCTGACCTTCGCGGTCAATGTGCACATCGGCGGGGTCGACATCCACATCGTCGGCTGGATCCTGATGGCCGCCGGTCTGCTCTCGCTGATCATTGGCCTCGCAGTGGAAATGCCGCACCGGCGGCGCGCGCGCTCCACGGCCGTCACCACTGACCAAGCCGGTCGGCAGTACGTCACTGAACGCGACGACCGGATCGACGGCATCTGATACTGCTCGTCCAAGGACGTGCGGCACCCGCCAGTTCCTCCCTCTAGTAAAGGATCACCATGATCATTCTCGGAATTATTCTGCTCGTGATCGGATTCATCGCCCACATTGCCGTCTTGTGGTCCATCGGAATCGTGCTGATCGTGATCGGCGCCATTCTTGCCGTGCTGGGAGCGACCGGCCGGGCCATCGGTGGCCGCAAGCACTGGTACTGAGCCGACTGACGTAGGTTCCCGCGGATGAATGGATCCGGGCACGCCGCGGCTGCCGCCGGTAAGGCGCGGCAGGCCGGCCAGCAGGTCGAGGCCAGCACCCCGTTCGGGGTGCTGGTTTCGGTCGGTTTGGCGGCGTACGGAGTTGTCCACCTACTGATCGCCTGGATCGCTCTGCAACTGGCGTGGTCGGGAGGTGGGCAGCAAGCCTCGCAAAGTGGCGCTTTCCGCCAGATGGCCTCCACCCCCATTGGCCGGGTGCTGCTATGGATCACCGCCATCGGGCTGTTCACGCTGACGCTGTGGCAGCTTTTCGAGGCGGGTTGGGGCCACCAAGGGGTATCGGGCCGTGAACGGGTCGGGCGACGATTGTCGTCGGCCGGCAAGGCCGTCGTATACCTGGCATTGGCAATCAGCGCGGTATCCACCGCCGCCGGATCGTCGAGCTCGAACAGCAACACCGGCGAGCAGACGCTGACGGCGAAGCTGCTGTCGGTGACGTTCGGCCGGCTGCTGGTGAGTGTCGTCGGAGTCTTGGTGATCGTCGTCGGTGGGCGGCTGATCTATCGCGGGGTGAGGAGCAAATTCACCAGAGATCTTGCTGGCAGCGTCGGCGCCGGCGTCATTCGGCTGGGGCAGATCGGTTATCTGGCAAAGGGAATCGCAGTGGCGATAGTCGGGGTGCTGTTCGTGGTTGCCGCGATCACCTTCGATCCGCGGAAGGCCGGTGGCCTTGACGCGGCCCTGCGCACGCTGCGCAACCAGCCGTTCGGCCCTATCCTGCTCACCGTGATGGCGCTGGGTATCGGGTGCTTCGGTGTCTACTGCTTCGTCTGGTCGCGTCGGGCAAAGAAATCGTGAGGGATCGGATCGGCAACGTCGGCTGGCACCTGGACGATGCTGTCGGCGACATGCTCGAACGCGCAGTCGTGCGGCATCACTGCAGTCGTCTGACCAAGCTTGATCACACGGCGGTCCTCAAGTCCGAGGCCGCTGCAGAGCTCTGGGTACCCGGAACGCGGGAACCCAGGCACGGCAATGCCATTGATGTACTCATCGACGGTGATGCCGCCTTCAAGGCCATCGCCGATGCGATGACCTCGGCGCAGTCGCACATCCACATCGCCGGCTGGCACCTGAGTCCAGATATCCGTCTGCGCCGCGAACAGGGGGCGCCGACGCTGCGTGAGCTCCTCGCCGAACTAAGCGAACGGGTCGACGTCAGGGTGCTGTTGTGGGCGGGACCGCCGCTGCCGGCCTTCCGTCCCACCCGCGGGATGATGAGGGACGTCCAGTCCAGCCTGACGTCCGGCTCGAAAGTCCGGTGCGTACTGGACGCTCGGGAAAGAACCATGCACTGCCACCACGAGAAGACCATCGTCGTTGACGACGAGGTGGCGTTTGTCGGTGGCATCGACCTGTCGGATCTGAGCGGCGACCGGTGGGATTACACCCGGCATCCACCGCGCGGGGAGACCGGCTGGCACGACGTGACGACCCGGCTCCGCGGCCCTGTCGTCGCCGACGTGGCCCGACATATTCGCGACCGCTGGCAAGAGGCCGCGCACGAGAGTCTTGCCGAGCCGGTGGTGCAACAACCCGCCGGAGAGGTCACCATCCAGATGCTGCGGACGGTGCCGGAGAAGATCTACCGGTTCGCGCCGCGTGGCGAATTCTCGATCCTCGACGGGTATCTGCGAGCGCTGAAATCGGCACAACATCTGGTGTATTTGGAGAACCAGTTCCTGTGGTCGCCGGAGATCGCCGAGGTCCTGATCGACAAGCTGCGGCGACCGCCGACGCCGGACTTCCGGATGCTGTTGGTCCTTCCCGCCAAACCGAGCAGCGGTGCAGATACGACTCGCGGTCAGCTGGGCCGCCTGGTGGCCGCCGACGACGGGGCCGGTCATCTACTCGCCGCCACCGTCAGAGCCCACTCGGGCACCATCACCGACTCGCTGTACGTGCACGCCAAGGTGGGCATCATCGACGATCACTGGCTCACCATCGGTTCGGCCAACCTGAACGAACACTCGTTGTTCAACGACACCGAGCTCAACATCCTGACCCTCGATCCAGCCCTGGCCAGAAGGACCAGGCTGCGGCTCTGGGCCGAGCACCTGGAGGTGACGGAGGACGAGATCGACGGCGACCCGACCGCCGTCATCGACACCGTCTGGCAGCCGCTGGCCGAAGAACAACTGGACAGGACTCGGCAGAAGTTGCCTGCCACCCATCGACTCACCAGGCTGCCAGCGGTGTCGCGTCGCGCCGAGCGGCTGTTGGGCCCGGCCTACGGCCTGCTCGTCGACGGCTGAACCCGACGGGCCGGAGCGGACAGTTAGGTATGGCTAGCCTTCATGTGTCATGCTACGAGCATGAGCCTGTCGACGACCTTGTTGCTTGGACTGATTGCCGGCGGCACGATCCTGCTCGGGTTGCCGGTGGGCCGACTGCGCCGGGCCGCCCCCAGCCTGCGGGTCTTCCTGAATGCGACGGCAGTCGGCATCTTGATGTTCCTGTTCTGGGACGTGCTGGCGGCAGCGTGGGAGCCTATCGATTCCGCTCTCGGCGCCGTCCACGACGGTGTCGGTGGCCTCGGGCCGGTGTTCGGCTTCGGCTCATTGTTCGCCGGAGGCCTGGCTGTCGGCCTGCTCGGTCTGGTCGGCTACGACCGCTACTCCAAGTCCAGGACCGGCAGCCATGGGCCAGGAGCAATGGCGGCGTCAGAGTTGACAGCCCGGCATGGGGCTGCCGGCTGGTCGGCTGCCAAACGGCTATCCCTGCTGATTGCGGTCGGCATCGGCTTGCACAATTTCGCCGAGGGCCTGGCGATCGGTCAGGCCGCTGCCAGCAATGCCATCGGGTTGGCCACCGTGTTGGTTATCGGGTTCGCACTGCACAACGCCACCGAGGGATTTGGCATCGTGGCGCCGCTGGCCGCCGACAAAGATGTCAACGGGGTTGACGGCCGGCCGAGCTGGGGATTCTTGCTGGCGATGGCCGCTATCGGCGGCGGCCCCACCTTCGTTGGCACCGCGGTTGGCCACAGTTTCACCTCAGTGCCGGTCAGCGTTGCTTTCCTGACCCTTGCTGCCGGCTCCATCGTGTACGTGATCGCGCAGCTGCTGGGCGTTGCCGCCCGCGCCAAGAGGGCCGACCTGGTCGCCTACGGACTGTTGCTCGGTCTGCTCGCAGGTTTCGTGACGGACGCCGTCGTCACCGTCGGTGGTGCCTGAGCAGGTAGCTCGGGCCGCGGCAACCCGTCAATAGCCGGTTTTGCCCGTCCATGCCTGGGTACCGAGCGCTTTGGTACGCCCGATCAGCGGCGATGCCACCCTGCCCAACTCGGCCCCTGCATCCCAGGAAAGGATCACCATGATCATTCTCGGAATTATTCTGCTCGTGATCGGGTTCATCGCCCACATCGCGGTGCTGTGGTCGATCGGTATCGTGCTGATCGTGATCGGCGCCATTCTTGCCGTGCTGGGTGCGACCGGCCGGGCCATCGGTGGCCGCAAGCACTGGTACTGAGCCGACCGACGAAGGTTCCCAGGGTCTGCCGATCCGGATGCGGAGCGGCCGTCCCATCGTGCCGGAGCGGCCGATCAACCGACCAGCACGGCGATCTCGAGCAGGAAGGCGACAACGGAATTGACGGCAATCATGATCGGGCTACCTTGTTCCACTCGGAAAGACTGGCCACCAGACCCGCGACGACCCGTTCGAACGACGTCGAGATCTCCTGCGGCATACCGAATCCGCCCTCGACCTCCAGGCTGACGAATCCGTGCAGGGCGCTGCGGACCATCCGGGTGGCGTGGATGGTCTCGTCACCGGTGAGCCCGTAGTCGCGCAGCGCCGCCTCCAACGACTGCACGGCAAGGGCGGCCGCGGCCAGGTGCTGGGGATCGCCCGGATCCGGTAGGTGTTGGGTGAGCGGATAGCGCCCTGGGTGCTCGAGCGCGTACGTGCGGTATGCGGTGGCGGCCGCCCGCACTGCCTGCTCGCCCGATCGGCCGGCAACGGCAGCCGAGAGAGACTGTGCCAGCTCGGCGGTGGCCCGGGCAGAAACCTTCTGTTGCAACGCTTCCAGGTTGCGGACATGCTTGTAGAGGGAGGGGGCGGCCACCCCGGTGCGAGCCGCGACGGCTGCCAGGCTCACCGCACCGGCACCCTGTTCGTCGACCAGCCCGACCGCGGCGTCCACCACGCCGGCGGTTGACAGCCCGGCCCTAGGCATCCGAAACCTCGGCGAGGAACGGCAGCAGCGCGGCTGCGGTGGCATCTGGCAGCTCGGCGTGCGGGTAGTGGCCGGCACCGTCGATCAGTTCGACGGACACCGTGGTGTGGGCCCGGAGCAGCTGTTGGTCGCTGGTAGCCTCGCCAACGGGATCTGGGAAGTCGGGATCCTTGCTGCCCATCACGATCCGCACCGGGCAGCGCAGCTCGGCAATCCTGGCTCGGCACCGCTCCTGCTCGGTGGCAACACCGGCGGTGGCGGCCATCCTGCCCTTGTGCTTGAGAGTCGTGTGCATGGCGCGGGTGTACTCGGCGAAGTCGGCCGGCTTGGCCGCCTTGTACAGCGACGGATAGTAGGCCTTGCTCCAGATCAGCGGGCTGTGGGTGACGATCTTTAGAGCGAGCTTGAGCAGCGGATTCAGCGTCGCATCGTGCAGGAACGGGCCGATCAGGGCGATCCCATTGACCAGCTCCGGAGCCTCGGCCGCGGCCCAGATTGCGGCTGCGGCGGCGTTGGAATGGCCGACGATGATGGCTGGACCGCCGAGGTGGCGGATCAGGGCGAGCATGTCGTCGCCGGTGGCCGGGCTGCCGTAGCCGGGCCAAGGAACGCTCGATTCGCCGTGCCCGCGCTGATCCATCCTGCCGACCCGATAGCCCTGGGCCACCAGCAGTGGCTGCAGGAATCGAAAGGCAGACATGGTGTCGCCCATGCCTGCGACCAGCAGCACCAGAGGTGCGCCGTCCTGGCCCGCGACGTCGTAAGCCAGCCGGCCAACCGAATGATCAAGAAAGCTTGTTGCCATGTCGTCCTCCTGGATAGCTACTGATAGTAGCTATAAACCTAACTGTCGTAGCTAAGGCTGTCAAGCGCCCTGTCCTCGGAGCGCCAGCCGCCCGTCGTCGCCGGGATCGTCGACATGGAGGACCTGTGGATGCCGTGATACAGGCGAATCCACGCGATCCTGGTGGAGCTGCTCGATACCCCGGCCTGACTCGTCGGTCAGCCGGCCCAGCCCCGGCGCAGTCGAATCCAGCGGTAGCCCCAGCCACGCAGTTCCAGCCCGGTCAGCCGAGCCGTCGGCGGCGGATAGGGTCCGTCTGCTAGTAATTCCCACGGCTTCTCGGTGACGCCGTCGAGCTGGCCGAGGTCGACGGTCACCGGCTGGTCCGCGAGATTGTGCAGCAGCACGATCGATCCCTCCGGTGCGTCGAACCGGTGGGCCAGCACCGAGCTGGGCAGCGCGACGTCGACCACCGAGCAGGTGCCGACCCCGATCTCCGGCGTCTGCTTGACGACGCCGATGAGCTGCTCGAACCAGCGAAGCAACGAATCCGGATCCCGTTGCTGTGTATGGACATTCACCGTGCGCACGCCGAAGCGACCGCGAGTTGCCATCGGTGCGAGCAACTGCTGCGCGGCCGCGGTCGAGAAGCCGCCGTTCACTCCGTTGTTCCATTGCATCGGGGTGCGGATGGCGTTGCGCTCCGGCAGCGACAGGTTCTCGCCCATGCCGATCTCGTCGCCGTACCTGAGCACCGGTGTCCCCGGCATCGAGAACTGCAGGGCATAGGCCAACTTCATGTGTCGCCAGTTCCCACTGAACATCGGGGCCAGCCGGCGCCGGATGCCGCGGTGGTACAGCCGCATGTCCGGTGACGGCGCGAAGACCGAGAACACCTGATCGCGCTGCTCGGTCGACAATCGACTCAGGTCCAGCTCATCGTGATTACGCAGGAAAGTTGCCCACTGCGCCATTGCTTGCAGCGGCGGCAGGGTTTTCAAGGACTCGGCCAGCGATTCCGCTTCGCCGCGGGCCAACGCCAGCCACATCCGCGGGTTCAGCAGGAACGAGAACAACATGTGCGCCCGGTCGTTCGGACCGTCCGGCAGGTCGCCGGTGTACTTCGCCACGTCCGACGGGTCGACGTTCGCCTCGCACAACAGCACCGCATCCCCGGTGCGCCACTGCATGGCCTGGCGCATGTCGTCCAGAATCGAGAAGTCCTTCGGCCCCTGATCCACCCCAGGGGTCACCACCTCGAGCACGAACGGTGCCGCATCGAGCCGGAAACCGGACACACCCAACTGCAGCCAGAAGCCCATCACCTTCTTGATCTCTGCGCGGACCGCAGGGTTCTGCCAGTTGAGGTCGGGCTGGAAATCGTAGAATCGGTGGAAGTACCAGGACTCGGCCGTCTTGTCGAAGGTCCAGGTCTCGGTCTGCGCACCGGGAAACACCGTGCCTTGGAAGCGATCTGCTGGCTCGTCTTCGCTCCAGACGTACCAGTCGCGGTACCGCGAATCCGGGTCGCTGCGAGCCGACTGAAACCACGGGTGCTGGTCGGAGGTGTGGTTGACGACAAGATCGATGATGATGCGCATGCCGCGTGCGCGCGCCTGCAACGTCAATTCGGCGAAATCTCCCAGGGTGCCGAGCCTGGGGTCGATGCCGTAGAAGTCGGCGACGTCGTAGCCGTCGTCCCGGTGCGGGCTCGGATGAATGGGGTTGAGCCACAGACAGGTGACACCCAGCCGCGACAGGTAGTCCAGCCGACTGATCAGGCCAGCCAGATCGCCGTAGCCGTCGCCGTCGGAATCGGCGAAAAGGTCCACCTCTATGCAGTAGATGACGGCTTCCTTGTACCAGCGTTCACTCATCCCGCTTGGCCCTTCCGGAGTGCGTGTGGTGACCCACCACTGCCTGGAGCATCCTCCAGCGCCCGGTGGACCGCTCGCCCGGGACCTCGATGTGACCCAGCGCACTCATCCGGCGGGCCCTATCGAGGAACATTTTGTTGCCGGCCCGCCGTTGGAACGATCAGTAAAGTTGAGTCGCATAGGCTCAAGGAAACTTGCGGGCCGGCAGGCCGGTAGGCATCCTGGAGTCGGCCCGGTCAGCCGGGCCGCAAGTTGTGGCTCAACACGCACATCACAGTCGTTCGCGCACCACCGGCACCACGGCCGGCGCGCATAGGGAGCTCGGCGGATCCCCGCCGCGAAGGAAGGAAATTCGCATGTCACGTGCTGTAGGAATCGACCTCGGAACCACCAACTCGGTCGTCTCGGTGTTGGAGGGCGGCGAACCCACCGTCATCGCGAACGCCGAAGGATCGCGCACCACCCCGTCGATCGTCGCGTTCGCCAAGAACGGTGAGGTGCTGGTCGGTGAGGTCGCCAAGAGGCAGGCCGTCACCAACGTCGACCGCACCATCCGCTCGGTCAAGCGCCACATGGGCACCACCTGGTCGGTGGACATCGACGGCAAGAAGTACACAGCACAGGAGATCAGCGCGCGGGTGCTCGGCAAGCTCAAGCGGGACGCGGAGTCCTACCTCGGCGAGCCCGTTACCGACGCCGTCATCACGGTTCCGGCCTACTTCAACGACGCCGAGCGGCAGTCCACCAAGGAAGCCGGCGAGATCGCCGGTCTGAACGTCCTGCGCATCGTCAACGAGCCGACCGCGGCCGCGCTTGCCTACGGGCTGGACAAGGGGGAGAAGGAACAGACCATCCTGGTCTTCGACCTCGGTGGCGGCACCTTCGACGTGTCGCTGCTGGAGATCGGCGACGGCGTGGTCGAGGTCCGCTCCACCGCCGGCGACAACCGGCTGGGTGGCGACGACTGGGACGAGCGCATCGTCAATTGGCTGGTCGACAAGTTCAAGGCCGCCAACGGCATCGATCTGACCAAGGACAAGATGGCCATGCAGCGCATCCGCGAGGCATCGGAGAAGGCCAAGATCGAGCTGAGCGCCAGTCAGCAGACCTCCATCAACCTGCCGTACATCACCGTCGACGCGGAGAAGAACCCGCTGTTCCTTGACGAGTCGCTGTCCCGCGCCGAGTTCCAGAAGATCACCTCCGATCTGCTCGACCGCACTCGGGAGCCTTTCCACCAGGTGATCAAGGACGCCGGCGTCAAGGTCGCCGACATCGATCATGTGGTGCTGGTCGGAGGTTCCACCCGGATGCCGGCAGTCACCGAACTGGTCAAGGAACTGACCGGTGGCAAGGAACCGAACAAGGGCGTCAACCCGGACGAGGTTGTTGCCGTCGGCGCTGCCCTGCAGGCCGGTGTGCTGCGCGGCGAGGTAAAGGACGTGCTGCTGCTCGATGTCACCCCGCTTTCTCTCGGGATCGAGACCAAGGGCGGCATCATGACCAAGCTGATCGAACGCAACACCACCATCCCGACAAAACGGTCGGAGATCTTCACCACGGCCGAAGACAATCAGCCTTCGGTGCAGATCCAGGTATTCCAGGGTGAGCGGGAGATCGCTGCCTACAACAAGAAGCTGGGTATGTTCGAGCTCACCGGGCTGCCGCCGGCACCGCGGAACGTGCCGCAGATCGAGGTCACCTTCGACATAGACGCCAACGGCATCGTGCATGTGACGGCGACCGACAAGGGCACCGGCAAGGAGCAGTCGATGACGATCACCGGCGGTTCTGCGCTGCCGAAGGACGACATCGACCGGATGGTCAAGGAAGCCGAGGCACACGCCGAGGACGACAAGGCCCGCCGCGAGGAGGCAGAGGTTCGCAACTCGGCCGAGCAGCTGGTGCACCAGACCGAGAAGTTCATCAAGGACAACGACGAGAAGCTGCCCGACGAGCCGAAGCAGCGGGTGACGGAAGCCATCGCCAAGGTCAACCAGGCCCTGCAGGGGACGGACATCGCCGCGCTGAAGACTTCCGTCGAGACGCTCGCCAACGAGTCGCAGCAACTCGGATCAGCGCTGTATGCGCAGAACCAGTCCGAACAGGGCGCTGCGGGCGCTGACGGTGGTGGCGCCGACGGTACTGCGTCCTCCGACGACGACATCGTCGACGCCGAGATCGTGGACGATGTGAAGGTCGACGATGTGAAGAAGGATGAGGGCCAGTGACCGGCGGTGCTGGGGGTAACGATCCAGACGGTGACGATCGAGGCCGCGACAAGCCCTTTCATTTCGTCGACCGGCGCCGACTGGATCCGCTGACCGGCGCGCGTCGAGAGGTCCCCGGTGACAGCTCAACGCCGGCCAGCTCGCCGTTCGGTCCGCAGGGTGCGCCCTTCGGGCCGGCCGGCGGCAGCGGAAACCCCGCTGATCCGGCCAACGCTGCCCAGCCGATCTCGGCCGAGGTCGTCACTCCCGAACTCAAAGCCGCACAACAGGAAGCAGCCGAGCGCACAGCGGATCTGCAGCGGGTGACCGCGGAGTACGCCAACTACCGCAAGCGCATCGACCGCGACCGCGAGCAGGTGACGCTGATGGCGAAGGCAACCGTGCTCACCGAGATGTTGACCGTGCTGGACGACATCGACAGGGCAGACGCCCATGGGGATCTGACCGGTGCCTTCAAGTCGGTAGCGGACAAACTGTCCGGTGTGCTCACCAGGCTGGGTCTTGAACAGGTTGGTGCGCAGGGAGATCCATTCGATCCAGCGCATCACGAGGCGGTGCAGTTCGCCACCTCCCTCGACGTGGCAGAGCCGACCGTCACCAGTGTGCTGCGGCACGGTTACTCCATCTCCGGCCGGCTGGTGCGGCCGGCTGTCGTGGTGGTGACCGGGCCCGAGCAGCAGGACGCCGCTGACTCTGTCGGCGCTGCTGAGAGGCCGCCGGCGAGCGAGCAGGCGTTGGACGCCGAAACGGTCGACGGTGACGACGGCAGTGAATCGGCCCAGGATGCCGACAGCAGCGACGATTCAGCCGATAATTCCTGAACAGGCCAGGGCAGAGAGGAGGCCGAGGTGTCCGCCCAGGACTACTACGAGAAGGATTACTACGCCGAACTCGGGGTGACCAAGACGGCCACCTCGGCCGAGATCAAGAAGGCCTACCGCAGGCTCGCCCGCGACCTGCATCCCGACAAGAACCCAGGGAACAAGCAGTCCGAGGACAAGTTCAAGGCGGTTTCCGAGGCCTACGATGTGCTCTCCGACAATGCCAAGCGCAAGGAGTACGACCAGGCCCGTAACCTGGCCGCCTCCGGCGCCTTCCGCGGCTTCCCCGGTGCCGGCGGCGGCTTCCCGGGAGGGACTGGTAGTGCAGGCTTCGATCTGAGCGATCTGCTGCGCAACGCCAACGGGGGTGCCACCGCCGGCGGCGGCATCGGTGATCTCTTCGGCGGGCTGTTCAACCGCACCGGTGGCGCCGGTGGTGGGACGAGAACCAGGGCAAGGCGCGGCGCAGACCTGGAGACCGAGGTGACGCTGTCGTTCGACGAATCGGTGGCCGGCGTGCTGGTGCCACTACAGATCACCGAACGCGGGACCTGCGACACTTGCCATGGGACTGGCGCCCGTCCCGGCACCAGCCCGCGCACCTGTCCGGTGTGTAACGGGTCTGGCCTCACCACCCGGAACCAGGGTTCCTTCGCCTTCTCCGAACCGTGCACCAACTGTTCGGGCACCGGCAGCGTGATCGACGATCCGTGTCCTACCTGCCATGGCGAGCGAACCGTGGTGAAGACCCGCACCCTGAAAACCCGTATCCCCGCGGGTGTTTCGGACGGGCAACGGATCAAACTGGGCGGTAAGGGCGAGCCGGGTTTGGGTGGCGGCCCTGCCGGCGACCTTTTCGTGGTGGTGCATGTGTCCAGCCATCCGCTGTTCCGTCGCAGTGGCGACAATCTGACCCTGACGGTTCCGCTCACCTTCCCGGAACTGGTGCGGGGTACGACGGTGAAGGTGCCGACACTGTCCGGTTCGGTATCACTGAAGGTGCCCGCCGGCACCGCCTCCGGACGCAAGTTCCGGGTGAAGGGCGCCGGCATCACCCGCAAGGATCACCAGGGTGACCTCATCGTCACGGTGGAAGTGGCTATCCCACAACGTATCTCGGCCGAAGCTGCTGCTGCGCTGCAGGAGTTCGCGGCGGCCAGCCCTGACGATCCCCGGTCGGCGATCAACAGGGCGGTGGCCGGAAAGGCAGGTGCTCCCTCATGACGCGGTCACCACGGTTCGGCTCGTCGGCGATGGGTGCCGGTTCTCGTCCCCTTGGCGGCGGCTTCGACGCTGCCGGCCTCGATGCGGAGGCGCCGCTGTTCGTCATCTCGGTTGCCGCTGAGCTGGCCGGCATGCATGCCCAGACGCTGCGGTCCTACGACAGGGAAGGTCTGGTGTCGCCAGGGCGCACCTCGGGTGGCGGCCGCCGGTACTCGCAGCGTGATATCGAGCTGCTCCGTGAGGTACAGCGGCTGTCCCAACAGGACGGCGTCAACAGGGCAGGTATTCGCCGTGTCATCGACCTGGAGTCGCAGGTGGATGCGTTGCGCGCCAGGCTCATCGAACTGCAGCGCGAGAACAACGCTCAACAGGACGAGCTGGCGGCATTGCGGGTGGAGGCGGCCTTTGCGGCCGCGTCTGCCGTCGCCGGCCTGCGCCGAGACCTGGTTCCGTTCACCCCGCCCAGCAGCGCGCTCGTCCGCTGGACCCGCTGACCCTTCCGCTTCGCGGGTGTGACGGGTCGGGCGTGCGGGGTCTGACGGGCAAGCGCCCGAGAACCGGCCAGCGAAGCCGCCAAGTCCCTGGGCTTACTCCGTCCCGAGGATGCCCGCGAGTTCGGCGTCCTCGACGCGATCCCAGGCATCGGCAAAATCGTCGATCGCACCGGCGGCGATGGCCTGCTCGACGGCGTGCAGTCGACCGAAGACGAAGCCTGCCTGGCCGTCGGTGTCCGGCTGCGCGGCCAGCTCCACCAGCAGCCTGGCGCTGACCTGCGCGTCCTGGAATTCGCCGAGCACTTCCTGCACCTCCTCCAGCACGGCGGCGAACAGCACCGCGTCGTCACCGAAGATCGCCACGGTGGACTCCGCCGCGTACCGCACCGTCTTGGCCGCTTTGCGGACCGCGTGCAGCGCATCGGTGTTGGTCGGGTCGGCCAGCGCCGCATCCGCCTTGGCGCGCAGCCGGCGCCAGCTGCGACCGAGTTGGACGGGCAGTTCGCTGGTCGCCGGCCGGGCCGCGCGCCTGGTGATCGGAGGGTCGTCGAGGAACGCGTCAAGGTCGCGGAGCAGCTGCAGATGGGCAGCAGCGTCGAGGTGTTCGCGGATGTCAGCGTGCGCTGCGGTCGATCTGCGGTCGAGCTCGGCGCCGATCAGGGTGCCGGCCGACCCGACGAGCTGTTCGGGTTCCTCCACCAGACCCGCGGCCAATCGGCTCCGTGCCACCTCCACATCCCTTGCCGCGCTGAGGGTTCTACCGAAATCCTCCAGCGAGTCGCGCAGACCGAGCGCCGGCTCGTCGGTGAACAACGCCTCGAAGACACGTAATACTGAGCGGATGCGACGGGCGCAGGCCCTGGCGTCGTGAATGGAAGCTGCCGCCCCGTCCAGTCGGCCGCTGCCCTCGCGCAATGCCCTATCGGTGACGATCAGCTTGTCCCGATGCCGCCCGAGGGCTGTCAGCACCGCTGACCCCGCGGAATGCCCCTTGGGCGGCGGCTTCGCCGCCGGCGGTGGCAGCAGCACCCTCGCCAGTTTGGAGGTGTTACCGGCGGGCCGGGCACCGGCATCGGTCAGCGCCTTGACGGTCGCCTCGAGCTGCTCGGGGGTGCCGTCGATCAGCTCCACTTCGACCTCGCGCCAGCAGTCAACGGTGTCGCTGTCCTGCCTGGTCGCCGTCACCGAGTCGTCGGCAATCTCGACGGCCTGGGTGCCGTCGGCGTCGAGCAACCGGTGCACCGTGCGCCGGTTCCGCAACCTGGCAACAGGCCTGAGCTGCCGGCCGCGGGCGGTACCGCGGACCAGTTGGTCCAGCTGCCGCGGCACCCTTGTCCCGCTGCCCAGCGGCAGCTGCAGCTCGCTGCGGGCGCCGGCCGTTCCGGAGCCACCCGCCGGCAGTTTCAGGTGCCAGCCGGCGTCGTCACCCCCTGTCCTGCGGCGCAGTGTGACTCGGGACCGCAACAGGTCGAGATGGTCGGTGTCGTAGTAGGTCGCATCCAGCGTGTGCACCACGGGCGCTGCCAGCTCGGTGAGCCCAGCCTTACGGACCGCCTTGTGCTGCAGAGGATCAGGCAGCACGGCATCCGGCGTCACCTCGAGCTTCGTTTCTATCTCAAGGTGCATCACAGGTTGCCGGTCACTGTCCGACGGGCGAGTGACCGGTCGCAGCGAGGTCGTGGTCGGCGGGGTCGCCTTGCCGGTGGCCATGTCAACGGTCTACCCCGGGGAGCGGTGGATCGGCAACCGCGGCCGGCCGGCACCCCGTAACCTCCTTCAGAACAATCGCCGGCGGGGTGCAGACACCAGCAGTGGAGGACCATGAGCGAGCGACCTGACGCACAGGACGGCCTGATGACACCCGGCCGCGATGGCCCGCGCGCATCGAACCCGGCCGCCCAGCCGGTCGCCGAGGTCACCGGCCCGCCGACAGCGGTGGTTGCCAGGCGCGAGCAGCGGCCGGAACGGCTGTCGCCCGACCCGAAACACGTGGCTTATCCGCTGGTGGTGGCGGCCGGGTGGTCGTGGCGGATTCTGCTGGTGGTGGCCGTCGCAGCGCTGGTGGTGATCGGACTGCAGACGATCAGTATGGTCGTCGTCCCGCTCGCCGTCGCTCTGCTGATCACCGCGCTGTTGTCGCCGTTCACCAAGCTGCTCCGGGACAAGCTGCATTTCCGGAACGCGCTGGCCACCTTCACCGCGATCATCCTGCTGATCGTGGTGATTGGCGGCCTGTTCACCTTCGCCGGTACCCAGATCGCCTCCGGTATGACGAACATGTTGGGCCAGGCGAAGGGTGGGCTGGACAAGATAGTCAGCTGGTTGCACACCGGCCCGCTGCACTTGAGTGAGTCTCAGCTGCAGGACTACCTCGCCAAGGCCAAGGCCGCCTTCAGCTCTGGATCGTCGAGTTGGATCTCCAAGGGCACGGCGTTTGCCGGGTCGGCAGGGCACTTTCTTGCCGGCATCCTGATTGCACTCTTCGCCACCTTCTTCTTCCTCTCCCAGGGTCAGCAGATCGCCGTCTTCCTGATCAGCCTGATGCCCAAGGCCGCGCAGCAGCCGACCTACCAGGCCGGTCGCCGAGGTTGGGTCAGCCTGTCGTCCTACGTGCGAGTGCAGGTGATCGTGGCCGCCATCGATGCCGTCGGGATCGGCGTCGGCGCCGCGATCCTGCGGCTGCCGTTTGTGATCGCTTTGACGCTGTTGGTCTTCGTCACCTCGTTCATCCCGATCATCGGTGCGATCGCCTCCGGTGCCATCGCGGTGCTGGTCGCGCTGGTCACCCACGGCCCGGTCTCCGCGCTGGTGATGCTCGGGGTGGTGTTGCTGGTCCAGCAGGTCGAATCCCATGTGCTGCAACCGTTCCTGATGGGGAAGGCAGTGTCGCTGCACCCACTGGCCGTGCTGCTGGCGGTGGTGGTCGGCTCATCGTCGCTCGGCATCGTCGGCGCGCTGTTCGCGGTGC
>JALYXB010000218.1 GCA_030947305.1 Actinomycetota bacterium | reverse complement strand
CCGGCCAGGCGCACCGCGAGGCGTTCGGCGACGTCCGGCCGGCCAGCACGATGATCGTCGTCGCCGGTCTGCTCGACCCGCGCTGGTTGCTCGAGTTTGAGTTGGACGCCGTCGTACCTTGAGGTGTGGAGCGTGCCCTGAGCAGTGCAGCGCATCGCCTGCAGCAACGGT
This sequence comes from Actinomycetota bacterium, assembly GCA_030947305.1. Classification (GTDB taxonomy): domain Bacteria; phylum Actinomycetota; class Actinomycetes; order Mycobacteriales; family Nakamurellaceae; genus Nakamurella. The sequence continues at coordinate 21,067 of JALYXB010000218.1, read as the reverse complement.
TTCAGACGCGATCTGGCCCAGTTGTTGCCGGCCGACGTGCAGTACTGCGTCGATGTCCAAAACGCCGCCGGCCGGGGCGATACGGCCCGCAGCGGTTCCATCGCTGACGCGCGTCGTACGGTGTGCGGATGCCCGCATCGACTCCTTCGGTCCTCTCGGTGAACCTCGGCCGCGGCACCCCTAGCGAGCACTCCCGTCGCCGCGTCACCGGTATCGACAAACGTCCGACGGACCTGCCGGTGTTGGTCGCGGCCCCTGGGCCAAAGGGGTCCGCGGGCAGCGGCTTGGCCGGCGACGAGGTGTGCGACCGTCGGCACCACGGCGGCGACGATCAGGCGGTCTACGCCTATGCCCGCGAGGACTTGGACCGCTGGCAGGCCGAACTCGGAAGGGAGCTCCCCAACGGCAGTTTCGGCGAGAACCTGACCACAACAGGTATCGACCTCGCCGATGCCATCGCCGGCGAAACCTGGCGGGTGGGAACGGATCTGCTGCTGCAGCTGACGGTTCCGCGGATCCCGTGCAACACTTTCGCCGGTTTTCTCGGCGAGCGCGGCTGGGTCCGCAGGTTCACCGAAACTGCCCGAACCGGAACGTATCTGCGGGTGCTGCATCCCGGCCGAGTTCTGGCCGGCGACACCATCGAGGTGGTCGACCGACCCGATCACGGGATCACCATGCAGACCACGTTCCGAGCGATGACCACCCGTCCAGAGCTGCTTCCCCTGCTTGCGGTGGTGGACAGCCTGCCGGCCGAGGCCCGCGAGCTCGTGGCGCGCCGGGTGCCCTTCGTTCTCGACACCGATCGAGATGAGACCGCGTCGAGATGAGACCGAGTCGAGATGAGACCGCGGTGCACATCCTGATCGCGCCGGATTCGTTCAAGGGCAGCGCCACCGCTGCGCAGGCCGCAGCCGCTATCGCCGATGGCTGGCGATCGGTGCGGCCAACCGACATCGTCGTCACCCTGCCACTGGCCGACGGCGGCGAGGGCAGCGCGTCGGCAATCGCGGCTAGCACCCCCGGCAGCCTCGAGATCGCCTGCCCGGCAACGGGTCCCGATGGCCGGCCAATCGACGCCAGCTGGCTGCTACTGCCGGACGGGACCGCCGTGGTCGAACTCGCCGCGGCGTCCGGGCTCCCGCAGATGCGGGAAAGGGACGCTCTCGGTGCCCAGACCGCCGGCTTCGGTCAGCTGCTGGCGGACGCCGCCACCCACCCGCTGGTGACGAGGATCATCGCCACCGTCGGCGGTTCGGCCGCCACCGACGGCGGTACCGGAGCACTCCGCGCACTGGGGGCACGCTTCCTGGACCGGTCCGGCAACGATCTGCCACTGGGCGGTGGATCATTGAAAGGTGTTGCCGGCGTGGACGTTTCGGCGCTCGCCGATCCGCCGGCCGCCGGGGTCGAGGTACTCACCGACGTCACCGCCCCGCTTTTCGGCCCGCGAGGCGCGGCCGCGGTGTTCGGACCACAGAAGGGCGCATCGGCCGCCGAGGTGGCTGCACTGGATGGCGCCCTGCGGCAGTTCGCCGCTGTCGTCGGTGGAAATCCCGAGCAACCGGGCGCCGGCGCCGCCGGTGGCGCCGCCTTCGGGCTGGCCACCCTCTGGGGCGCCACTCTCGTTCCAGGTGCGCAGCGGATCGGCACCATTGTCGGGCTGCCGGCGGCGTTGACCACAGCGGACCTGGTGATCACCGGCGAAGGCAGCTTCGACGATCAGTCGACCACCGGCAAGGTGGTCGGCCATCTGCTGGAACATTCTGCGGCGCAACGAGTGTGGTTGGTCGCCGGGCAGATCACGGGGGCGGTACCCGACCGGATCGAACAGTCAGTTGCGCTCGACCTGCTTGCCGGTTCCAGCGGGGCCGCGATGTCCGGGACCGCCCAGTGGTTGCGTGCCGCCGGCGCACAGCTGGCCGGCCGAATCACCTGACCTGCAGCTCGACTAGGCCAAGCCCAGCGATTTCATCCGCTCGCCGTGGCCCATCTGCAACCTGCGGAACAGCGCGGCAATGCCGGCCAAGTCGCCGGATCCAGAGATGATCAATTGGGCCAGCGCGTCTCGCTCGGCCACCACGTATTGCGCCTGGGTGAGAGCCTCGCCCAGTAGCCGCCGCCCCCACAGCGCCAACGGCCCGGACTGTCGAGGGTCGGCATGACAGGCTCGACGCACCTCGCGGACGGCGAACGCGGAGTGACCGGTGTCGCTGAGCACGTCGAACACCAGGTCGCGGGTGGCCGGGTCCAGCCATTCAGCGATCTCGCGGTAGAAGTCGGCGGCCAGCCCGTCTCCGACGTGCGCCTTCACCAAAGATTCCAACCAGGAATGTGGTGCCGTCGAATCGTGGAAGGCGTCGATCGGCCGAACGAAGGGAGCCATGGCCCGCTCAACGGCGATGGAGTGCTGGTCGAGGTAGCCGGTCAGCAACCGGAAATGGCCCATTTCGGCGGCTGCCATCTGGGCCAACGCGACCCTGCCTGCAAGGGTCGGTGCATAGCGGGCGTCCGCGGCCATCCTGTCGAACGCCGACAGCTCGCCATAGGCCAGCACGCCGATGAGGTCGACCACTCCGGCGGCCGGCGCGGTCGACACGACCTCCGAGGAAGGGTGGGACATTTCTTGCCTCCAAACCCGCCGGCTGTCCGGCTCGCCATGAAGACTAGTTCCAGCCGGTAAGATGGCCACCGAGGCGGTGCCAGTCGGCGTCGCCGTCAATGTGCGCGCGACGCACAACCGGGGCGCTGTCACCGGGGATCATTCCCCACGCTCCGCCACCAGATCGACTTCAGGCCGGCCTCGCGCGCGACTCCCCCCGACAGTGGGAGTATCTGCCGAGGAAGGCACAGTCTTGACCGATATCACCCCCGACGAGGGCCTCGCCCCTGAGGACATCGCCGTATCCCACCCGCTGATCGGTGACGCTCCCGTCACCGAGCAGTCTCCCACCTTCGCCGATCTGCAGGTCGACCCGCGCATCGTGCAGGCGCTCCAGCAGGCCGGCATCGAGCACACCTTCGCCATCCAGGCGCTCACCCTTCCGGTAGCGCTGGTCGGCTCCGACCTGATCGGCCAGGCCCGCACCGGGATGGGCAAGACCCTCGGTTTCGGCGTGCCGCTGCTGCACCGGCTGGCGGCCGAAGACGCCGCGGCCGAGGCTGCCGAGACCGGAACCGCGCAACAGCGGGGCAGGGCGCCGCGCGCCCTGGTGATGGTGCCGACCCGCGAGCTGTGTGTGCAGGTGACCCGCGACCTGCACGACGCGGCGAAGTACGTCGGCCTCACGGTCACCGCCGTCTACGGCGGCCGCGCCTACGAACCGCAGGTAGCCGCTCTTCAGAACGGCGTCGACGTGGTCGTCGGCACGCCGGGCCGGCTGCTCGATCTTGCCAACTCCGGCACCCTTGTCCTCGGTGCCGCCAAGATCCTGGTGCTGGACGAGGCCGACGAGATGCTCGACCTGGGCTTCCTGCCGGACATCGAGCGAGTGCTCGGGATGGTGCCGGACGCCAAGCAGACGATGCTGTTCTCGGCCACCATGCCTGGCCCGATCATCACCCTGGCCCGCTCGTTCATGACCCAGCCGCTGCACATCCGCGCCGAGATGCCCGACGAAGGCCAGACCCACCTCACCACCACTCAGTTCGTCTATCGGGCGCACGCCATGGACAAGGTCGAGCTACTGAGCCGGGTGCTGCAGGCCGAGGGGCGCGGGCTCACCATGGTCTTCACCCGCACCAAGCGAACCGCACAGAAGGTCGCCGACGAGCTCGCCGACCGCGGGTTCGCCGCCGCCGCCGTGCACGGCGACCTGGGCCAGGGCGCTCGCGAACAGGCACTTCGAGCCTTCAGGTCCGGCAAGGTCGACGTGCTGGTGGCCACCGACGTGGCCGCTCGTGGCATCGATGTCGAGGACGTCACCCACGTCATCAATTATCAGTGTCCTGAGGACGAGAAGACTTATGTCCACCGCATTGGACGAACCGGCAGGGCCGGCAAGTCCGGTGTCGCCGTCACGCTGGTCGACTGGGACGACCTGCCCCGCTGGAAGTTGATCAACAACGCACTCGGGCTGCACTCCGATGATCCGGCGGAGACCTACTCGACATCGGCGCACCTGCGTGCGGACCTGGACATCATGAAGGGGGTCACCGGGCGGTTGCCCAGGGCCAATCAGACGCGCCAGGGGCTTGACGCCGAGGCCGTCGAGGATCTCGGCGAGACCGGCGGCAAGAAGTCGAGCCGCGCTGCGGCCGGGTCCCGTTCTACCGGGCCTCGCGGCAGGACCAGAACACACACCGACTCCGGCCAGCCCGACAAACCGCCGGCGGCTACCAAGCCCGAATCGGGCGAGGCCGCGGATCGTCCGCGACGTCGACGTCGCCGCACCCGTGGGGGTCAGCAGGCCGCAGCCGGCCGGTCTGCCACCGAGACCACCGGCTGACTCAGTAAGCTCGCCCCGGTGACTGAGACCGTGAATGCCAGGTCGTCGGCGTACCGGACCCGGCGTCGCCGCGACCTGATGATCGCCGCGGGAATTGCCGTCGCGGTGATCGTCTCGGCCGTCATCGTGTACCTCACCAGCGACGTCAGAGCCACCACCGACAACACCGGGCACGCCTTCACCCCGACAGCGACGATGGCCGAGGTCCCGTCGAAGTTGGCGGTGGCCTGGCAGCATCCGACCGTCCCGGCGGTGGGGGCAGCGGCGTCGGCCTACGGCACGGTGGCCACCACCGACCAACACACGGTGACCGGCCGGGATGCCACCACCGGTGCTGTCCGCTGGAGCTATGCCCGCTCGAACAAGGCATTGTGCGCTATCGGGTCCAACGACACCAGCGTCGGCACCATCGGCGTGCCTCAGGGCAGTCCCACCGACGATCGCCCGGTCGGGTTCCTGGCGCTCTACGCCACCGGCGGCATGTGCCAGGAGCTGGTGCTGCTACACCCGCAAGCCGGTGACCGGCGCTACCAGCGCACGTCACCGAACGAGGCCGGCGGCACGCTGATCTTCGGCGGTCCCTATGCCGCCTGGGTGGGCACCGATCGGCTCGAGGTCTGGCGCTGGGATCTGCTGCGCACTATCCAGTACGGCAACCAACCCGATCCCGATGCGCCCGGATACGAGCACCTCGGCTGCACCTTCACCGACGCGGCTGTCACCGACAATCAATTCGGCACCATCGAACACTGCCCTGGCAACGGACCCAACGCCAGGATCGTGCTGAACTGGGACGACCCGAACAGCCACGACCACGCCAAGTGGAGCGTCTACAAGCACGTGGCGCTGATGGACGTGAACACCGGATCAACGCAGGCCAGGATCGTCGGCATCACTGCCGACCGGGTCGCGGTGCTGGTGTCCACCCCGACTCCAGCGATCGTCATCTACGGTGCCGACGGCGCGGTGGTATCCCGCACCCCGGTGCAGATCCCGGCCAGCGCGTTCGGCGCCGATTCCAGGCCAACTCCGAGGGTGACGCTCGACGGCGTGCAGTACGCGCTGACCGCCGGTTACCTGATCGCCGTCGGCAACCAGAACGTCAAGGTGACGGTGCCGATCACCGCCACGGCCACCACTTCAGGATCCAGCACGGACGGCAGCGGCTTGTCCGATCTGCTCAGCGGTTCGGCGGCGACGCCGACCAAACCGACCACCGAGGTGCAGGACCGTGCCACCCCGGTGGTGAACTGGGTTCTTAGCGGCGCCATCGGGTTGCCCGCGCTGGTGGGCACCGACCTGGCGGTACCGTCCACAAACGGGTTGATGGTGGTGCCGGCTGGCGAGGGCACGGTGGAAAGGACGGTGCCCGTTGCCCGCACCGGGTCGCCGTCCAGGGTCGATGTCGACCTGGTGGAGGATCGGCTGGTGGAACTGCGCGGCGACTCGGTCGTAGCTCTGAAGGCAGCCCCGTGAGCCAGCGCACCGTGAACTCCTACCAGCTGACGATTCATCACGCCGCTCGGGCGGCGTTCGACGCTGACGGCCGGCAGCTTGCAGTGCTCCGCGCCGCGCCCCGCCAGCCGACCGGAATCTGCCCCATCGTGCTGATGGTTCCCGGTTACACCGGATCCAAGGAAGACTTCGCGCCGCTGCTCGATCCGTTGGCGGACAACGGGTTTCATGCGGTCGCCATCGACCTGCCCGGCCAGTACGAATCGGCAGGACCGTCCGATGAGGCCGGCTACTCCCCCAATGCCCTTGGCGTCATGCTTGCCGGCATGATCGCCCAGCTACCGGGACCGGTGATCCTGCTCGGCCATTCCTACGGCGGACTGGTGGCCAGGGCAGCAGTCCTTGCCGGATCCAGGGTGGCCGGACTGGTACTGCTGGATTCCGGCCCGGCGGCGCTGCCCGCCGGCCCCCGCACGCTGGCGATGGAGGGCGGAGCCCCGGTGCTCAGGGACCAGGGTATCAAGGCGGCCTATGAGTTCCGCCGATCGCTCACCGCTGACCTGCGCCGGCCGCCCACGGCGGAGCTAGAGGGCTTCTACCGCAAGCGGTTTCTGGCTTCTGCACCCGCCGGACTGCTCGGTATGGCCGCGGCCATCGTTGCCGAGCCCGACCTGGTAACCGAGCTGGCCGCGGCGCTGGATGCGGCGACTATTCCGGTGGCGGTGATCAGCGGCGAAGCTGATGACGCCTGGGGTATCGAGCAGCAGGCAGCGATGGCCCGCCGGCTCGGCACCTCACTGCTGGTGATCCCTGGCGCCGCCCATTCGCCGAACGTCGAACAGCCCGAACGTTTGCTGCGAATCTTGTTGCCACGGCTACGGTCCTGGACCACGGGCAGCCGGGCGGTTCCCCCCTCGCCTGAGCGGAGGTGAATGACGACTCCGGGCACCCGGCCCAACTAGTGAGAAGTTGATCCTCGCCGAACGTCGATCAACGCCACCAGGTGAACACCAGCACGGCAAGCACCGCCAGCACGGTCAGCACCCCGACCGCCACCCTGGCCGGCACGGGGAACGTCCTGCGAGCGCCGCGAGCTCCCTCGGCCGCCACACCGACCAGCAGATGGGCCAGCACCCGCCCCCAGCCCGGCCCGTCCGCGCCGTCGATCAGGTGCGGTGTCAGCAGCTGCAGCACCAGCAGCACCACCCCGAGCAACAGCATTCCGCTGCCGAGGAGTCCGGCCACCAGCTCGACGGCGCGAACGCCGCCTGGCGGGTCCCTCCTGGCGGTGGGCAGCGGGACGGTGTCCATCAGCCGGCCAACGCAGGGGTCACGCCGCTGGTCCGAGAAATCAAGCGCTGCAACGCATCCGGCGTAGTGGTGTGCTGCCCGAGGCGCAGTTTCTTGTTGTGCCCGTGATAGTCGGAGCTGCCGGTGCGGATCAGCTGATAGCGCTGCGCGATCTCGGCAAGCTCCGCCCTGTCTGCGGCATCATGGTCGGGATGGTCTACCTCGAGGCCGGCCAGCCCTAGATCTGCCAACTCCCCGATCAGCTCGGCGGTCAACGCCCGAAACTCACCGCGACCCCGTGGGTGAGCGATCACCGACGCTCCGCCGGACGAAGCGATCAGCTGGACGGCCGTGGTGAGCTCGGTGTCCGCCTTCGGCACGTAGTACCCGCCGCGGTTGGCCAGGTAGGAATTGAACGCGTCCGTCACCGTTGGCACCACCCCGGACTGCACCAGTGCCATGCCCAGATGTGGCCGCCCGACCGGGGCGCCGGCTGCGATCTCCAGAACCTGCTGCCGGCTGATCGGTAACCCGTCGGCGACCATCAGGTCCACCATGGCCAGCCCGCGGTGCAGCCGCTCGCCGACCAGCCTCGCCTGCTCGGCCACGATGGCCGGTTCGGTCGGATCGAACAGGTAGCCGAGCAAATGGATGCTCACCGTGTGCTGAGGCAACCGCACTCGGGTGGAGAACTCCGCACCCCTGATCAAGGTCAGATTTGCCGGTCTGGCGGCGGCCGCCCCCGGCCAGCCGTCGGTGGTGTCGTGGTCGGTCAGGCCGATGACGTCCAGGCCTGCCTGGACCGCCATGGCCATCAACTGAGCTGTGGTGTCGGTTCCGTCCGAGGCCGAGGTGTGTGTGTGCAGGTCGATCCGCATGATGAGGACTACGTTACTGACGTGCCTCATCTGCCGGCGCTGCCGCCAATCTTCCCGTCAGGGCGTCGCGCGCTGGCCCCGATCGCTCCACCGGCCGCCCGGAAGTCGCCCAGCTATCTGGTCGGGTGTGCGGCCTACGTAGATGGGGTCAGGCAGCCGGGCTGTGACGATCCGGCGCAAGCGCTCGCCCATGTCAGGACCACCGGCACCGGCTTTGTCTGGGTCGGACTTTTCGAGCCCGACGCCGACGACATGGCCGCTGTCGCACGGGTATTCGGGCTGCACGAGCTGGCGGTGGAGGACGCCGTCGTTGCCTATCAACGGCCGAAGTTGGAGCGGTACAAGGGCTATTCGCTGTTCGTCATCAAGACCGTGCGCTACGTCGACCACGAGTCACCGACCACCGCCGTCGAGATCGTCGAGACGGGCGAGATTCTGATGGTCCTCGGCGCGGACTACATCCTGACCGTCCGGCACGGTCCGCATTCCGAGCTGGCTGGCTTGCGGACGGCCCTTGAAGAAGACCCAGGGCACTTGGCCTTGGGGCCGGCGGCGGTGATGCACGCCATCGCGGACCGGGTGGTCGATCACTACCTGACCGTCGTGGCAGCCGTCGAGGACGACATCGACGAGATGGAGACCTTGGTATTCAATCCCGCATCGCATGTGTCGATCGAGCAGATATACCTGCTCAAGCGAGAGGTGCTCGAGCTGCGCAGGGCGGTGGCACCGCTGCGGGGACCGCTCGAGACACTCGCCAACAAGAAAGAGGATTACGCGATTCCGCTGCCGGTGCAGACGTACTTCCGTGACGTCGGCGATCACCTGACACACGTGATCGACCAGGTGTCGACCTTCGACGAGTTGCTCACCGCGCTGGTGTCCGCGTCTTTGGCGGCGGTGACGATCCAGCAGAACGAGGACATGCGGAAGATCTCGTCGTGGGCCGCGATTGCGCTGGTGCCGACGGCGATTGCCGGCATCTACGGGATGAACTTCCACCACATGCCGGAGCTCAGCTGGAGCTTCGGCTATCCGATGGCGATCCTGCTGATGATCGCGGTCTGCGTGCTGCTGCATCGCGCGCTGCGCAAGCGTGGCTGGCTGTAGCCTCGGCTCCCCAGGTCAGCTGACGCGCTGGGCGAGAGCAATGATGATGCCCTCGGGTCCACACAGGTAGGCCCTCCGCCACCCGTCGGTATCACCGTCGCGGACCTGGACGCTGCCGGGTCAGCCTGTGCACATCACTCTGTCGCGGGCTTAGGGGTAGGTAACCACGAAGCTGGGGACGCCGACCGCAGCTGGGGTGACGGGGTCGCCGACGTTGTTGACCACATGGTCGATGGTGCCGGCGGCAAGGTCGACGGTCAGCAAGTCGTGTAGCTGCACCCCGGGGGTGATGGGTACCTCGAAGCTCCGACTGGCGTGAATGCTCGGGTCGACGTTGGTGAAGATGTAGCTGCCGCCACCCCACAACTGATGGGTCCTGACCGAGTTGTTGACTTTGTACGCGGCCCAGCCCAGGACGTCGCCGTGTCGCCAGGCGGCCTGGTTCGGCGGGTCGTAGGGCAACTCGTTCTGAAAGAAGATGGTCTTGCCGCGCTCGCCGTTCCAGACGACGTTGTATTTCTGGAAGTGCTCCACGAACAGGCCGGTGGCGGTGACGTCGTCACCGTTGACCACCACTCCGGTGTCGGCTGTGTTCACCGTCCAGCCGACCCCGGTTCCGTGGTCAGCGCGCCAGGCCCAGATGTCGTCGAGGATGACATTGTCGCTGTTGACTTCCAGGCTCACGGTGGCCTTGCCAGCGTGCGGGCCCCCGACGCGGAAGAACACGTCCTGGATGCCCGTCGGGTCTGCCGCATCGGTGGTGCGGTGCCCGCGCGTCCGCCCGTCATGAGAGTTCGGGTCGTCGCCGCCGTCCTTGTGCTTGCCCAGCCGCAGCAGGGCGGGGGAATTGACCGCGCCGGCGTCGATCATCAGGCCTGCGATGTCGACGCCCTTGACGTCGGCGACTGTCAGCGGCACCGCGCCGCCGACGGCGGTGAGGGTGGCGATGCCAAGGCCCAGCACTATCGTGTCCGGGCGTTTGACCACGATGGACCTGTCGATGTTGTAGACCCCCGGGGTGAAGATCAGGTTCTTACCCCTGTCGAGTTGATGATTGATGGACTTCACCGAGTCCGCAGGGGTGGCAACGTAGAACTCCGACAGCGGGATCGAGCGGCCCGGTGTGGATCCGTTGGCCCAGGTGGTTCCGGCGGAGTTGTTCGACGCGGCCGGGACGAACACTCGGTACCGCTGGGCCGGGTCCAGGTACAGGTACGGCTTCTCTCGGCTCGCCGGGTTGGTGGCCAGGGTGGTGTACGGCGGGTTGGGGAAGGCCTGGGCAGGTGCGCCCTGCACACCGGCGAACACCTGGTTCCACACCCCGTTCGACCAACTTGCGATGCTGCTGTTGCGGACCAAGAACTGCTGTTGGGTGCCGTTGACGACGACGCCGGCTCGGGAGTCCGCCAGGAAGCCGCCGCTGGCGTACTGCGGACCGGCACTGCAGTAGTCCATGAACGACAGTTGGGTGCCGCCGGTGATGTTGACCCGCCGCACCGGGGCGGCCTGGGAGACGGCCCAGAACTCGGCGGACCCACGGCAACCGCTGGAACCTTGAACGTTGATGGTCAGGTTCGCCAGTGAGCGCCAAAAGTTGTCCAGGGCGATGCAGTTGCTGCCATTGGGTCCCAGACACCGGTTGTACACATCGACGTGCCCGTTGATGGTGACATCGGTGGGATTCTGCCCAAGGCCGGCGACTTCGGTGTAGTAGCCGACCTGGAAGATCAGCGGGTTCGCGGCGCTGCCGTAGCTGCCGGGTTTGAACAGCAGCGCGTATCGCTGGCTACCCATCTCGTTGTCGACCTGCTGGGCGGCGATCGCGTCGACAGTCGCTTGGATCTGACTGGTCGGCATACTCGGGTCGAATATTTTGACGTTGGGGCCGAAGTCAGGCTGGCCGACCGCCGGTGCCGAGCTGTGCGCGGGGGGTGGTGACGCGGTCGGAGCCGCGACGGCGACCCCCATTGTCATGGACGCCGCGACCGCTACGCCGAGCACCGTTGCCGAGACACTGCCCAGCCCTCGGCCGGTGGTTCGGCTGCCGCGAAGTCGCTGGCCTTGCCGGTGCGATGACTTGACGACCGACATCGTGGAACCTCCCTTGTATTGTGCGGCACACTTGGAGGCCAAGATCCTTGGCGGGGACGGACCGGCCCTCGCGAAACCTACTCGCCTGCCACGGAGCCGTCATCTTCGGCCCCATCGCGGCTTCGGCGGCCGGGTTGGCATCTCCAGGCGCAGTCCCGACGCCAGAATCGATAATGTGGGCCCCAGCCTGTTTCGCTCGGCATCTCGCACAGCGAGGCGAGCTGTTACCGGCCGAACTGCGGGGGAACCGGCGCCGGGGCGGCGTTGTTCTGGCCGCCCATCTCCATCCTGGCCAGCAGGTTGCGGGCGTTCTCGGCGCTGCGCGGCTCGCACAAGACGTCATAGCGGTGGGCGACCACCTGGCTGGCCGAGGTGAAGTCGCGGCGGCCCTTCGTCATCGAATAGCCGACCCAGGCCATGCCGGCCCCGAACACCGAGCCGACCACGATGGCCACCAGGATCAGCAACACCACACTGCCCTGGATCGGCGAGAAGAAGCTCATCAGCATGCCGAAGAACAGCCCCAGCCAGGCACCGGAGGCGGCTCCGGCGCCGATCACCTTGCGCGAGGTGAGCCTGCCGGTGACCCGCTCCACCAGCTGCAGGTCGGACCCGACGATGGTGACGTCCTGGATCGAGAACTCCGTCTTGGCCAGGTGCTCGACGGCACGCTGCGCCTGCAGGTAGGTCGGATACGCCGCCACCGCGAACCCGGTGGGCGCGGTGGGCACATTGGGAACCCCGGCCGCGGCGGCACTGCGGAAACCCATAGGTGAACTCATCGGTTACCACCTCCCTGCTCGATCGTCGACTCAGATGATCGACTCAGATCATTGACTCAATCGTCCCACATTTGCTGATGCGTCACCTGTGGGCGGTCTGAGCAACGGTCATGAGGCCCAGGGTCGGGACGTAGCCTGGACGGGTGCCGACCGATACCACCAATGTCACCGTCAACGAGGATCGGATCAGGGCCGCGCTGGCCACTGTGAACGATCCGGAGATCCGCCGACCGATCACCGAGCTGGGCATGGTCGACAAGGTCGATGTGATCGGCGTCGACGGCGGTTACGTTGTCGCCGTTCGGGTGTTGCTGACGATCGCCGGCTGTCCGCTCCGCGAAACCATCACCAGGGATGTGACGGCAGCCGTCCGAGCCGTCCAGGGAGTCTCCGAGGTGCGGCTGGAGCTGGGCGTGATGACGGACGAGCAGCGCGGCCAACTGAAGACGAACCTGCGTGGCCCGACCAAGGACATCCAGTTCGCCCGACCCGAATCCCGCACCAGGGTCTACGCCATCGCCTCCGGGAAGGGCGGCGTTGGCAAGTCGACGGTGACGGTGAATCTCGCAGCCGCACTGGCGGCGAAGGGACTCGCGGTCGGCCTGCTGGATGCCGATGTCTACGGTTTCTCGATCCCCAGGATGATGGGGGTCACGGGCCAGCCGACTCAGGTCGACGACATGATGCTGCCGCCGGTGGCGCACGGCGTGAAGGTGATCAGCGTCGGCATGTTCGTCGACGGCAACACCCCGGTCGTCTGGCGCGGCCCGATGCTGCACCGGGCCCTGCAGCAGTTCCTGGCCGATGTCTACTGGGGCGACCTGGACGTGCTGCTGCTTGACCTGCCGCCAGGCACCGGAGACATCGCGATCTCGACCGCCCAGCTGATCCCGACCACCGAGATCCTGGTCGTCACCACCCCGCAGACGGCCGCCGCCGAGGTCGCCGAACGGGCCGGCGCGATCGCGCTGCAGACCCGGCAGAAGGTGGCCGGAGTGGTGGAGAACATGTCCCCGATGACGCTGGCCGACGGCAGCGTTTTGGAGCTGTTCGGCAGCGGCGGCGGGCAGATCGTCGCGGACTCGTTGAGCAGGGTGACGGGCGCTCCGGTGCCGCTGATCGCCCAGATCCCCCTCGATCCGGCGCTGCGGGAGGCCGGCGACAGCGGGCTGCCGCTGGTGCTGCGGCCGGAAGCCGCCGACTCCCCCGCCGCCAGGGCCCTTCGGCGGGTCGCCGACGATCTCGCGGCCAGGACCCGGCCGCTGGTCGGAATGTCGCTGGGGTTGTCGCCCCGCTAGCAGGACTCAGGTGCCGTCGATGTCGTACGGCGTCCGAGCGAGAACCGGCACCGGTTCAGGTGCTGGTTCTGGTGCTGCGTCGGGTGACGGTTCGGCTGCTGCCCCGGGTGGCGGTTCAGGTGATGGTTGAACGGCAGCCGCGGCCACCGGTTCGGCAACCGGACTCGGGGCGGGCGCCGGTGCCTGCGCCGGGGCCGGCATCGGCAACGGATCGGCAGCGGCAGCCGGCACCGGATCATCGACTGTGATCGGGTTCGAATCCGGCTTGACCATCGACACCTCGGGCTGGGCCGGCGTCCCGACAACGACGGCTGACCCGGCCGCGGCCGCCGCAGCAACCGCTTCCGCCGGCCCGCCCGCCGACACCGGCTTCATCGGGTTCAGCGCAGTGGGATCCAGGCCCAGGAAACCGGCGATGCCACCGGTGGTCTGGCCCTCGGCGCCGCCGAGCAAGCCCTTGCCGATCAGGTTCTTAGGGTGCAGATCGCGCAGCTGGCGCAGTTCCTGAAGTTCGTTCAGGCCCTGTAGATCGGCGATCTGCCGGCGCATCTCGGCGATCTCCGGACCGAGCTCGGAGTGCAACTGCGCCTGCGCGCCCTGGGCCATCGTGCGCATCTTCTTCAGCGACGAGAACACCCATTGCACGGCGACCGGGATGCGTTCGGGGCCGAGCAGGAATACGCCGATGACCATGATCAGCATGATTTGAGGCCACGACATTCCGAACACGTGCTCAGCCTATCCGGCGACCAGGGTGACGTTCACCGACATCGTCCTGCCTTTGCGGACAACCGTCACCGGAACGGTCTCGCCGACCTTGTGCTCCTGCACGGCGACCACCAGCTCGTCGGCATTGCCGACGGACCGCGTACCGACCCTCACGATCACGTCACCCTCGGCGATACCTGCCTTGGCCGCCGGGCCGCCGTCCTGCACGTTCTGCACCTGGGCGCCGTCGGTGGTGCCATCGGTCACCGACTTGTCGTTGACCCCGATAGTCGGGTGGACAACCTTGCCCGACCTGATGAGATCCTCCGCGATGGACTTCGCCTCGTTGATCGGAATGGCGAATCCGAGCCCGATCGAGCCACTGCTGGAGTCCTGACTGAGGGTGCGGATCGCGGTGTTGATGCCGATCAGGGCACCGGTGGCGTCGACAAGCGCGCCGCCGGAGTTGCCAGGATTGATCGCCGCATCGGTCTGCAGGCCGTCGATCACGGCATTGGTGTCGGTACCTTCACCCGCCAGCCGCAGTGGCCGGTGGGTGGCCGACAGGATGCCGGTGGTGACGGTGCCCTGCAAGCCCAGCGGCGAGCCGATGGCGATGACAGGGTCGCCCACCGCCAGCTTGTCCGAGTCGCCGAGCTGGGCCACCGTGAGGTGAGTGCTTGGCACCTTCACCACCGCGAGGTCGGACTGCGGATCCCGGCCGACGATGGTGCCAGGCGCTCTGCTGCCCTTGCCATTGTTGAACACCACCGTGAGCTTGGCGCTCGGGTCGGTCGCCGCCAGCGAGATCACATGGTTGTTCGTCAGGATGTAGCCCTTGGCGTCGATCACGATGCCCGAACCGCTGTCGCCGGTATCGCCGGTGCGCACCTCGAGCGACACCACCGCCGGCACTACCTTCGCCGCGATCGCTGCTACCGATCCCGAGGGTCGCTCGATAGCCGGCTCCGCCGACGCGATGTGATAGTCAGGGTTGCCGACTGCAGCAGGGGTGCCGCGATCGACCAGCGCCGCCACGCCGCCTCCGACGGCGCCGATCAGCAGTGCCGCCAACGCCAGCCCGATCAGTGCCGACGGGCGCAGCCGATGGTCCAGCAGCGCCTGCCGCAACGAGAATCGCTCGGCGGGCGGGCGGGGCTTGTGCACCGTCGCGCCCTGCCGTTCGGCCGGCTCACCGAGGGTGACGGTTGCCTGCGGGTTGCGCCATTGGCTACCCGGCTGCGGTTCCGGGTCCACCTCGACGTTCGGGGGTTCGGCCGGGCGCTGCAAGCCAGGGGCGTCGGGAGCCGGCCGGCCGAAGGCGTCGACCAGCATGTCCGGAACGACGTAGGTGTTGATCAGCGGGCCGGGTGGGCGGGCGGCCCTCGGCGCGAACGATCCGTCGACCTGACCGGGACGGCCGAAGACGGCGGCCAGCGCCGGATCGACCGGGTTTCTCGGTGAGCTCATCGGCGGGGTGCCTTCCAACGGACTTCGGGCAGCTGAGGACCCTGGCAGGCTACGACACCACGGCGCTGGAAGGCGCGGCTTCGAGGGCGCCGTCAGCCGAGGGGTCTGTCGAAGCGGGGATCGGCGGGCAACGCGATCGGGATCGACCTGAGCTGTTCGAACAGGCTGCCGGGCATCTTGGGCGCGAAGGCAGACCGGAGCAACTCGCGGGCGCTGGTCTGCTCGGCGACCTCGGCCGCGCAGGCATCGCATCTGGACAAGTGAGCGGCCGCCCGCTGGTATGCGGCCAGGCTCATCTCACCGTCGGCGAACGCCACCACGGCATCGACATTGAGGTGGTCGACAAACGCATCGGAGAAGAATGTCACCGGCCCGCCTCTCCCGCCGACGGCCGCTGCGCGTTGGCAGCGGCGCCCGCGGCGCGACGGCGTTCGATGCCTGCACGCAGGGCTTGCCGGCCGCGGTGAATGCGCGAGCGAACGGTTCCCATCTTGACTCCAAGGGTGGCCCCGATCTCCTCGTAGGATAAGCCCTCGACGTCGCAGAGCACCACGGCGGCGCGGAATTCCGGCGCCAGCTCGTCCAGTGCAGCCTGCAGGTCGGGGTCGAGATTGGATTCGGCGAAGGCCTGCTCCGGGGAGACCGTGGTGCCGGCGATCCGGTCGGTGTCGTCCGGCAGAGCCTCCATCCGGATCCTGGCGCGGCGACGGACAAGGTCGAGGAACACGTTGGTGGCGATTCGGTGCAGCCACCCCTCGAAAGAGCCAGGGCGGAAGCTGTCCAGCGAGCGGAACACCCTGATGAACGTCTCCTGGGTGATGTCCTCGGCGTCGTGCGGGTTTCCCGACAGCCGGTAGGCCAGCCTGTACACCCGGTCGCCGTGGTCGCGGACGATGTCCTCCCAGGTGGGGGGCGTCCATGCGGTCGTCAACGCCGGCGCG
Organism: Actinomycetota bacterium; assembly: GCA_030947305.1. Classification (GTDB taxonomy): domain Bacteria; phylum Actinomycetota; class Actinomycetes; order Mycobacteriales; family Nakamurellaceae; genus Nakamurella. Next base: position 4,596 of record JALYXB010000218.1, on the reverse strand, counting down.
TCGAACCCCGATCGATCGGACACTCTGCTGCACCTCCCGTGCGCTCGCCGAGACATCAGTGTCCGCCAAATCTGTGTGAGTCGGGTGAGAACTTCTTCACTCCGATCCGTTACCGTCGGAGCGTGTCCAACAGCCGGTCGTACGCCGAGTTCTTCGTTCCCGAATCCGAGCCGGCCTCCGCCGCTCGGGCCAGAGCGGCCGACCTGGGCTGTACCCCGGTCGGAGCGGGCGGCGCCACCGCGCTCACGTTCCTGGCCGCCTGCGTCGGCGCAAGGTCCGCCGTCGAGATCGGCACCGGTGCCGGGGTGTCCGGCCTTGCACTGCTGGCCGGGATGACCGCGGACGGCATCCTCACCTCCATCGACGTGGAGGCCGAGAACCAGCGGGCCGCCAAACAGGCGTTCAGCGAGGCCGGAATCGCCGCCGGGCGCGCCCGGTTGATCAACGGGCGGGCCCTTGAGGTGCTCCCGCGCCTTACCGACGGCGCCTACGACCTGGTATTTGTCGACGCGGCCAAGCAGGAGTACGGCCAATACATCGTCGAGGCGGTCCGGCTGCTGAGGACCGGTGGCGTGCTGGTGATCGACAATGCGCTCTGGCACGACAAGGTCGCCGACCCGACCCAGCGGGACGCCGAAACCGTCGCGATCCGGGAGGCCGGCAGAACCGTGCGGGACGACGAAACGCTGACCTCGGTGATGATTCCGTTGGGTGACGGCTTGTTGGCGGCCGTCAAGAACAGCCGGTGAGGGCGCGGCACTCGCGGCGGGTCATCCAGGGAGTAACCAGGCTCGCAGCAGGGTGTCTGTTGGCCGGCGCAGTGGTGGCCTGCGGAGCGAGCGGTAACGCTGCGACTGTCACCGTGACCAAGCGCATCGAAGCGGCCGCACCGGGAGCGACCGCCGCGTCGTTGGCTGCACCGACGACGAGGTCGACACCGGACACCTCGGTCAGCAGGATTTTCTCGGTCGAGCCAACCATCAGCAAACCCACCGCTGCCCGGAAGACAACGACCAGTAGGACGACGTCATCGAAGAACACGACCAGCTCCACGCGCACCACCAGCAGGTCCGTCCCGACCGCGAACGACCCGAATGTGAGCCGCAATCTGCCCGGCCCAGAGGGTGGCACCAAGTGCGCCACCAACTCCTCCTACTACGACGAGGCGCCAACCGGTCTGCGCCCGGACGTCATTACGGCTTGGCACAACGTGGAGAAGGGCGCCAATGCCGACGGCGTCATCGTTTGCCTCAACGACGGCAAACGCAGTGTGGCGCAACAACAACAGCAGTACAACAAGTACGTGAAGGAAGACGGCAGGGCCGTCGCAGACCAGCTGGTGCTCAAGCCGGACAAGTCGGCCCATGTCGTCGGCATCGCCATCGACGTGCAGCCGGCACCCGCCTACCGCTGGTTGCAAGCCACCAAGGGCAGCTACGGATTCTGCCGGATCTACGACAACGAGGCCTGGCACTTCGAGTACGACGTAAAGTACTTCACCCACGGCTGCCCGCCGCGCAAGGACCACCCGGAACACTGACCTAACGCTGACAACTACAGCGGTGCTCTGGGAAGCCGACGACGGTCCTGTTAGACCTCGACCCTGATTCCCTTACCCACCACGGTAATTCCCGACGGTGTCACGGTGAACCTGGTCGCATCCCGCGCAAGGTCGACACCGACAGTCGCGCCGTCCGGCACCACCACATTCTTGTCAAGGATGGCGTTGCGAACCACCGCGTTCTGGCCGATCCGTACACCCGGTAGCACCACCGAGCCCGACACCGCGCTGCCCTTCTGCACCTGCACATCATGTGACAGCACCGACAGGTCCACCACTCCCCCTGAGATGATGGTCCCGGATCCCACCATCGAGCTGCGGGCGATCCCGTCCTCGACGAACTTCGCCGGCGGCAGCGGCGCGATATAGCTCAGGATGGGCCAATCGGCGTTGTAGAGGTTGAAGATCGGGTGCACCGACACCAGATCCAGGTGTGCGTCGCGATAGGAATCGATGGTGCCGACGTCGCGCCAGTAGCCGCGATCCCGGTCGGTGGTGCCAGGAACCTCGTTGCGGCCGAAGTCGTACACGTTGGCCGCGCCCTTGTCGACAAAGTTCGGAATGATGTTGCCGCCCATGTCGTGCATCGAGTTCTCGTCGGCGGCGTCCGACTTCAGCATGTCGATCAGCGCGTCGGTGCTGAACACGTAGTTGCCCATGGAGGCATACGACACGGTCGGGTCGTCCGCCACCGCCGGCGGATCTGCCGGCTTCTCCAGGAACTCGGTGATGCGCCGGCCACCGGCGTCGGTGTCGATCACCCCGAACGCTGTCGCCTCGCGCCTGGGCACCCTGATTCCGGCGACGGTCGCCTCCGCACCGGAATCGATGTGGTCGGCCACCATCTGTGAGGGGTCCATCCGATATACGTGGTCGGCGCCGAAAACCACCAGGTAGTCGGGCTTGTCGTCGTACACCAGGTTGAGGCTCTGGAAGATCGCATCCGCGCTACCGGTGTACCAGCGCGGACCGAGCCGCTGCTGGGCCGGGACCGGCGTCACATAGTTGCCGAGCATCTGGCTCATCCGCCAGGTGGTGGAGATGTGCCTATCCAGCGAGTGCGACTTGTACTGGGTGAGCACGCAGATCCGCAGGTAGCCGGCGTTCACCAAGTTCGACAGGACGAAGTCGATCAGCCGGAATCCACCGCCGAACGGCACTGCCGGTTTCGCCCTGTCGGCGGTCAGCGGCCAGAGGCGCTTACCTTCGCCACCGGCAAGGACAATCCCGAGGATTCTGGGCTTTTTCCCGGACATATTCTCCAGGCTAGTGTGCTCGGCATCACGTTGCGACGGCAGGTCTGCGAAGATCAGCGGATGCGTACCGCGCTTCTCACCCGCGAGTTCCCACCCGACATCTACGGCGGCGCCGGTGTACACGTCGATTACCTGGTCAGGGAACTCCGCAAACTGATCGAGGTCGATGTCCACGCCTTCGGCGACGACCGCGAGGGAGCGGCCGGCCATCGACCGGCGGCCGAGCTGGTCGACGCCAATGCGGCGCTATCCACGCTGAGTGTGGATCTGTCGATGACCGCAGCGATTTCTGCGGCCGAGCTGGCACATTCGCACACCTGGTACGCCAACATGGCAGGTCATTGGGCGAAGCTGCTCTACGGCATGCCGCATGTGGTGACGGCCCATTCGCTCGAGCCGCGCCGGCCATGGAAGGCCGAACAACTCGGTGGCGGGTATCGGCTCTCTAGCTGGGCCGAGCGCACCGCGTATCTGGCGGCAGATGCGGTGGTGGCCGTCTCCGACGGCATGCGTGCCGACATCCTGGACTGCTACCCGGAGCTGGATCCGGCCAGGGTCACGGTGATCCGCAACGGGATCGATACCCAGATATATGCCCCCGTCGCCGACCGCGAGGTACTCACCTCCCGGGGAGTCGATCTCGATTCGCCCATCGTCGCGTTCGTCGGCCGGATCACCAGACAGAAGGGCGTGGGGCACCTGGTGGCGGCCGCTCACCAGTTCGGGCCCGGGGTGCAGCTGGTGTTGTGCGCAGGTGCGCCGGACACCCCGGAGATTGCCGCGGAGACCGCGACCGCCGTGCATGCGCTGCAGGCCAGCCGGCCAGGGGTGTTCTGGCTGGACGGCATGTTGTCGCTGACAGAGGTGAAGCAGGTGTTGACGGCGGCGACCGTGTTCTGCTGCCCCAGTGTGTATGAGCCGCTCGGCATCGTGAACCTGGAGGCAATGGCCTGCGGGACGCCGGTGGTGGCCTCCGACGTCGGCGGTATCCCCGAGGTGGTCTCCGATGGCGTGACGGGCACCCTGGTGCACTACCAGGCGGACGACGCCGCGACTTTCGAGGCGAACCTGGCAGCGGCCGTCAACGATCTGGTAGGGGATGCCGCAAGGGCGACCAGCTGGGGGAAGGCAGGCAGGCGACGGGCCGTCGAGGATTTCTCCTGGACTGTGGTGGCGGAGCAGACCGTCGAGCTGTATCGGTCCGTGCTCTGACCGGGCAACAGAATCGCCCGAATCCGGCCTCTGGGTCGGACTCGGGCGAACCTGAACAAGTACTACTTGGGAACGACGACGGCCTTCAGTGCATCCCCCAGTGCATTCGCCTCGTCGGCGGTGATCTCCACCACCAGGCGTCCGCCGCCTTCAAGGGGCACCCGCATGACGATGCCGCGGCCCTCCTTCGTAACTTCAAGAGGACCATCCCCGGTGCGGGGCTTCATGGCCGCCATCCTCGACTCCCTCCAGCAGTGAGCTCGCGCTTGTTCACGCGAGCAGTTCATTCTCCCACGACGCGCCAATGGACACGAAACTCACCGGGTCGGCCCGGACGTCAGCCACCGTTGGCAAGGGGTTCGCGATGCGATGCTGAGGATATGACTGCACCCGATCCTGCTGCCGAGCTGCCTGTAGTGCTGACCATCGGCAACGGGGTGGGCACCATCACCCTGAACCGGCCGAAAGCGTTCAACACCTTCAACTCGGGGCTGAAGTCGGCGCTGCTGCAGGCGCTCGGCACGATGGCTGAGGAAGCGGCAGTACGGGCAGTGGTGATCACCGGAA
>JALYXB010000195.1 GCA_030947305.1 Actinomycetota bacterium | reverse complement strand
GCACCTTGATGAGTCGCTGCGGGCCGGTGTAGCCCATCGCCGAGGCGGCGGCCAGGGTGTCGCTGGAGACCGAGGACAAACCGTCGGCGACAGTCCTGGACAGCAGCGCCACGGTGTAGACGGTGAGACCGATCGCCACATTCACCGGCGAGAGAATCCCGGTGCCGATGATTCCCGGCAGCACCAGGAACAGCACCAGCGAGGGGATGGTGTACAGAATGCCGAACACCCCTACGATCGGTGGATAGGTCCAGCGGTACCGGCTCGCCACCCAGCCGACGGGCAACGCCAGCAGCAGGCCGACCACCACCGGCAGTCCGGCCAGCCACAGAGAGGTGACCAGCCAGCTCCGGGTCTGGCTGTCGGTGAGGTAGCCCCAGATGGTCATGTCTTCTTCCCGACCGTCGGCAGGCCCGCAGTGACGACCTGCTCCCTGACCTGCGCCGCTCGCTGCTCGATTCGGGTCAAGACCTCGGCGGCGCCGATCGTGCCGGCCAGGGCGCCGTCCTCGTGCACCACGACGCCACGGCCGCTCGGCGACGACAACGCCGCGTCCAGCGCCTCGCGCAGTGTCCCGCCCTCATTGGCCAGCGTGCCGCCGAGGTTCAGCAGCGCCGGCGTGATCTCCGCATCCAGGGCATCGTCGGCGAGGCCGGCAACGGCCAGCCAACCCTGTGGACGCAGCTGCCCGTCGACCACCATGGCCCAGCCGGCGCTGCTGACCGACTTGGCCTCCCGCACTCGCGCCCCGAGCTGAACCGGCGTCTCCTCCCGCAGTGGTAGCTGCCGAGCCTCGGCGAAACCGAGAGCTCGATAGCCCCTGTCGCGTCCGACGAAACCGGCGACGAATGCGTCGGCCGGCCGGGAGAGCAGCTCGGCCGGGGAGGCGAACTGGGCCAGCGTGCCGCCCACCCGCATTACTGCCACCGTGTCACCGAGCTTGATGGCCTCGTCGATGTCGTGGGTGACGAAAACGATGGTTTTGCCGAGCTCGTCCTGCAACCTCAGAAACTCATTCTGCAGCTGCTCGCGCACCACCGGATCGACGGCGCTGAACGGCTCGTCCATCAGCATCACCGGCGGATCGGCGGCCAACGCGCGGGCTACCCCCACTCGCTGTTGCTGCCCACCGGACAGCTGTGCGGGATACCGGTTGGCCAGGGCTGAGTCGAGGCCGACACGCTCTATCAGCTCCATCGCGCGGGCTCTGGCCTGCCGCCTGCTCTGGCCAACCAGCACCGGAACCGTCGCCACGTTGTCGACGACGGTGCGGTGCGGGAACAACCCGGCATGCTGGATGACGTACCCGATGCCCCGACGCAGCTCGGACGGATTCACCGTCGAGGTGTCGCGCTCGTCCAGCCAGATGCGCCCGGAGGTCGGATCGATCATCCTGTTGATCATTCGCAGCGAGGTGGTCTTGCCGCAGCCCGATGGGCCGACGAATACGGTGATCTGCCCCGACGGCGCCTCCAGACTGAGGTCGTCGACGGCCACGGTGCCGTCCGGGTACCGCTTGACAATGGATTCGAACCGGATCACGTTGCCTCCGCGAGGGTGACGGCGCCGTATAGCGCCCCGATCACGGCCGCCTCGTGCGAGACGATCCGTCCGTACTGGTGGGCGGTGTCGTCGTTGATGCGATAGGTAGGACCCAGCAGATTCAAGGCGCCGGCGATGCCCCCAGGCCGTCGGATGGGCGCGGCGATGGCCGTGATGTCCGGCTCGAGTCTGTCGCGTTGGGCCAGATACCCAGCCGGCGGAACCTCGCCGCGCAGCGCAGCTCCGACGGCGAGATCGGCGAGCTCAATGGCTCGTCCGACCCAGCTGGTATGCCGCACCGGGTGGGTGCCCTCGGCCATCGCCAGGTACAGCGCCGTGTCCCTGCTGCCCCGTACCACCAGGTAGGCCGATTCGCCGGTCCGCTCGACGATCCGGGCCAGGCTCGGCTGCGCCAGGCCGACCAGCGACTGCCGGCCAAGCGCTGAGGCGCCCAACTGCAGCACCCGCACCCCTGGGTGGAATGCGCCGTCCGCACCACGCGCTACGAACTCGGCCGAAATGAGCGAGCGCAGCAGCCTCAACGCGGTGCTGGCCGGCAATCCGCATTGACGCGCGCACTCGGTCAACGACACCGGCGAGTCCCGACACACGACGCCGAGCAGATCCAGTGCACGGTCGACAGTACGAGTGGAAACGCCGCCGGTGGAACGGACACGGGTGGATGACAGTTCATTCATCGGTCCTCCCCTCGGACTGCTTGCGGACTACTCGTTGGGCCGGGCGGCTTGTCGTTGCCAACGTATGGCAGGACAATTCCAATCCTCGCAACACAACCACACCCCACCGACAACGGCCATGGGCAATCCGCTGCCGGCTGATTCCCAGATCCACACTCGGCACACCAGCAAGGAGTTCAGTTGAGTCGAACGCAGGCAGCCCCGACCCCGGCGATCGCCGCTCTGCTGGCCGCCGATGTCGGCCATACCCTGCTTGCGTATCCGCACGATCCGCGGAATGTCAGCTACGGCGACGAAGCGGTCGTTGCGCTTCGCCGCGACCCGACGCAGGTCTTCAAGACATTGATAGCCACGGTCGATGGTGAGTTGGTGGTAGGGGTGGTGCCGGTGGCCGGGTCGCTGGATCTGAAGGCGTTGGCTGCCGCTGTCGGGGGCAAGCGGGCGGCGATGGCTGAGGTGGCGGCCGCGGAGCGGGCTTCGGGCTATGTGGTCGGTGGCATCTCGCCGCTGGGCCAGCGCTCCCGGTTGCGGACCGTGGTCGACGCGTCGGCAGCGGCGCTGTCGGCAATCTGTGTCAGCGCCGGCAGGAGAGGACTTCAGGTCGAGTTGGTGCCTGCCGACCTGGTCCGGCTGACCGGTGGATCGTTCGCACCGATCGGCACCGGCTGACGCCCAGGGGGTCATCTCCCCGGCGCCGCCCTGGTGATGAGATCCGCCGAGTCGTTGCGGACATTGCCGACGGCCTGCCCGACCGGCCGCAGTTCCAGCGCAGCAATGAGCTCGGCGGCCGGCGGGAGGAGCAGCGGCCGCACCGCACCACCGGACACCGAGGGGTCCAGCCACGGCGCCCACTCCGAGGCCGGCAGCACCAGCGGCATCCTGTCGTGGATCTGTGCCATCGGCCCTGGCGCCGGTGTGGTGATGATCGTGGTCGAGATGACTGGATCGCCTGCCGGAGATCGCCAGAACTCCCACAGCCCGGCGAAGGCCATCACCGAGCCGTCGGCCGGGGTAATGAAGTACGGCTGCTTGAGCAGCTTGCCCTTGCTGTCCTTGCCGACCTTCTGCCATTCGTAATAGCCGGTGGCCGGCACCAGGCAGCGCCGCCGGTCGAACGCGGCCCTGAAGGCGCTCTTGTCAGGCACCGACTCTGCTCGTGCGTTGAACATCTTGCTGCCGACCGACAGATCCTTGGCCCACGACGGCACCAGTCCCCAGCGCGCCTCACCGACGAACCGGCCGGCCGGTCGGCTGTCCCGCTCGGGCCGCACCCTGACCACCGCAACCAAGTCGGTCGGCGCGATGTTGTAGCGGGGCCGCGGCTCGTCACCGCCGTACATGCCAACGCCAGGCGGCGCGACCGGGTCGGGCTCGGCGTCGAACACCCCGTACAGCGTCTCCGGATCCATCGTTGTCGCATATCGTCCGCACACCCGCACATGATCGCATCCGCCCCGGACCGCACGCACTGGTCCACACGAACGTCCAGGAGGCAGGATGTGACCATGAGCACGGTGGTTGTCGTCGAAGCCGACCCGGTGCTGCCGCGTGAACCTGGGCCGCATCGCCGGTACTGCGGTTATGCGCTGCTCACGGCCGCCGTCCTGGCTGCTCTGTGCGTGCCCAGCCTGGTCGGTCGTAACACCAACGGTGCACCCATCGCTGCCCCGCCGGATCCGCCACCCCATGTCGGGCAGTGCAGGGCTCCGATCGAGCGCCCCGAGGAGCTCGGCAGGCTCATCGGCGCCCGGCTGGTCGACTGCGGTAACCCGCACTCGGCCGAAGTGGTATCTGTGGGCCAACTCGACCCGAGCACCGGCTACCCGCTGACGGCCGCCGCACCCTCGCTGACCGATCCCGGCAAGCAGTGCGCTGCCGACGCCCTGACGTTTGTCGCAGCGATGCCCGCCGTCCGCGGCAAGCCAACGGCCCTGCACGTGTTTCCGCAGTTCCGCACCGAGGTGACCGTCCCGATCAGGGCACAGTGGGACGCCGGCCAGCACTGGTACTCCTGCCAGATCCTGCCGGCCATCGAGGACCTGCCGGTCAGCTATACCGGCACCGCCAGCAGGGCGGCCATCGGACCGCTTCCCGCCGCCTTCGGCCGTTGCGCTCAATCGATCGACGGCGATCCGACGCCGTGCAGCGAGCCGCACTCTGCCGAGCAGATCAGCCTCTCGCAACCGATACCGGCGAACAACAAGACAGACATCCTCGACTGTCGGCAGCTGGCCGAGGGGATCATCGGCGCCCACGATCCGACCTTCGGCGGAGCTCTCTCACTCACCAGCTGGCGGTCGGACAGCACGGTGGCCTGCTGGGCGACCGCGACCACCAGCTCCGAGATGGTCGGCACACTGGTCGGCTGGGGCGATCGGCCCCTGCAATCCGGATGACGTCCGGTGCGGGATCATGGTCGTCATGACCGCACCGTCCCGCACCGATTGGCCGGCCCCGACCGCGGTCGCGGCGGTGCACGCGTGGGTCGCGGTTCCCGGCTCGAAGTCGTTGACCAACCGTGCCCTGGTGTTAGCCGCGCAGGCAGCACGGACCTCGAAAATCGTCGCCCCGCTGCACAGCCGGGACACCGAACTGATGGCCGCTGCCCTGCGCACCCTTGGCGTTCACATCCGGACGGACCCGGCCGACGACTGGGTGGTCACCCCCGCTGCGCTGCACGGGCCGGCCAACATCGACTGCGGCCTGGCCGGCACCGTGATGCGGTTCCTGCCGGCGCTGGCCGCTACCGCGAACGGCGAGATCACCCTCGACGGAGACGAGGGGGCGCGTCGCCGACCCATGGGTAGGGTGCTGGACGCGCTGCGGGCGCTCGGCGCCGACGTCGAGGGTGACGCACTGCCGTTCGTCATTCACGGAACGGGCTCGATGCCAGGCGGCACGGTCACCATCGACGCCTCCGCGTCCTCGCAGTTCGTCTCCGGCCTGCTGCTGGCCGCGCCGTCCTACCTGGCCGGGGTCACGGTGGTGCACGACGGACAGCCGGTTCCGTCGTTGCCGCACATCCAGATGACGGTGCAGGCACTGCGATCGGTCGGGGTGAGGGTCGACGACAGCGTGCCGAACCGCTGGCGGGTCGAGCCAGGACCGGTCGACCCCTGGGCAACCGCTATCGAGCCGGACCTGTCCAACGCCGCCGCATTCCTGGCCGCAGCGGGCGTCACCGGCGGGACGGTTAGCATCCCGCATTGGCCGGCGGCCACCACCCAGGCCGGCGACAGCTTCCGCGACATCGCCGAACGGCTGGGCTGTCAGCTAGAGCTGGCCACCGACGCACTGACGGTGACCGGCCCGAAAACCCTGCGGGGCATCGACATCGACCTTCATGACGTCGGCGAGCTCACCCCGACGGTGGCCGCAATGGCCCTGTTCGCCGACTCCCCCAGCCACCTGCGCGGCATCGGCCACCTGCGCGGCCACGAGACTGATCGGGTGGCGGCCCTCGAACACAACATCACCGCCCTGGGTGGCGACGTGCGCATCGGTGCCGACGGCAGCATGCACCTCACCCCTGCACCGCTGCACGGCGGCCAGTGGCTGGCGTACGCCGACCACCGGATGGCCACCGCCGGCGCCATTGCCGGCCTGCGGGTGGCAAACGTGCTGGTAGACGATATCGCCTGCACCGCAAAGACTCTGCCCGATTTCGAGAGCATGTGGGCAGCCATGCTGACAGCCCAACCGCCGACCGCAGGAGCATCGCCCTGAGTCGGCTCGGCGACAACTGGGACAACGACGACGTCCGGGTGCGGCCGTCCGGCCGGTCCCGGCCACGCAGCAAAACCCGACCGCGACACGACGACGCCGAGCAGGGGTTCGTGCTGACCGTCGACCGCGGCCGCTACACCTGCCTGCTCGGCGAGGGAACAGCAAACGAACGCGTGGTGATGGCGATGCGAGCCCGCGAGCTCGGCAGGCGAGCGATCGCAGTCGGCGACCAGGTAGCCATTGTCGGCGACGTCTCCGGCACCGACGACACGCTGGCCAGGGTGGTCAGGATCGCGACAAGAAGCTCGGTGCTGCGCCGCTCCGCGGACGACACCGATACCGCCGAACGGGTTCTGGTGGCCAATGCAGACCTACTGGTGATCGTCACTGCGGTAGCAGATCCTTTGCCCCGCACCGGTTTTATCGACCGTTGCCTGGTCGCTGCCTACACCGGCGCCCTGCAGCCGGTGCTACTGCTGACCAAGGCCGACCTGGCCGACCCAGCGGAGATGATGGCCGCCTACGCCGAGCTCGATCTGCCGATCCTGGTGTCCCGCAGGCAGACCGACGGACTCCGCGGTACTCCTGCCGGCCGGGCGCTGTCCGCCGACAGTGTCGAGCAGGTGCGCGAACTGTTGCACGAGAAGATATCCGTCCTTGTCGGTCATTCCGGTGTGGGAAAGTCGACCCTGGTGAACGCCCTTGTCCCCGACGCATATCGGGCGATCGGTTCGGTGACCGGAGTCGGCAAAGGTCGGCACACATCGACCTCGGCGATCGCACTGAGACTGCCGGCCGACGGCTGGGTGATCGACACCCCCGGTGTCCGATCCTTCGGGTTGGCGCACGTGACCCCCGACGATCTGCTGGTCGCCTTCGACGACCTGCTGGACGCGACCGCCGATTGCCCGCCGAACTGTGAACACCTCGGGCCGCCCTGCGCGCTCGACGCCTTCGTTGCCGCCGGCGGCGCCACCATGGGTCGGCTGCTCTCGTTCCGCAGGCTGCTGATGTCCCGGGCCGGCCAGGACATCTCAGAGGCCGGCTGACCACCAGCGGTTGTGCACACGGCACCCGTTGTCCACATCCGGCGCGCGGCCGGCGGCAGTCGACCTGCCCACCGGTCCAGCATGTCCCGATGCAGCCTGTTGTCCTGCCGCTGAGTGTGCACACCGAAGACCATCAGGTCGAACTGGTGCTGCGCGCCGCAGTCCCGATCAGCTGGGCCCAGGCGGCACCAGCTGTGTCGGCCGCGGCCGGACTCTCACCGGACAGCCAGATGTACCTGGGCGCCGGGGCGGTCGACCCAGCCCTGCTGGTGGGCGCTCCGCCGCTATTGGCCGGCACCGTGCTCGGCACCTGCCCCGCCGACCAGCCGCCCGTCGACGGCGCCCTGGTGCTCGACTGCATCGCCGGGCCGGATGCCGGTGGCTCGCTGCCGCTGTTGCATGATTCCCTGCTGGTCGGCCGCTCGCCACGGGCGGATCTGGTGCTCGCCGACCCTGACATGTCCGCCAGACATGCCCGGGTGGACATCCGCAGCTCCGGAGTGACGATGACGGACCTGTTGTCCACCAACGGGATCCGGCTGCTGGCGTCGGCCGCCGGCGAGCCGCCGTTTGCTGCCGGTACGCCGCAGCCGCTGAGCATCGGGACCACAGTCTGTCTCGGCGGCAGCATGCTGCGGCTCGATCTGTCGGCCGGTGTCCCGATGCTGCGCCAGCCGGACGGAGCCGGGTTGGTGCGGCTGTCGTTGCCGGCCCGGTCGGCCACCACCTTCCACCGGCACTGTCCTGACCATCCCGGGCCACCACCTATCCGTGAGCGCCGACCGGTGCCGATCGTCGCGGCGGTGGCCGCGGCCATTGCCGGGATGGCGATCGCCCTGTTGACCAAGATGTGGCTGTTCCTGCTGATGGCGGCGCTGGGACCGGTGACGATGATCACCACCGCGATCGGCGACCGGATTGCCGGCCGACGGCCGCATCGTCGTGCGGTGGGCGACCATGCGGCCGCCGTCCTGGCCCATGAACGGGTGGTGGCGGACGCCGTGGCTGCCGATCGGGCCGATGCCTGGGAGCGATTCGCCGACCCGGCCCGGCTTCTGCGCTGGGCGCGGGCCGGCGGTATCCGGCTGTGGGAACACCGGATAGCCGCGCCGCCCGCCAGGGTCGGCGTCGACATCGGCGAGGTGCGAAAGGTCGAGGTGATGCTGAGCATCGGCGAGCGGCCGGCCCGACTCGAAGGCCGGCAGATACCGACCGTTGCCGGGGTGCCACTGCCGGTCAGCATGCCGACGACCGGTGCGGTCGGGGTGTCCGGCGCCCACCGGGCCACCGTTCGATGGCTACTGGCGCAGTTGGCCGGCGCTCACTCGCCAGCCGATCTGCGGCTGCAGATCCTGTCCAGCGAGTCGGATCTGCGGCCGTTGGCTGATCTTCCGCACTGCCGTGACGGCGCCGAGCCCGGCAGCGTGCACAACGGGGCCGATGGGTGGGCGGCGGCGCTACGACGATCGACGGCTGTCGCGCTGACGGTCGCCGTGGTGGACGACTTCGAACGGTGGCGCACCGAGCCCGGCGTGCTGGCGCTGCTGAGCGGCCGTGATCCGCGGCTGCTGCTGGTGCTCATCACCAGGACACCGGCGGCGGTCCCCGCCAGCTGCGGCACCCTGGTGGATCTGGACACCCTGCCCGGCGACCGGATCGGCGTCAGCCCCCGCTATCTCGCCGAGCTGGCCGCGGCGTTGGCGCCGTTCGACGTCGCGGACAGCGGACCGGCCAGCCTGCCCCGACAGCCCACCGGACGGCTGCTGGACAGCCGGCAGCTGGCCGCCGGGTGGCAGCACGCCGACGCCCCGGTCGCCGACATCGGGGTATCGGCCGGTGGTCCGTTGTCCATCGACCTGGCGCGCGACGGCCCCCATCTGTTGATCGCCGGCACCACCGGCTCCGGTAAATCCGAGCTGTTGCAGACGATCATCGCCGGCCTGGCCAGCAGATTGTCGCCGCTGCGGCTGGCGCTGTTGCTGATCGACTACAAGGGCGGCGCCGCGTTCGCCGAGGCAGCCCGACTGCCGCACACCACCGGCATCGTCACCGATCTCGACTCACGGCTCGCCGAACGGGCGTTGATCAGCTTGCGGGCCGAGATACGGTGCCGGGAAAGGTTTCTCGCCGACTGTGGGGCGACCGATCTGGCCGCTGTGCCGGCCGCCGACAGATCGTTGCCAATACCGCCACGGCTGGTCATCGTCGTCGACGAATTCGCCGCGCTGGCAGCCGAACTGCCCGACTTTCTGTCCGGGCTGATCGACATCGCCCAGCGCGGACGCTCACTCGGCCTGCACCTGGTGCTGGCCACCCAACGCCCGGCCGGTGTGGTGAGCCCGGCCATCAAGGCCAACATCGCCGCCAGGATCTGCCTGCGGGTCACCGACTCCGTCGACTCGACCGACGTGATCGACACTCCGCTGGCCGCCGATATCCCGGCGGAGCTGCCGGGTCGGGGCTACCTGCGGACCGCCGGGGGCCGGCTGACTGAATTCCAGACCCTGCGGGTGACAGCGCCGACGGCGCAAGGGATCTCGGTCCAACTGCGCGGAGATCCGGCCCCACCGGCCACCGGGCCGGTGCCGCTGCGCACACTGATCGACTCCGCATCGATCGCCTCCGCGAGCATCCGACTGCCGGCGCCGCCCTGGCTGCCGCCACTGGCCGATCGCATCGAATTGACCGACCCCACTCAGCTCGGCATCCTCGACCTGCCCGATCTACCGGCCCAACGGCCGTGGCGGCTGCCGGCGGGCTCGCTGTTGATCGCCGGGGCGGCAGGCTCTGGGCGCACCGCTGCACTGCGCAGATGGGGGCAGGCGATGGCAGCCAGTGGCGCCGAGCTGCTGGTGGTCGACGGCGGCGGGTCGCTCGCCGATCTCGCCGATAATGGTTGGGCGGCAACATATCTCACCGCCGGCGATCCGCAGCTCGTGCTGCGGTTGTTCGAGTTGCTGACCTCCGAAGCAGCAGCGCGGGCCGGCGGTGGAGATCAGCAAAAGCAGCAGCTCGGACTGATGATCGACGACTGGGATCCGCTCGCCGCGGCTCTGGACACCGTCGACTTCGGGCATTGGCAGACCACGATCGCCGAGCTCGCCGGACGGGGACCGGCGGCCGGGATCAGGGTGGCGATCGCCGGCGGCCAGCGGCTGTCCCAGCACCGGGTGGCGCAGGCCTTCGGTGCCAGCGTGCAACTCGGTCTGCCGTCCCCGACCGGCGAAGCGGTACCCGGCGCGCCGACCGGCCGTGGCAGGTTAGGGGGATCGCAGAGCGGCGAGGTGCAACTTGCCCATCCGTCTCCGACAGTCCTCGCGCCTGTCGCGACCGTGTTCGGCAGCGATCACCGCTGGGTGGTCAGATCCCTGCCGGAGCGGGTGGCCGGGTCCACGCTGCCGGCGCCGACCAGCGGATTCGTCCCGATCGGGCTCGGCGGCGATGCGGCCACGCCCGTTGGCTTCGATCTGGCCGGACAGGGAGGTGGAATCCTGCTGGCCGGCCAACGCCGCAGCGGCGTCAGCACCGCGCTGGCGGTGCTGGCGGTCGGCGCGGCGAGCGCGGGCATCCCGGTAGTCAGAACGACGCTGCGGCAGGCGGCGGCGCTGCCCGGCGTGCGGAACCTCGATCTGCGGGGTGGGTCGGCGCCGCTACTGGAGTTCCTCGCCGGACACTCGGGGCCGCTGCTGCTGCTGGCCGACGACGCTGCCGCGCTCTCCGAACACCCCGCCGCCGAGCTGCTCACCCGATTCCTCGCCGTAGCGGGCGAAGGCCAATACCTGGTACTGGGTTGTCGGCTTGAGGTCGCCGTCCGCAGCCACCGGGGGCCCATCGCCGAGGCCGCGGCCTTCCGCACCGGAGTGCTGCTGGGGGCCGATGCGATGGACGCAGCGGTGCTCGGCGCGGTGCTGCCACGCCGCCGAACGCCGTCCCGACCGGGCAATGGGCACCTGGTGTTGGCCGGCAATTCCTCTCCGGTTCAGCTGGCCGATTCGCTTCCACGGGTGCCAGGGAATAATCTGCAGACCTAATAGTTGAGTGTTCATGTACATCCGAGAAGCCTTCCGGCTTGCCGGGACATTCATCGAAAGGACCGCCATGACCACCTCCACCAGCACTATTGCCGCCGGCACCTGGAACGCCGACACCGTGCACTCCGACGTGTC
The DNA here is from genome assembly GCA_030947305.1 of Actinomycetota bacterium. GTDB lineage: Bacteria > Actinomycetota > Actinomycetes > Mycobacteriales > Nakamurellaceae > Nakamurella. The sequence continues at coordinate 1,180 of JALYXB010000195.1, read as the reverse complement.
GTTCAAGGTTCGGCACATGGCCGTCGGAAGGGTCCGCGGCAACTTCGAGCTCACTTCTGCCACCCTCACCGTCGGTGAGGACGGAATCCCTGGCGCCTCCGTCATGGCCGTGATCGACGCCACCTCGGTGGAGACCAAGAGCGAACAGCGCAACCAGCACATCAAGTCCGCCGACTTCCTGCATGTGGAGAAGCACTCCACCATCGAGTTCACCTCGACCGGTGTCCGCGACTTCGACGGCGAGAACTTCATCGTGGTCGGCGATCTGACCGTGCACGGCGTCAGCAATCCGGTCGAGCTGGCCACCGAGTTCCTCGGCGCCACCACCGACGCCTACGGCAAGGAGCGCGCCGGTTTCTCGGCGACCACCTCGATCAGCCGCGCCGCCTTCGGCGTCGACATCCAGCTGGCCTTCGGCGCCGGTAATGCCGTTGTCGCCGACAAGATCGACATTGCTCTCGAGCTCGAGCTCGTGCTCGACACCGGCGAATGACCGCTGGCTAAGTGAGTTCTTCCAGCAGGTAGGCCACCTCGCCCGGCGCGTACCACGCCAGCTCGTGCGAGGTGGCCTCACCGACGGCGAACTCCGCGTCCAGGTCCCCGAGGTCCGCAGCAAGCACCGCCTCGACCGCCGCCCGCACCACGTCGGCGACGTCGGCACCGTCGATGTGCACGGCGGCGACATCGGCCCACGGCACCGCGCCGGCGATCTTCACCGCGGCCCTGTCACCGCGCGGATACGGTGTCGCAGCCGGCACGTCGGCCGCGATCACCACTCTGGTCGCCGGGGCCTCGACTCCAGCGCCGTCACCATCTTCCACCCCGGATTCGGCGAGCAGCCGCAGGCTGGCCCGGGCCGCATCGCTCATCGCCAGGTACTCCAGCTCCTCGGCGTCGGTATCCGGATATTCCGAGCGCAGCGACTGCGTCACCGCGAAGGCGATGCCCGACCGCGGGTGCAGCTGACCGTTGGCGACCAGGTCCCGCAGCAGCGCGATGGTGCCGGGTAGGTAGACCCTCACTCACGTTCCCCTGTTCTCGGCGTACTCCGGTGTGCCCGCTGCGCCCGGTGAACAAGCTGTGGCTCGGCCGGGATGGTGTTCTTCAGCTCCGTCACGGCCTGGTCCAACAACGCGGCGAACTCCTCGACGTCGGACATCGCCACCCGGTCGGCAGTCAG
>JALYXB010000183.1 GCA_030947305.1 Actinomycetota bacterium | reverse complement strand
CGGTGTCGCTGCTGTCGTTGGTGACCTATGACAGGGACAAGCTGGCCAACTTGAGGTTCACCGGCCCGAGTGGTGGAGGCTCCGGCATCACCGCCGGCCTGACCGGCGGACGATTGGTGGTCAGCGCCCCGCTGTCGACCCCCAAGGGCACTACCACCTCGTTCACAGTCGTCGTCCCCGACAATCTGCACCAATCGGCAACGGCGACCTTCCCGGTCACCGTTGTCGGTTCGACGAAGCCGCTGGCCGCGCTCGACCCCAAGTTCGTCGATACCCATGCCGGGGTGGCGGTGCAGTCGAACGTGCTGGCCGGCGCGGCAAACCCGTTCGGGGTCGACAAGCCGCTGACCCTGGCCTCGGTGCGGCACGGAGCCGGATACTCGGCGACGTACAGCGCCGGCGGCATCATCACCGTGACCCCGAGTACCGGCACCCATGGCACTATCAACGTTCCGTTCGTGGTTGCCGATGCCTCCGGTGACCCCGATCGCACGGTGACGGGCAGCCTCACCGTCACCGTCACCGAAAGGCCCGATGCCCCAGGCGTGCCGCGGATGCTGCAGAGCGGGAACAAGATCGCGACGATCCAGTGGACCGTTCCGGCCGACAACGGCTCACCGATCGACCATTACACGGTGCGGGCCAACGGCTTCAGTCAGCAGTGCAGCACGTCGCCGTGTGAGCTGCACGGGCTCACCAACAACGTCCAGTACCACTTCACCGTCACCGCCCACAATCAGGTCGGCGAATCGATGTCGTCCGCCGCCTCCGCGACCGTCCGCCCCGACACCTCCCCGGCGGCGCCGGCCGCGCCGACGTTGAAGTTCGGCGACGGGCAGCTGGCTGCCGGTTGGAACCAGCCGGTCAACACCGGATCACCGATCAACGGCTACTTGGTCCAGATCTCGCCGGCACCCGCATCCGGGTCGTCCACCGTGCACACCAGCGGAGCCAGTCACACCTTCACCGGACTGGAGAACGGCACCCAGTACACCGTGAAGGTGCGGGCCGTCAACGCCGCGGCGGATCCGGAGGACTGGTCGCCGACCACCTCCGAGGTGCCGGCGGCCAAGCCGGACGCACCGGCATCGGTGTCGGTGAGCTCGGCGGCCCAGTCCGGCACCAACGACCGCATCGACATCAGCTGGCCGGCGCCCCAAGACCACGGCGACCCGCCTGCCTTCACCGTCAGGTGGACCGCCGACACCGGTGAGTCCGGCTCCATCGATGTGCCGACCGGCCGGTTGAAAGCGACGATCGCTTCGGTAAAGCTGGGCGCGAAATACACCGTCAGCGTGACGGCCACCAACAAGGCCGGCTCGTCGGCGGCGACGACAGCCGCACCGATCAGCCCGTACACCGCCCCTGGTCAGGTGACGAACCTGTCCGCCACCGCGACCGGCACCGACAAACGGGTGGTGTTGCACTGGGATGCGCCCGCCGACAACGGCCGGCCTATCCAGACCTACTTCTACAACGACGGGGCCAACGGCTGGAGGGACACCGGCAGCACCGGCACCTCCTTCAAGCCGCCGGCGCTGACCAACGGCACCAGGTATTACTTCCGGGTGCACGCCTGCAGCCTCGGTGACGGCAAGAGCGTCAACTGCGGGCCGGATTCCACGGCCGCGCCGGCTACCCCGTACGCCCCCCCGGCAGCGCCGCAGAACCTGACGGCGGACGCCGACGCCGCCGCCGGAGCGCTGACCTTGGCCTGGCAGCCGGGCGCCGGGAATGGGCGCCCGATCGCCGGCTACCAGTACGCGATCGCCGGATCGGGGAACTGGGTGGACGCCGGCAACAGGACGAGCGTGACGGTGGCCGGCAACAACGGCACCCCCTACAGCTACCTGGTGCGCGCCCACAACGCGGAGAAGGCCGGTACCGACGGTGCGGCTTCGAATGAGGTGACGGCAACCCCCTACGACGCTCCTGCCGCGCCGACCGCATTGGTGGTCAAGCAGGATGGCAACGACAATGAGGTGAGCTTCAGCTGGACCGACGGTGCGGCGAACGGACGGCCGCTCACCGGTTATCAGTATTCGACCGACAACGCCGCGACCTGGGCAGCGGTCGGCAAGGGCGGAAAGACCACCACTCAATCCAGCGGAGCGCTGCTAATCAACGGCACCAGTTACACCTTCGTGGCGCGCGAACTCACCGGCGCACCGGCGCGGAATACTTCTGCCCCATCGAATTCGAGTACCGCACAGCCCTATGGGCCTATTGGTCAACCGAGCGTCAAGGCTTCCAGGAGCGGGAACACGGTGAAGTTCAGCTGGTCGGTGCCCAAGGGCGGGAACGGCAGGGCCATCTCCTCCAAAACGATGACCATCGATGGGCGTGCGGTCGATGTCAACGCCGGCTCCTGGTCCAAGGACGAGGGCTATTCCAAGACGGTCAGGGGCACAGCACAGCTATGCGTCAGCGGACCGAGGGACTGCAAGAGCGCCACGGACTCGATCACCACACCGGCCCCGCCGCCGCCGCCGCCGAAAAACCCTGCTATCACCAAAATCTACGGCGGTGCTCCGACCACTCATTTCCCGCAGTGCTACATCCGCTGCCACCTGATCAAGTTCAACTACACCGATCTCAAGGGCGGCAGCTACAACGCCAAGATCTACTACGACGGTTCGGCCAGCTATACCTCGAATGTCAATATTTCATTGAGCGCCGGTAGCCACTCGTTTCAGTTCTCCAACGAGTACGCGGGCGATCATGCGCGAGGCGATCACTACGCCATCCGGATCTTGTTGACCGGCCCGGAGACGGTGAACTCCAAGTTCCAGACCTATGTCAACCAGTGATCGTCGTCGATCCACGACCAGGAGCCCTCTCTGATGACCATGACGCCCGACCACGCCCAGTGGTTCTCGCAGACCTTCTCGTCGTTGGTCGGCAACGTCGGCCAGGCGGTGCTCGGTAAGCCGCGGACCATCTCGCTGGCCGTCACTTGCCTGCTCAGCGAGGGACATCTGCTGCTGGAGGACTTCCCTGGTACCGGCAAAACCTCGCTGGCCAAAGCGTTGTCGGCGACGGTGCAGGGCACCAGTTCGCGGATCCAATTCACCCCTGACTTACTGCCCAGCGACGTCACCGGCGTCACCATCTGGGACCAGAAGACCAGCGAGTTCGAGTTTCATCGCGGCCCGATCTTCGCCTCCATCGTGCTGGCCGACGAGATCAACAGGGCATCGCCGAAGACCCAGGCGGCGCTGCTGGAGGTGATGGAGGAATCCAAGGTCACCGTCGACGGCGTCAGCCACAGCGTCGGAAATCCTTTCATGGTGATCGCCACCCAGAACCCGATCGAGCAGGCCGGCACGTACCGGCTGCCGGAGGCCCAGCTCGACCGTTTCCTGATGAAGACCTCGCTGGGTTACCCGGACCATGCGGCCACCGTCGAGATCCTGGCCGCTGCCACCACCAAGGCACACATCCGCGCGGTGTCACCGAAGATCACCCCGGCCGCCGTGGTGGACATGACCGAGCTGGCGGCGACGGTGCACACCGATCCGGCGGTGCTGGACTACGTTGCGCGGATCGCCGAGGCCACAAGGACCACTCCGGAGACCACGGTCGGGGTGTCGGTTCGCGGCTGCCTGTCGCTGCTGCGAGCGTCCCGGACCTGGGCGGCGGCGCGCGGCCGGCACTATGTAGTGCCGGACGACGTGAAGGAACTGGCCGAACCGGTGCTGGCGCACCGCCTCCTGCTGGACGCCGAGGCCGAGTTCTCCGGCACCACGGTGGCCTCGGTGCTGACCCGCATCCTTGGCGAGGTAGCTCCACCAGAGCGGCGGCGATGAGCGCCGAGCATTCGGGCCAGGGGACCGGGGTACCCACCGCCAGTCGTTCACCGTGGGCACCCGCTGTCGGGCTGCACCAGGGCCGAGCAGCGGCGAACGGTGCTACCGACGCGGACTGGCAGCAGCATCAGCTCACCGAAAATGGCGTCGGCGACTCGATCGGCTCGGCCGCCGGGGCCGGCGCCGCCGGGAGGTGGTCGGTGCGGTGGCAGGAGTCGACCGCGCCGCTGCGTAGGGTGTTCAGCCCGATCACCGGACTCGGTGTTCTGGCCATGGTGGCATTTTCCGTCTGCGCGCTGATCGCACTGGTCACCGACTGGCAGGAATTCATGGTTGCCGCCGCCGCCGTGGCGGCGCTGCTGCTGATCGCGCTGCTGTTCCTGATAGGCAGGTCTGCCTACTCGGTCGACGTCACCCTGCACTCGGCGCGGGTGGTGGCCGGGCAGCGGGCGACTGGTGCCTTGACGATCCGCAACACCGGCAGCCGCCGACTGCTGCCCTCCCGGATGGAGTTGCCTGTCGGCGTAACGGTCGCCTCTTTCCGGGTACCGAGCCTGCCGGCGCGGGCCGAGCATGAGGAACTGTTCGTCATCCCGACCGCGCGGCGTGCCGTCCTGAAGGTGGGGCCGGCCACCTCCGTCCGCGGTGATCCGCTCGGTCTGCTGCGCCGTCAGGTGCGCTGGACCGGGGCCGACGATCTGTTCGTGCACCCGCGCACCATCGCCCTGCAGGGAGCGGCGACCGGCGCCGTGAAGGACCTGGAGGGTCAGCCCACCCGCGACCTGTCCAGCAACGACGTGTCGTTCCACGCCTTGCGCCAGTACGTCGCCGGTGACGATCGGCGCTACGTTCACTGGCGCAGCTCGGCCAAGACCGGCGTATTGATGGTGCGTCAGTTCGAAGAGACCCGGCGCACCCACCTGGCGGTGGGACTGTCCACCGATCCTGACGAGTTCGCCAGCGTCGCCGACTTCGAACTCGCGGTGAGCGCCGCCGCATCCCTTGGGGCGCAGGCAATCCTGGAGGAACGCCCGGTGACCGTGTGCGCCGGGCCGACGATGCTGCGTGGCGAGTCCGGCCGCCGGCTGCTGGATGCCTTCTCCGCCTTGCAGGCGACTGCAGGTGCCGGGATTCTGGTCGCCGGACGCCGGACGGCGGCGGCCGTTCCGAATGCCTCCGTCGCCGTGCTGATTACCGGCGCCGGCCCGGACGCGGTGACGATTCGCCGTGCCAGCACGGCCTTTTCGGTGGGCATCAGGGTGGTGGCCGTCCGGGCGGTGGCCGGCGCGAAGCTGAGGTTGAGCGCCATCGGCCGGGTCGATGTGGCCACCGTCGGCTCGCTGGACGACCTGCCGAAGGCGTTGCGAAGGATGCGGGCGGCATGAGGGCTGCGAGATGAGAAGCACCCGGCCGCTCGGACGGATGCTGGTGGACACGGTAGCGATCGCGGTCCTGGTGGCCGGTGCCGGGCTGGCTCTCGGGCCGGCCTACGGTGGGACGGCATTCGTAGTGGCCCTTGGCATCGGAGCGCTGGTCGGTGCGCTGGCTGCCAGCCTGCCGGCCGCGCTGGGCTGGCCGCTGCTGACCACGCTGCCCGCTGCGCTGGTCGGGTATCTGGTCTTCGCCGCCGCCGCCGTTCCGAGCAGTTCGGCGTTCGGCGTCCTGCCCACCGGGGAGTCCACCCGGCTGCTCGCGGTCGGCGTGATCACCTCGTGGAAACAGCTGCTGACGGTAGCCACCCCGGTCGGTAGCAGCGGCACCTTGTTGTTACCGGCGTACCTGTCTGCTCTGCTGTTGGCCACCGCCGGGGTGCTGGTCGCGGTGCGCACCCGCCGCCCGCTGCTGGCATTGGCCGCACCCGCGGTGATGGCAGTGGGAGCCGCCCTGCTCGGCACGGTCGACCAGGCCTTCCACCCGGCCGTCGCCGGGACAGCGGTAGCGCTGGCCGCGCTGCTGTGGGCCGGCTGGCGGCGTCATGCCGGCGGGCTGGCCGGGCTGGAT
>JALYXB010000176.1 GCA_030947305.1 Actinomycetota bacterium | reverse complement strand
TGCGTCACCGCGTTGATCAGTGCCAGGTGGGTGAAGGCTTGCGGGAAGTTCCCGAGGTGCCTGCCGGTGCGCGCGTCCAACTCCTCCGCGTACAGACCGAGCGGTGAAGCGTGCGACAGCAACCGCTCGCACAACTCGTGGGCCCTGTCCAGCTCGCCGATCTCGACCAGCGCCGACACCAGCCAGAACGAGCAGATGGTGAACGTTCCCTCGTCACCGGTCAGCCCGTCGGTGCTTTCGTGGACCCGGTAGCGCAGCACCATGCCGTTCTCGGTGAGCTCGTCGGCGATGGCCAGCACGGTCGCCTTGATCCGCTTGTCCTTCGCCGGGAGGAACCGCAACAGCGGCGCCAACAGCAACGACGCATCCAGCGCATCGGAGCCATAGCGCTGGACTAAGACGCCGCGGGAATCTACTCCGTTGGCCAAGATGTCGGCGTGGATCTCGTCGGCGATCTTCTGCCACTTGTCCTCGTCGACGTTGGATCCGTGTAGCCGGGCCAATCGCACCCCACGGTCCAAAGCCACCCAGCACATGATCTTGGAAGAGGTGAAATGCTGTGGCTCGCCCCGCATCTCCCAGATTCCCTGGTCGGGTTCACGCCAGTGCGTTGCGGCCTGTTCCACCTGGGCGACGATGATCGGCCATAGCTCGGCCGGCAGCCTGTCCCGCGATCTGATGTGCAGGTAGATGGAATCAAGCAGCGCACCCCAGACGTCCAGCTGTCGTTGCCGGAATGCGCCGTTGCCGATCCGCACCGGCTGCGAATCCTCGTACCCGGTCAGGTGATCAAGCGTGGTCTCGGTGAGGTTGGCTTCGCCGCCGACTCCGTACATCACCTGCAGGCCATCGGGATCGTCGGCGCAGATGTCGTGGATGAAGTAGAAGAAGTCGTCGGCCTCTCGGTTGAAGCCGAGGGTGTACAGGCCCCAGAGGGCGAACGTCGAATCCCGCACCCAGCTGTACCGATAGTCCCAGTTCCGTTCTCCGCCAACGGTTTCCGGCAGGGAGGTGGTAGCGGCCGCCAGCAGTGCGCCGGTCGGTGAGAAGCTCAATCCCTTGAGCGCCAATGCAGATGACTGCAGGAATTCGCGCCAGGGATGGTCGGGGAAGCTGCCTTGCGACAACCACTGTCGCCAGAACCTCTCGGTGGCGTCGATCTGCTCGGTGGCCTGTTCGACGGATTGCGGCGCCGGCAGCTCGGAGAAGGTGAGGGCGGCGAAGTGGGTGTCGCCTGGGTGCATGGTGGTGCGGGCAACCGCGGACCGACCCTCGATGCCGAACCGCAACGAGGATGTCAACCTCAGGGTCGGATTGCCGTCGTTCTCCGCACCGGTCGTCGCCTCCAGCTGCGAGTAGTCGTCGCTCAGATACCGCCAGCTCGGCGGGATCCTCGCGTAGTCGAAGACCGGTTCACAGGCAGCGGTCAGGTCGACCGTCCCGTAAAGGCAGGTGACGGTTCGCACCAAGCAGTGTTGGGCGTCCTTGTCGGTGGGCGGCCTGCGGTGTGTCGCCGATCGAGAGTCGAGGTTGTGCCAATCCCCGATCACCAGCGCATCTTTGACGATCAACCATCCGGTCGGCGTCTGCCAGGTTGTCTCCAACACCAGTGTGCCCGGCAGGTAGCGGCGGGCGACCGGGACGTAGACGCCCATGGGGCCGAGTGTGAACGAGCCGCCGGAGCGGTCGAGGATCGCACTGAAGACGCTCGGTGAATCGGGTCGCGGTAGGCACATCCACTCCACCGCACCTGAGGCCGCGACCAGGCAGGTGCTCTCGCAGTCGGACAGGAACGCATACTCGCCGATGGCGGGGAAATCGCTAGGCCGGCCGGTCGCTTCGTCGTTCATCTGGTCATTGTGGTCACCCATAGGCGGCAGCGCACCCGGGGCGGCTCAACTTTCGACATCCGCCCGATGCGGCAGACTTGACTTCATGCGGCAAATCGTGTTGTTGCGGGGCATCAACGTCGGTAGGGCCAAGCGGATCGCGATGGCGGATCTGCGCGAGCTGCTGGCCGGGCTGGGGTACACCGATGTGAAGACCCTGTTGAACAGCGGCAACGCCCTGGTCACCACGGACGAAAGCGCTATCGACACCGAGAAGGCCGTCCGGGCGGCCATCTCCAAGCGGTACGGGTTCGACGTCGCGGTGGTTGTCCGCACCGCCGATCAGCTGACGAAGGCGATGACCGCTGATCCGTTCCAGAAATTCGCCCCCGACGGTTCGAGGCACTTCATCGGGTTCTGCTCTGCGAAGCCGAAAGCGGCTGCTGTCAAAACCTTTGCCGCCCTGTCTGGAGAGAGGTTTCAGGTCGCTGCCTCGGGCAATCACATCTACGCCTGGTGTCCGGACGGACTCATGGGTTCCGGCCTTGGCGACGTCGACCTGCCCAAGGTCCTCGGCGTCGACTGCACGATTCGAAACTGGAACACGGCCGAGAAGCTGGCCCTGCTGGCGGTGTGATTGCCCGGCGTGTGTCTTTAGGTGGCCCGTTTTCGGCGGTGCCACGGATGGTTTTCCAGCAGCCCGGAAGGCACCGCCCAACAACCGGTTGGGTTGGCGGCATGGTCTCAGTGCGTCGTCACGGCCGATGTGCCGGATTGCTCCTGGTGTTTCATCTCCGCCTCGTACAGGTGCGGGACGGCCACCCCCAGCTTCAGCCGTGCGTGCTCCTCGACTTGCCGAAACACTGTCCAGTACTGGGCGTCGTAGGACTCGACGAGCTGGAAGGTCCACATTCCATCGACGGTGTCGCGGCCGACAAGGGTACGGGCGATGTCGTCGGCCAGCTCCCCGTGTCCCCCTTCGCGGAGCATGCCGACCGCATGCTGCAGCGCGAGATCCGCCGAACCGGACAGCCGATGGAACCCGTACAGGAGTCCGCGGGCATGTTCCACGATCTCCAGGGCCTCGGACAGTTTTCCGAGGGCGGCGACGTCTGCATCGCAGACGCCCTCCGGTCTGGCGTGTGCGGGCGGCCTGTCTGGTCGCGCAGCGTTGCCGTGCTGCTCGGCAAGCGGACCGTTGGGGTGGTCAGTCGTCACCGCTGACCTTTTCCTTGACCGCACTGACGGCTCGCTTGGCCCGCCAGCCCAACGATGGCTTGCCGGCGGTGTCGACGGCAGCCAGCAGCAAGCCGCCCAGCATGCTGACGTTCTTGAAGAACTGGATCCGCTGTGTTACCCGCTTCTGCGGGTCGGTTTCGGCCCAGAAGCTGTGCCCGGCAAGGGTCGTCGGTACCAGACTGCCGGCCAGTGCGAGCGCCGAGAGCCGGGGCAGCTTGCCCAGCGCGAGCAGCCCGCCCGCGGCCACCTGAACGACGCCATTGGCCTGCACCACCTGCGCGGTGTTCGATACCCCCGGTAGTTTCTCGGTGAGGGTGCCGACCACAGTCTCGGCGGCCGGCACCTTGGGGTGGGGATGTCGTACAGAATCGAGGCCGCCGATGACGAACATCGAAGCCAGCATGGGACGAGCGAGAGCGCGAACGATAGCCATACCTGATCTATACCCGATTCGGCCGCAGATAGTCGTTCTAGCGAACGCCGAGTGGGCGGAACTGGATCGAGATGCGCGGCCCGACGGGGCGCGCGGTCTTGGGAATGCAGTGGTCCCACGTGCGTTGGCAGGAACCGCCCATCACGATCAGGTCTCCGTGGCCGAGTGAATGACGTACCGAACTGCCACCGCCGCGGGGACGCAGCATCAGCGATCGCGCCGACCCGATCGACAGGATTGCCACCATGGTGTCGGAGTAGCGCGACCGTCCGATCCGATCGCCGTGCCAGGCCACGGAGTCGCGTCCATCGCGGTATAAGCACAGGCCGGCTGTGACGAAGGGTTCGCCGAGTTCGCCGTGGTAATGGACGCTGAGGGCATCTCTAGCTCGCACCAGCAACCGGTGGGGGAGTTCCTCGTCGACCTCGTAGAATTTTGTCAGTCGTGGCACATCGACCACTCGCTCGAACATCTCGCGCCGCTCGGCCTTCCACGGCACATTCACGCTCAGCGACTCGAACAGCTCATTTCCGCCGGTCAACCAGCCGGATCGGTGGTCGATCCACGCCCCATCGGCAAGTTCTGTGCGCGCCAGGGAGTCGAGTGGCTGCAGTGCCGGTTCGTCGGCCGCGTCGAAAAGGGAGGCCTGCAGTGCTGTGCTCATAGCCGCCAGTATAGGCCGGAAGCGTACCTCTGTTCGATTGATGATGAGCACCAAGCTCACGCGGCAGGGCCGCCCGGGATGAGCTTGGTGTAGGTGTCTTCGAACGGGGCAGATCGCTGAAGGCGGCCCGGATTTCTGCACTGGCACTGGCGTAACCAGGATCGCCGAGAACCTGGAGAATCGCCGTGCGGAGCAAGCCCGCGGCATCGCTCTCAATGCTCCGTTGCGCTGCTGCTGCACCACGCGCTGTGACGGCCACACCGGCCGCGGCGTGGGCGACGCAGGCAGCGTTGGCGGCCTGGTCGGCAAACAGCGGGAACACTACCAAGGGAACTCCGGCCGCCAGGGCGCCCAGCGTAGTGCCCGCTCCTCCGTGACAAACCACAAGGGCCGCATCGGCCATCACGTCGGCCTGATCCACCCACCGCTCGATTCGAACATTGCTCGGCGGCCCTCCGAGCGGTGCGACGTCAAGCCCTCGACCGACAGTGAGCAGCACCTTGATGGGCAATCCTGCGACCGCGTCCAGCACCGCACGGTACAGCGGCACCATGCTGGGCATCGTGGGGACAACGGTCCCGAAGGTGACATACACCAGTGGATCCGAGTTCCCGGGCCACCAGTCGGGTAGTCCGTCAGGCTCCTGCCGCCTGGTCGGCAATCGGTAACGACGAGTATCGAAGAATGGTGACTCGTCCAATGCCTCGGGAAACAACGTGAGGTACGTCGACTCGGCAATCCGCTTGTCGACGTCAGGTCGGAATTCCTGCGGTGAGGTGGCGGTCACCTGCAAGGACCACGCTTCGCCGGAGGCCAGACCGTGGCCGACGCGGAGGTGGGGAATCCCTCGCTCCTCGGCCGCTACGGCGGAAGCGAACTCGGTTGGATCCCGGAGCACCAGATCTGGCGCCCAGTCCTCGCAATTCGGACGCAGCACCGGCAGCAAAGCCCCAGAATTCAACCGACAGAAGATTTCGCCGATGACGAGACTCGCGGCGTCATCATGCCTCATGGTGGCGACTTGAGCGCAGATCTCCGCGACCTCTGCGGCCGGCGGAAATGCCCCTACCCGTAGGGGATACCCCCGCGGTTCGACCGTCGGTGCGAGCCCGGGCGGACCCACCACGAGCACCTCGTGGCCGCGGCGAAGACTCTCATCGATCCACGGCACCAACGGCGTGAAATGCCCCGCACCCCCGGTCGAGGCGATCAGAATCTTCTTCATGGTCGGGAGTCTAGGAGCACACGAAATCTGATAGTTGGTCTTGAAAGTTGGTCCGAGGTCGTCGGTGCCGTCGCCTACCGTTATCGGGTGACCGGAACGCTGACTGACGCAACGACCACCCTGCCGAGCCGCCGACTGATGCTGGTGCACGCCCATCCCGACGACGAATCGTCCGGGACGGGCGCGACGATGGCCAAATGCGCGGCCGAGGGGGCGGCCGTCACCCTGGTTACCTGCACGCTCGGCGAGATGGGCGAAGTGGTGCTTCCGGAGCTGGCGCATCTGCGGTACGACAAGGAGGATGCCTTGGCCCCTCGCCGACTGGCAGAGTTGACGACGGCCATGGAGGCGCTCGGCGTCACCGACTTCGTGCGGCTCGGCGGTGACGGGCGCTGGCGCGACTCCGGGATGGCCACGGACGCCGGTGGCAAGGTGATCGCTGCCGACGATCTGCACGATGATTGTTTCTGGCGGGCAGACCTTTTGGAGGCCAGCAACGAACTGGTGACGCTGATC
>JALYXB010000097.1 GCA_030947305.1 Actinomycetota bacterium | reverse complement strand
CCGGCGCCGCCGCCGGCGGCGGCGGCGGGCAGCCAACAGCTGGTGTCGGCGCCGGTCCCTCGCGATGACCGACTTGTGTCGATGCTGCGCCGGCAGGGCGACCTGCGGTACACCAGCGGTGCTGCTGAGCGCGGCCCGCACCGCATCGAGATCGACCTCGTCATCTTCTTCGTCGCCATGGATGTCCCGGCCGATATCGCCGCCGTCGATGCCACCGCTGTCGATGTCACCGCTGTCGATGCCACCGCTGTCGATGCCACCGCTGTCGATGTCAGCGGGCGGCAACACCGGCACGCCAGGTGCCCGCCGACGCCCCCGGCGGTCCGCCCGGTTTTCGCGGCCGCCGGCATCGACAGACCGGTGAGGGTCATCGGTCGGGTGGGTGTCACCCGCATCGAAGATCCCCAGGCTGTCGTCGGTCACCGATGCGCCGCCAGCGCGTCCAACCGGGTCTGCAAGATCGTCACGGCCGCAGCCTGGTCGACGATCTCGCGACGCGACCGTGAGTCAACCCCGCGGTCGGCCAGCATCCTGTTCGCCGTCACACTGGTCATCCGCTCGTCGACGAACACCAACGGGATGGCACCTATCTTGCCGGCCAGCGCGGTCGCGTAGTCGCGAGCGGCGGTGACGGCGGTGCCGTCTGCGCCCCTCAACGTCCTCGGCAGACCCACCACCACCTCCACCACCTCGTGTTCGACGATCAGCGCGGCAAGCGCATCAAGGTCGGCTCCCGCGCCGTCCCGTCGCAATGTGGTCACCGGCGTTGCCAGAATGCCGTGCGGATCGCTCACCGCGACCCCGACGCGCACGCTACCGACGTCAACCCCGAGACGTACACCCTTCACCGGCGGCGTGTCGGAGTGGGCGGCTGGTGTGCCATCGGCCGTCGTCACCCGATGGCGCCCTTGAGCGCCGCGATCGCGGCCGGAACTCCCGCCGGGTTGGATCCACCGCCCTGGGCCAGCTCGGGACGTCCGCCGCCCCTTCCGTCGATCGCCGGAAGGAAGCTCTTGACCAGCTCGCCCGCCCGCGTGCCACTGTCCACCGCAGCCTTGGTGCAGGCAACCACGAAGGAGACGCCGGCGTCAGCGGCGGCGAACAGCGCGACCACACCTCGCTTGCCGCCGAGCCGGTGCTGTACGTCGGTGGCCAGCGTTCGCAGTTCGGCAGCCGAGACACCGTCGGGGGCGGTCGCCGCCACCAGCGCTGTCTCACCGACTTGTTCGGCACCATCGGCCAGCGCGCCGGCGGACGCCAGCACCGCCGCGCCACGCACCTTTTCCAGTTCCTTCTCGGCGAGCCTGAGGCGTTCCACCAGCTGCTGGACCCTGCCGGGAACATCAGCGGGCGGCACCTTGAGCATGCCGGCGAGTTCGGCTACCAGCGCCCGTTCGGTGGCCAGTTGCCGGAACGCCTCCATCCCGACAAAGGCCTCCAGCCGGCGCACGCCGGAACCGACCGATGCTTCGCCGATCAGTGAGACGGGTCCGATCTGACTGGAATGCTCGACATGGGTACCGCCGCACAGCTCGATCGACCACGGCCCACCGATCTCCACGATCCGCACCTGCAAGTCGTAGGTCTCGCCGAACAACGCCAGCGCGCCGAGCTGCCTCGCCTCGGGCAGCGAGGTGTACTTGACCGTGACCGGCAGGTCCCTGCGGACCGCCAGGTTCGCCACCTCCTCGATCTCCGATTTGGTGGCTCCCGACAATGCCGAGTTCCACGAGAAGTCCAGCCGCAGGTAGCCCGGTTTGTTGTAGGAACCAGCCTGCAGCGCATCAGGCCCGAGCACCTGCCGCAGCGCCGCATGCACCACGTGGGTGCCGGAGTGCGCCTGTCTTGCCCCTGTGCGCCATTCTGGGTCGACCTTGGCGATCACCGACTCACCTTCGCGCAGTTCGCCGTCGGTGATGCGCACCTGATGCACCCACAGTTGGCGGTTCACCTTCTGCACGTCCAGAACGTCAGCCGTCGCATTCGGCCCGAGGATCGCGCCAGCATCGGATTCCTGGCCGCCGGACTCGGCATACAACGGGGTACGGTCCAATACCGCCTCGACAATGTCCCCTGCCTGCGCGCCGGCCACCCGTCGGCCGTCGACGATCAGCCCGCGCAGTGTTCCCTGCGACTCAAGCTCGGTGTATCCGGTGAATTCGGTGGGGCCACCGCTGTCCAGCAGATCCTTGTAGACCGTGAGGTCGCCGAAGCCGCCCTTGCGCGCCTTCGCATCCGCTCGGGCTCGCGCCTTCTGCTCGCCCATCAGCGCGGTGAACCCGTCGATGTCCACGGCCAACCCGGCCTCGGACGCCATCTCCAGGGTCAGGTCGATCGGGAAGCCGTAGGTGTCGTGCAGGGCGAACGCCGATCCGCCGGTTACCGACGTTCCACCATCCGATTTCGTCTGCGCCGCAGTCGATTCGAACAGCCTGGTGCCGGCCGCGAGTGTCTTCAGGAAGGTCTGCTCCTCGGCCTCGGCAATCCGCTCGATCCGCGGATAGTCGGCGATCAGTTCCGGGTACGACTCGCTCATCAGGTCGCGCACCACCGCCGTCAGCGTCGGCAGTACCGGCTCTGTCACCCCGAGCAGCCGCGCGGATCGCACCGCGCGGCGTAGCAGCCGCCGCAGCACATACCCACGGCCCTCGTTGCCGGGCGTCACACCGTCACCGATCAGCATGGTGCCGGAGCGGATATGGTCGGCGATCACCCTGAACCGGACATCGTCGGTGTGATCGGCGCCGTAGCTCCGGCCGGACAGTTGCTCGGCGGAGTTGATGATCGGCCGCAGCAGATCGGTCTCGAAGACGTTGTCGACGCCTTGCAGCAGGAACGCCACGCGCTCGATGCCGAGGCCGGTGTCGATGTTCTGCTTCGGCAGCGGGCCGAGCACCGGCACGCCCTGCTTGGGGCCGGCATCGCCGCGCAGATCCTGCATGAAGACCAGGTTCCAGAACTCCAGGTAGCGGTCCTCGTCCACTACGGGTCCGCCCTCGGCACCGAACTCGGGGCCGCGGTCGTAGTAGATCTCCGAACAAGGGCCGCACGGACCGGCGACGCCCATGTCCCAGAAGTTGTCCTCGACGCCGCGGCGCTGGATCCGTTCCTCCGGAAGTCCGGCGATGTCCTTCCACAGCGCGATCGCCTCGTCGTCCGTCTCGAAGACGGTGACCCAGATGCGGTCAGGGTCAAAGCCGTAGTTGCCGTCCTGCTGGCCGCCAGTGACCAGTTCCCAGGCGTGTTCGATCGCGCCGGCCTTGAAGTAGTCGCCGAAGGAGAAGTTGCCGGCCATCTGGAAGAAGGTGTTGTGTCTGGTGGTCACACCGACGTTCTCGATGTCCAGCGTCCGGACGCATTTCTGCACACTGGTCGCCCTGTCGAACGGCGGAGTCGCCTGCCCGAGGAAGTACGGCTTGAACGGAGCCATCCCGGCAATGGTGAACAGCACGGTCGGGTCCTCGCTGATCAGCGAACCGGACGGCATGACGGTGTGCCCGGCGCGCTCGAAATGGTCGAGGAACCGGCGGCGGATTTCATGGGTCTGCATGTTTCGACTCCCGGATGGATGGACGCAGCAACAGCGGCAAGCTGGCGCCCGGGAAGGGGTGCCCTGGTCGGACTGGACGCGGGGCGCGGCAGGCGATGCTCCGGCAGCCGACCGATGAGGTCAGGCGGAGCGACGATCCTGCCGCTGGCTAGCCGCCGCGTTGATCGTTGCAGCCGCCTGAGCCGCGGAGGTCGCCGGCGGCATTTTCTCCGGAGCGAGCAACATCAGCGAGCCGGTGGAACTCTCGACAACCGGACGATACGTCGACCTGCGGTTCGCCGCTCCCTGCTTGACATCCGAGGCGAAAGAGCCGATCGCATTGCCCACCTCCGCGATCGCGTCGGCCACGTCGGCGGCGATCACGGACGGGGTCAGCTTCGCCTTCAGCGCTTCCTTGGCAGCCGCCTTCGCCCGGCGGGTGCGCCGAGTGGCCGCGACGCCAAGGGCGACGCCCGCGGTGAACACGTACCTGCTCTTCACGGCTCTCCTTCTGGACCATTGCCCAGTAGTCCCGGCTCGGATTGCGTTGATGCTCGAACCAGGTTACCCGGCCGGTCGTCTCCATTGGCAGCGCCCGTTTCGCGCAGCTGTACCCAACTATCTTGCGACGATTCGACAACTGCATTGGGGACATGCCCATGATTCACGTCATCAATGGTCTGCCTGCCCACCTGCTGCTGGTGCATGCCGTGGTGGTCTTCGTACCGGTGGCCGCGCTGCTGATCGTGCTGTCGGCTGCCTGGCCGGCCGCCAGGCGCAAGCTCGGCATTGTCACCCCGATCATCGCGATGATGACCCTGGTGATGGTGCCGATCACCACTTCGGCCGGCCGTTGGTTACTCGATCGACTCAGCTTCCGCGAGTCGAACGCGCTGGTGATGATCCATGCCAACCTCGGCGGCGACCTGCTGCCCTGGGTGATCGGGATGTGTGCCGGTGCCGTGCTGGTGTGGGGGCTGCCGCGGCTGGCCGGGCGGGGCACCGCCGGCCGGCTGACCGGCAACACATTCGTC